>MDJM01000047.1 GCA_001994995.1 Candidatus Parepulonipiscium sp. PG-Nuni2H_MBin01 | reverse complement strand
TGGACGGTTTTTAAATCCGCCTCTACGTACACATTTCTGTGTACGCTGACTATGATGGGTTACTTACTCATGACTAAAGTCACGAGTAAGTAACCTATTTAATCAAACTTACTATCATACCATATTTCCTGCGCTCTAGTAGCTTGTGCCACTAACATATATAGCCCTGTAGTAGTCTTAAGCCCATGTCTTTTTGCTATCTTAAGAAATTTAGTCTCTTCCGGATTATACACAAGGTCAATAGCCGCTTTAAAGCATCTTAACTTTTCTTCACTAATTGCCATATCATCTACATTAGGGGCTAATCCGCGCGGAGTTGTATTTACTACTCCATATCCACTTTCAACCCTATTAAACTCATCATAGTTGATAATATTTACATCCGTATCATCTAGCGCTTTACTAGCAGCACTAACATCTCGCGTCACAATAGTAACACTGCTAGCTCCTCTATCTTTTAAACACCAAATCACACTTCTAGCAGAGCCTCCTGCTCCTAAAATATAAAAATCATTACCTTCAATTTCTATATCTCCATAATCTAACATATCTAAAATTCCATGATAATCTGTATTATACCCGTAAGCCTTACCATTCTTGATTTTAATAGTATTAACAGCACCTATTTTCTTCGCCTCTTCAGAAATCTCATTAAGCTGCGGTATAACAATTTGCTTATATGGCATAGTAACATTAACGCCATCAATACCTAGCGTTTTTAAAGCTTGCACAATTTGCATGGATTTACTCTCATCAACCTCATATAGCGCATACTCAGCTCTAATATGATTAATTTTAAAAGACGCATGGTGTATTTGTGGTGACAAGCTATAGTGTAGCTGCTTGCCTATTAAGCCGTACTTAGCCTTAATCGCTGTAGGCTCCACCTCTTTAGGTGCGCGTTTAAGCTGCTGCCTTTGAAAATCCTTACTAACATCCATTAGTGTAGTTAACAAAGTATGTGCATATGGCTTTAAGTGCTCAGACTGAACTAACTTTAAGTTATTTTCAATTACTTCTTTTTCTCGTTGCTCATGAAAGATAGGCAAGTTATTATCATGTTTATATTGCGCAACATCTACAACAACTTTCATCCGCTTTTCAAACAAATCCATTAACTGCTTATCTATATCATTAATTACTTTGCGATATTCCTCTAGCATTAGTACAACCCCCTAGTCGTCAAATATTGTTTTTATAACATCCTAGTATCCTAAGGTTTTCACTTTCACCTTTTACCTTCTCCAACACACGTTTAATATTCTCATCTTTTTTATTACCTATTATATCAACATAAAAATAGTAAGAAAAAGAACCGTCGCCTACTGGTCTAGACTCAATTTTAACTAAATTTACAGATTCTTCTGCAAACTGGTGTAAAACTCCTAATAAGCTACCTGCCACATCCGGTAAATTAAATATTAAAGTCATCTTATTGCAAGATGGGTCATTTTCTAAATGTTTTGCTACTACTATAAATCTAGTAACATTTTCTTTAGCATTACTAATTTGCGAATCTAATATTTCCAAACCATACAACTGCGCAGCTCTTTTACTACCGATAGCAGCATTAGTTAAACTATTGCTTTCGTGAACAAATTTAGCGCTAATAGCAGTATTATGATACGCCACTTGTTGGCAATGTGGCAACTTTTTTAAATATTCGCTACATTGGTCAAAACCTTGAGGGTGAGAATAAATATGAGTAAGCTGTGATAACTTAGCACCTTTTAAGCCTAATAAATGATGTTCAATTTTAACGCTAACTTCTCCAACAATAAAATACCCAAACTTTTTTAGCAAATCATAATTTTGAGTAATGGAACCTGTAGTAGAATTCTCAATTGGCAAAACTCCATATTTTATTTGCTCATTTTGTAGCGCCACAAATACATCCTCAAAATTTTGATAACATTTCTTCTCATATTCATCTCCAAAATACTTTAACAACGCTTGCTCGCTATAGGAGCCAGGTACTCCTTGAAATCCTAATATCATTTTGGCCTCCAAACTATTATCTCCATAATTCTAATACTGCAATCGCGGCAATGGCTTCTATTACAACAACTGCGCGCTGAACAATGCACGGGTCGTGTCTACCTTCGATTTTTAAAGTTGTTTCTATATTATCTTTTATATTTACAGTTTGTTGCTGTTGACTAATAGAAGGGGTAGGCTTTATTACTGTTTCAAATATAACAGGCATTCCAGTTGAAATCCCGCCTGTTATTCCACCGTTGTTATTTGTTTTAGTTTTTATATTATTATCCACCAAATGGTAACTATCATTTGCAACTGTTCCTCTTAAATGTGCAAACTGCTCGCCTATTCCAAATGATATAGCTTTTACCGCTGGTACCGAAAATGCTAAATGTGCTATTGTACTCTCTAACGAATCAAAAAATGGATTTCCAATGCCAGCTTTAAGACCAACTATTGCACATTCAATCTTACCTCCTACTGAATCACATTCGTTTTTAGCATTTAATATCGCTTCTTTTATTGCGTCAATCTTTGTATCATCAATTACAGGTAACTCCTTAGCCAGCAACTTGTGTAGCCGAGTAGCATCAACGTTTACTGGGTCAAAATTAGCATCTCTTACATGCTCAATCTGACTTATATGCGCTCCTACCGTTACACCATAGCTTTTTAGCACTTGCTTAGCAATAGCGCCGGCAAATACTAAAGGCGCGGTTAACCTACCTGAGAAATGTCCGCCACCCCTATAATCATTAAAACCGCTATATCTAACGCTACCAGCATAATCCGCATGGCCTGGTCGCATATGGGTTTTTAAAATAGAGTAATCTTTTGAATGTGTATCATTATTTGCAATGACAGCAGCTAAAGGAGTACCAGTAGTATAGCCCTCAAAAACACCACTTTGAATTTGGGCGCTATCAGCCTCTTTACGTGTAGTAGATAATTTATTTTGCCCCGGCGCGCGTCTTTTCATCTCTTGTGCAATCTCGTCCATATCCAGTTTAATACCCGATGGCAATCCTTCAATTACAGTACCAATACCATTGCCATGAGATTCGCCAAATATAGAAATACTTATATTTTTTCCAAAACTCATGATATTACTACCTCGACCTTTCCGCCTATAGCTTTATAATCATCCCAAAATTTAGGGTACGATTTTTCAACGCATTCTGGATAGTCTAGTATAATAGGTTGCTTACATCTAGTAGCAGCAATAGCTAAACTCATAGCAATCCTATGGTCTTTATGGCTAGAAACCATACAATTGCCGCTAAACTCGTCCACGCCATCAATTTTCATACCATTAACATTTTCGGTAATAAGAGCGCCTATTTTATTAAGCTCTTGTGTAGTCGCGGTCAATCTATCACATTCCTTAATTCTAAGCCTGCCTGCATTAACAATCTCAGTTTCTCCATCACATAGTGCAGCTACAACGCTCATAACAGGAATAATATCTGGACACTCCGCGCCGCTCATCGTTATACCGTTAAGCACACCTGTATTTTTAGCTGATATACAATCTCCTTCAATCTGTATATCCACTCCCATTTCTCTTAAAAAATCTATAGCCATCTTATCGCCTTGCAAAGATTTTATATTCATTCCTGTACACGTAACGTTATTCCCAATAGCCCCTGCCACTAAGAAAAATGCCGCCTGAGAGAAATCACCTTCAACTTCATAAGTCGTTGCCTTATAAGTTTGGTTTCCTTCTATAATAAAAGACTTATAATCATTATTTTGTACATAAACCCCGAAACTCTCCATCATTTGTAACGTTAAATCTACATACCCTTTAGACTCTAGCGGTGTAGTAATTATGATTTCTGAATTACTCTCAAGTAACGGTAGAGCGAATAATAAGCCTGTAATAAACTGCGAACTAATATCGCCAGCAAGCTCGAACTTATCTGCTGATAATTTACCTTCAACTTGTAGATTTAAATTATCCGCTTCATAAGAATATTTTATATTTTGTTTATCAAAGATATTATAGTAAGAAGTTAATGGTCGTTTGCCTAAATTCCCTTTCCCTGTAAATTTAACTTTACTGTGAGAAACTAAACTTATAGGCACTAAAAATCTTAATGTAGAACCGGACTCATTACAAAATATAGTTTTATTATCCACTCCACCATTTAATAACTTTTCCCCACATATAGTCAACGTACTTCCATCCTGCACTATATCAGCCCCAAGTGCGCGCATGCCTTCAATTGTTGCTATAATATCAGCAGAATAATCTACACCACTAATTACACTTGTTTGCGTACTTAAAGAAGCACAAATAATAGCCCTATGCGCCATACTTTTAGATGGCGGAATTTTTATATTTCCAGTTAATTTAGTTGGTAAAATTTTTACTTGATGCATATCTTTCTCCTCACCTAGTTATATTAAAAAAATGGTAAATCCGTTAAAGTCTCTGTCTACAAATCCCCCTTTAGAAGGGGATGTCAGCAGTGGACAGGGGGAGATTCAAAAAACGATATATCCGTTTTATAAATAAAACACTTACCTATTTCATGCAACAAAATTACATTTAAATTGGAGTCCAAATTTTTCTTATCTATACCCATCACTTTTAACACTTCATCATAATCTACCTCAGGCATTTTATAAGGTAATTCATATTTTTGTAGCAAATCTAATATTAGAGCACTAGTACCTTCTTTAGTTAAACCAAGCTTTTCACTAATCCTAGTCACCTGATACATTCCTATAGAAACAGCCTCCCCATGAGTCAGCTGTTTATAACCCCCCACAGTTTCGATTGCATGCCCTAAAGTATGGCCGAAATTTAAAATCATACGCTCGCCCATATCTTTTTCGTCGCTTTCCACAACCATTCTTTTTATATTACAACATGTATAGATTATCTCCTCTAAATTGCTTTTTAAAACATGTTTATCTTGAAAATTTAAAAGTTGTGAGTATAGCTCATAATCCCTTATACAAGCATACTTTATTACTTCTCCCATCCCATCATTAATAAACTTATCCTCCAACGTCTGTATAACTTGAGGGTCTATTATAACTAATTTAGGATGATAAAAACTCCCTACTAAATTCTTCCCCTGCGCCAAATCCACCGCAACTTTACCGCCTACACTAGAATCCACTTGTGCAAGCAAAGACGTTGGTATTTGTACAAACTTAACACCGCGCAAATAAGTCGAAGCAACAAAACCTGCTAAATCGCCCACTACTCCGCCACCTAGCGCAATCACTGCATCAGTTCGGCTAATTGTTGCCGCCACAAGTTCCTTATAAATCTTTGGCAACGTTTGTATATCCTTACTGTGTTCTCCTGCCTCCACAATAGTATAATACACTTGATACCCTGCATACTCTAGCGATGATTTTAACTCCCCTAAATAAAGTCTTGCCACGTTAGTATCAGTAATTATAAATAATTTTTTGCAGTCCAAATGTTCCTTAATTAAACTATCTGCTTTTGATATTGCACCCGTTTCAATATATATAGGATAACTATTTGTTCCTAATTCTACATCTAAAATTTTCAATTAACACTCTTCCTTTCCTAAACCTCTGGCTTTTAACTTAAAATATAGAGCACTAAAGCAAATGCCTTAAGTGCTCCTAGACATTACTTAATCTCTCTATCAACTACAGAAGCAATCACTCTTAACTTATCAACAAGAATTCCAAACTCCTCTGGCTTAATAGACTGCTGTCCATCACAAAGCGCATTTGCAGGGTCATTATGAACCTCAATAATCAATCCATCTGCCCCAACCGCAATCGCTGCCTTAGACAATGGGTCCACCATCCAAGCCATCCCAGCCGCATGACTTGGGTCAACAATTACTGGTAAATGGCTTAACTTCTTCACTGCTGGTATAGCACTTACATCAAGTGTATTTCTCGTAAACGTTTCTATCGTACGAATACCACGCTCACACAAAATAACATTATCATTTCCACCTGACATAATATATTCAGCAGACATCAACCATTCTTCGATAGTCGCTGCCAAACCTCTTTTTAACAAAATAGGCTTATCAATAGTACCTAATTGTTTTAATAAATCAAAATTTTGCATATTTCTTGCGCCAACTTGTATAACATCTACATCATCAACAAATTTATCAATCATACTAGTAGACATAATCTCTGTAACAATAGGTAATCCAGTCTCCGCTCTAGCAATTTTTAATAGCTCTAGCCCTTCTAACTCAAGGCCTTGGAAACTATATGGAGACGTTCTAGGTTTAAAAGCCCCACCTCTTAATGCAGTAGCTCCCAATCTTTTAACCTCTTTAGCAATACCTACTATTTGTTCCTCAGACTCAACAGAACATGGGCCAGCAATCATAGTTAACGCCGATGCACCAACTGTAGTCTTATTACTAATATTAATAACACTATTTTCTTCTTTAAATCTACGATTAGCTCTTTTAAATGGTTCCTGAACTAACATAACTCTCTCAACATACTTATTAGCTTGCAGACTACAACGGTCAACTTTAGTGGTGTCCCCAATCAACCCAATTACAGTTTGTCCCGTTCCTTCTGATATTTGCGCGTCTACTCCAAACGCTCTAATTCTATTAACCAACGCATCAATTTCATCTGGTGTTATACTCTTTTTTAAAATTACTATCATAATAAACAATCTCCTCTATAATAATATTACAAGCTGATAAAAAAATAAGGCTCATAGAGATGAGCCTTTTATCATATTGTCATATTTTGATTATATAGCATTACTTAGAGATGTCAAGTACTATTTAATACAATGTGATTTTTCCACTCACTGGTCTTAGTGTAATTGATTTTGTTCTATTAGTTAACGTATTTATCATAGTAAACGTTCCTGCGTTAGATGGTGAAACGTTTCCGTTAAACCTAAGCGCAGATACGTTTAAGTTAGCTTGCACGAAAGATGGTAACTTTATAACTGTAGTCTCATATCCTGAACACGCTATCGTTACTGAATGCGTTGAGTAGCTGTAAGTTAAAGATGCGCTGCAACCTGCTGCATAAGAAATACTTCTAGCTTGGCTAAATGCATTGTAAATTTCATCTACTACAACATCAAATTTTAAATTATTTATATAATCTAAACCTAACATGCTAAATGTACCAATACAAAAAATAAGTAAAGTTACAATTAGCAATTCAATCAATGTAAATCCTTTATTCATAATTATTGTGATATTGATTTTACATACTGTTCTATTATCTTCTTCTCCACCCCACGTTTAATTTTTGTAATAGGCTCATCTTTCTCACTTACGGGCTGCACTAGAATAGTATGAATGCCGGCTCTATTTCCTCCTAATATATCAGTAAAAATTTGGTCCCCTATTATTGCAACTTGTGAAGCTTTAAGTTTCATTCGCTCAATAGCTTGATGTAAATTTAATCTTCTAGGTTTATAAGCGTTATATATAGCATTTAACTTTAGTTGCTGATTAAACCTTAGAACTCTAATTCTTGTATTATTAGATACTAGCGTTATTCTAAATCCTTTATCTTTTAAATTTATTATTAAATCCACTATCTCTTGCGTTGGTTCCTTTACATGGTAAGGTACTAGTGTATTGTCAATATCAAATATTAACCCCTTAATTCCTTGCTGTTTTAACTGTTCGTAATCTACGTCATATATAGATGTTACGTATTGTTGTGGATAAAGCCATCGTTTCATATCACACTTCCTTTCTTTGTAGATTATAACTTATATGAGCCTAGTTACACAATAGCCTTTTAGTATTCGCTTAATAATATAATAGTCGGAAGTGTCTTAATTGTAATTTCTGTTATTGTTGTAACTATAATTTCATCTTCAGTATAAGAAGTAGATTCATCGATATTAACGGGAATTTGTGTAGCGCTATCAACCGTTTGTATGTCGCTAGTAATATTTTCGTCGGTATTATAAACATGGATTTCTTCAATGACAATTTCATATTCTAAATTATCCGTTATACCAAAAATTGCCGTTGACGAGCGCGATGTTGAATTTAAAATAACTCTAGGCAGTAAGTATATAAATGCACCATCCACACCTAATTTGTCCACAACACTTTGTGCTGTATATAACGAAGCACTCATATATATTTGTGTATCAGCCAAATACCAGCTCCAGCTAAAACTACTATCCATGTTTTGTTGTATTACCGTTCGCATATCCTCTAACACCATCTGTGCTACGTCCTCTTTAGTTAGTTCATCTACCTCTCCTAATTCGTCTTGTGTTACTATATATGTTTTATTTTCTAGCTCATCTATAACTATTTCATTTAAGTATTCTAAAAATTTAGGAGAGATTGTATCTAGCAAAGCATTTAGCTGTAACATAAATTGGTTAATTTCTACCTCAGCTATATTTTGAGCATTAATATTATACATAGATAGCATTAATATGCTAAGCACAGTGCCTAATACCATAACATTAATCAAAGTACCGCCTTGATTGCTCTTAGTTTTAAAATAGTCCAAAATATACTGCACTCCCTTCATAATCTTTAGCCATAGCATTAACTACAATTAATTTTGTATTTTCTAATGGCGCAGGAAGGTTAATTTGTGCATCTTTAAAAATCTCTTCTATATTAAACCTACTTTGTGCTGTACTAATTATTCTACTAGCATTACCACTTGTATTTACTATTGCTACATGATAATCGTACTTATCCAGATCATATCTATCTTGAGCAACTGTACTACCGTATAATTCATATAATAACGTATTAAAATCAGAAAAACTTGTATTTTCTATTACATTTTTATTAGCATTTATTACCATCATCAATTCACTGCCTAGCATTAACAATTGATTAGTGTCATACGCATGATTTGCAATAATCATACTAGACGAAGTGCTACGTAAAAAAATACTAAAAGATACAATTACAATAACCGCACTACATAACAGCTCCATATACGTTAACCCTTTATTATTTATCATCGGTATACACCAAAATTCTCATCTTACCATCAGTTCGCCAATCAATATATCCCACCTTAGTAAGCGGATACACATTCTGGATACTCTCAATAGCCTTAAGAATAGGCCCTGTAAACGAAACTTCATATTCCCTCTCAATAACGCCTATATCTAAATAATTAGTAGTAATAGGATTAATACTGGTAATTAATGGATTAAGTAAATTATCTGTTTGCTTAGTTATTCCTTCATCTTTAGGAAGTAAATTATTTTGTTGTTCTACTAAGTAATTTATATCATTACTTGCAATTTTCGTAAGTCTTTCTAATTCTATATTTTTATTCACAATTAAATTGTCTAATTCATCTTTTCTATCCATTAATAAAGGATACAACACCATTAGGCAAACTAGTTGTACTACAATAATCGCTTTATCCATAGCTCCCTCCGTTTTAATACATAATACTACCGCTTATTGAAAACGAATTATTAACCTGATTAATCTCAATTTTAATATTATTAATTTGAGTTTCTAATATTTCTATATATTCCATTAACTTACTATGCGACGTATACGTCCCTTCCAAATCAATTTGAATGTTACTATTAACACTTAAGCGCGTAATTGTAACGTAAGAGTTTGCAGAAGCCGTAATAACCTCAATACTAGCAGGATTAATTAACGAATAACTATTTAAATATTGAATTTTTTCGTTATAAATTTGTTGTTGATGATGTTCTTGAGTTAACTGATATAAAACTAAACTAGCCTCTGTAAACTTATCGCTATTAATATTAGTTTCAATATCAATAATTTGCTGATGCTTAGCCAATATTTGAATGCACGGAATTATTATTGTAGCTACAAGAAATACAGCAGTTTCTACCGCTATAACTTTACGAAATTGATTAGTCTTAACCTGTTTCTGCTCAACGCGGGGTATTAAATTCCAAGGCTTAACATACTTAAAAAATTTAAAATTTTTACGAATGATTTGATGTGATGTTTCAAACTCAGTTTTTAATTGTTTATCAACCACAATCGCTTTTAGTTGCTTATTACTATATTGCTGCAGAGCATTAATTAAATAAGGTAAATTATCAATATTTTGCATAGTGTATATAATGCTTTTATTTTGTACTGCAAACAAATTTTCATATTTATCAATAACGATATATATATCACTTGTATTAGAAAACTGCTTAATAAATATTAGTCCTTTAGTAGTAATAAGTTTTAACCTAAAATTAAAGCTTTTAGTTATACTCACTAACTCAGTCGTTAGCTTATCTGGTATACCCACCAGCTGCACTTTAAACTTTTCCTTAGAAATATCCCTACCAATTATTTTATAATCAAGTGTCATTTTATCTATATTTAAATAATCTTTCTGATTATATATCAATAATTTAGGTACATGCTGCCTATTACGCGCATATACATTTACAACCTTATAAGTTACTAGCTCTTCATTTAAATAAACTATCATTTTATTATTTTTTAACTTATACGTTGATACTAACTCAGCTAACGTAGTTTTAAAATCATCAATCAAATTAGTAATAACTTGATAAGTTTTAGTGTGTAGTCTATTAATTTGTATAGTATAACTATTTCTATTAATTTGTACCATAATTGTTTTACCCATCGCGCACACCCTTATTACTTAAATCTACAACATAATAATAAACCTCATCCGAATTTCTAAACTGATACGATATTGTTACTACTGCACTATTAGCTTTTTTATTCACCCTCATGCTACTAATATCCTCTTGCACAACTTGTGTAGAGTAACTTAAGTTACCTTGCAAAGAGCTATAATATAGTGATATAGAGCTAGCATCGTCATAATAATATAGCCGTACTGAGCTAAATTGATTATCTACTATTTCATCCTCATAATTTAAAACCCCATTAGGAGACGTATTAAACACGAGAGTCTGCGCATTTTCAATCCTATTTTTAAGCGCATAATATACCATATCTGCTTTATTATCCAATTCTATAGCGCTTAAATGAGAGTTATACACATCAAATGCGCTAATAGATAATCTATTTATTCCAATTAACACAACCCCTACTAATGAGCAGGCTATTACGCACTCTAGTACGGTAAACCCTTGATTATCTCTCATTAATTAATCCACAATCTTTGAATATCATCAAGATTTTCTACTAAATCTAAATATTCACTAGAAACTGATAACTTAACCCCATCTGATTCGGAATAAGTTAATTGATTTCCATCTAATCTTAAATTTAATCCATCTGTACCGAAATCTTTAGAACTAAGATAACTGGCTGTAGCGAGTGTTTGGCAAATCCCAGCTATTGAAGTATCTCCAAGACTATTGCCATTTGCAACATACATATCTATCATATTTTGAAGTGCTTGAGCTGCTTGGATATCTGATTTTAACGATGTTTCATTTGCAACGTTAATAAGTTGTGGACTAACCATTGTAGCAACTATACCTATGATAATAACTACTATCATAAGTTCTAATAAAGTAAAACCATAATTTCTTGCTGTCATAAAAAACTCCTTTCTTTAGGCCTTAACCCATTTGTAATAAAATACTTAATTTGATATTTTCCAGAGTGTTGCCTGTTTTTTTATGCTTTATACATTAAAACGCAAAAAAACTCTAAAAGTTTTTCGCCTTTAGAGTTTTAAGTGTATGTTATGTGTATTTTATAACTTATTTGTGTTTAATTATTTGTGTTTAAACAGTAACAAAAGCTGTTTCAATTTTATCAGACTTATAAATCTGTTGTGAGTTTACAACTAAATATGTTCCTTTATATATTGCATATTTAACAACCTTACCACCGTTTCTAACTACCGATACCCAAATCGCATCCGTTTTTATATCATCTGTATCTACAGCCACATCTTCAGAGTATATAAACGTTTCCACTAATTCTCCTTTAGTAATATGAACCCCCACAAGTCCATCAATTTTATCAATACTCATCTTAGTATCATCAAAACTAGAAATAGGCTCTAAAATATTTAAAAACAATACGTTATTCTGCCTTGGATTATTCTCCATACATAAAGTTTTAAGCACAATATTTCTAACATCATTAGGGCGTTGTGGTGTCATAATCTCATTAATAACAGTTTCCTCTACATTAGTAACCATATCCGTTGGCAAGATAGGATAAATATTTAGTGCCCCTTTACCATTTTTTATAGTATATACGCCTTCTTTATTCTTCTTTGCAAATTGCTCTGAATGTAACCTCCATGTGTAAGTATGGTCTAAATCGCTATGCAAATCGTCTAACATAATAAAGTACCCTTGTTCGCTATATATAACGTTGCGGACATTTTTTACTAACTTCATCTCAGGATAGTAAAATTTATGAGAATTAGCACAATAATACGTAAAACCATTTTGGCTAATAAAATCTAAAACTTCAGCAGTTGCATCCTCTGGCACATCTTTCCACACATTATAAATACCTTTGCAATTTAAATCAAACAACTGCGGGTCAGCTAAACTGCTGTTTTCCCAAATCTTTTCTCCCACGCACCCTGTATTATCCACCGTAATCATATTATGCACTTTAGCTTTAGATGTACGGTGGAATCCTTCATCTATCGCTAGATTGCTATCATGCGCTATTAGTATAAAACTATTAAAATCCACATGGTAATGCGTTAAACTTCTTGTGCGCCAATTATTCTCCTTATCCAGCTCCCAAGATTTCGTCCACTGTGCATGTCCTCCTGCAGGGCTTGATTTGATTGAGAAATGTATAGCGTCTCTATCCCATGATGAGCGGATTACAGCTAAGCCTAAATCTGGGAAAAACCTAGTTAGTGGCAAATCAAACGGCTCTTTAGGCTCTATTTCTGGATTATACCAAATATATTCTAAAAATGCTTCTGGCATAATGCCAGGAAAAATTTTACTCTGATATGCCTCTCTAAATAAAAAGTTTTTCCTTACAAGCTCTGCTAACCACTGCGCATATCCATTATTGTATTCTGTAGCAAATTTATAATATGCCGAAATGCTATGAGAGCTACGTCTGTCGTGTACGTCTGCAAAATTTATGTTCTCTTCCCAGTTTGGAGCTGACTGATATAATCTATAGTAAAAAGTATTTTCTAAAAATGGCGTTTTAAAAAAATCTTTACCGCTATGTTGACGTATCATTTCAGCCGCCGCTAAAAAGAAGTTAATCGCATATCGCCAGTAACCTGTGCCTTCATAATTACTCCCATCATGAGGCATCCATTCAAATACTTTGGCAAAATTATCTTCAATAGCATCAATCCAAGTTTGCGCCTCAGGATATTTCGGTAAAATAGCATATGCAGCAGTTAATATTCCCGTATAGTTAATCCAATTATGATTTTGCCAATAATCTGTGGACCAGCAGTTTCCACGGTTTTCTTCTCCATAATTAAATATTTTATGGCATTGTAAAATTAGTTTATTAAGAATTATATTCCTCTCATCCGTACTAAGATTATCTCCAATCCAGTCATATGATAAACCAAATCCAAATAATAACCATGATGCGCTAAGGTCCACATCCACAAGAAAGCCATACCCCCAGCAGTCATAGTTGCATGCAGTGAAAATCCACCTCTTCGCTTCATCTAAATATTGCTCCTGTTTTGTTAACCTATAAGCTAAGCTTAAATTCGCTGCAGCAACTCCCATATACGTAATACTCGTTTGGGGATGTTCTTCATCCATCGGTTGTCCAAAGTAAGTTTGGCACTGCTCTAATAACCTCGTAAAATGCTCTTTCCTAATAGTTAATTTTTCTTTATTTAGCTGAGTAAATTTATCGCCAATCAGTAACATATATACCTCCAATTGTTATATTTCATATCGAAAAATATATTATTCCCCATATTGACCAGAACTATATTATATTATTTTATCAGCAAATTAGGCTGTAACCATTGATAGTCAACAGTTACAGCCTAATTTTAAGGTTGTTTACCAATATAAGCTAAAATTCCACCATCTACATATAGAATGTGTCCATTCACAAAGTCGGATGCACTAGAAGCTAAAAATACAACAGGCCCTGCTAAATCATCTGGCATTCCCCATCTGTTTGCCGGTGTCTTCGCCAATATAAATCTATCGAATGGGTGAGGGGTACCGTCTGCTTGTACCTCCCTTAGCGGTGCAGTTTGCTCTGTAGCAATGTAGCCTGGCCCTATTCCGTTACACTGAATATTATTAGCCCCATACTCAGCGCATATATTTTTAGTCAGCATCTTAAGCCCTCCTTTTGCAGCAGCATAAGCCGATACAGTTTCACGCCCAAGTTCACTCATCATAGAGCAAATATTAATAATTTTGCCGCCACCTTTTTCAATCATACCCGGGATACAAGCTTTTGCCATAATAAATGGCGCAATTAGGTCAATGTCTATTACGCGCTCAAAATCGCTAACCGACATTTGTGTCATTGGCGTACGCTTAATAATTCCTGCATTATTCACCAGTATATCAATAACACCAATTTCTTCATTAATATGTGTTACCATCTCACTAACTTCATCTTCTTTTGTAACATCACCTAAATATCCATGTGCTGATATTCCTAACTTTTTATATTCTTCTAACGCGGTATTTATAGACTCTTGTTTATAGTGATTAATTACAAGCGTTGCCCCTGCCTGCGCACAAGCTTTCCCTAGCGCAAATCCTATCCCAGAAGTTCCTGCTGTCACTAACGCTATTTTATTTGCTAATGAAAACATAATTATATCCTCTTTTCTTAATTACTTCAACAAACTGGTAATGTTTATTATAACCAAATTATGGATATAATATTAGTAAAAATAAGGAGGCTTGTATGGATGCTAAACAAAAATATTTATGTGATTTCTTAGAAGGGAAAGATAAAAAGTTTACTATTCCTGTATATCAGCGTAATTATAACTGGCAAAATGAGCAGTGTAAACGCTTGTTTGATGATATTGAACTTGTTATTGCTTATAACAAACCAAACTACTTTATTGGCGCTATGGTTTCTATTTATTTTGGCTATAAAAACTATCTTATTATTGATGGCCAGCAACGACTTACTACTATATCTATATTGCTATTAGCAATCGCACATTTTTTAGAAGATAATATTAATCAAATTGAAGATAAGGTACAATTAGTAAATCTTCCTACTATAATAAGAGAGAGTTATTTAATAGATAAATACAATAATAACCCCATAAAATTAGCTCCTATTAAAGATGATAAAATTGCCTATGATGCTCTATTCGAGCGTGATAATTTAGTGGCAAACTCTAACATTACTTTAAATTATAAATATTTTTATGAGCGCTTGGATTTAACTAAAATACTAAATATATACGCTGTAATTACACGGCTAATAATAGTGGATGTGGAATTAAAAGACGGTGAAGATGACCCTCAGCTTATTTTTGAAAGCTTAAATTCTACAGGTTTAGATTTAACTGAAGCAGATAGAATTAGAAATTTTATTTTACTGCGCAAATCCCAACAAGAGCAACAAGATATATATAATAACTATTGGCATAAAATTGAGAGCAACACTTGCAACAATGTAAGTGAGTTTATCCGAGATTATTTAAGCATAAAACAGCGGATAATCCCTACCCAATCTAAAGTATATATAGCATTTAAGCAATTTGTAAAAATTCAAAATAGCGATATATATGAGCTGCTTAAAGATTTACTAAAATTTTCAAAGTACTATAAACTTATAACAACTGATGTAGATAGTCCGCTACGTACACAGATAACGCGAATAAATCGATTAGAAGTATCTGTAAGTTATCCATTTTTACTAGAATTATTAAACGATTATAATGAAGGAAAGCTAAATATTAACCAGGCTATAAATTGTCTTAAAATAATCCAAAGTTTTATTATTAGACGATTAATTTGCGATTTGTCTACTAATAAGTTAAATAAAATTTTTGTTGTGTTAGGTAAGGAAGTAAAAGCTAATGACCATTTTTCAGGTGAAAACTACGATTTAGTTTTAGGTCATGTTCTTGCAAGCAAAGGTAGGCAACAGAAGGATTTCCCTACAGATAAAACAGTAGAAGAAGCTTTGGAGTTTAAGAATATTTATAATATGGCTAGTAAAAATAAAAATTACTTATTTGAAATGCTAGAAACGTACGGAAATAAAGAGCAGCTTGATATGTCAAATAAAAGTTTAACGATAGAACATATTATGCCTAAAAAATTAACCCCAACTTGGAAACGTGAGTTAGGGATAAACTATAGAGAAATTCATGAGTCGTATTTAAACACTATAGGAAATTTAACGTATAGCGGCTACAATTCAAAGCTTAGCAATAAATCTTTTAAAGAAAAGCAGAATATCGAAAATGGTTATAAAGATAGCTTAGTTTATCTTAATAAATATCTTGCGAATTTAGATAAATGGGACGAAGATGAAATTAGAAAGCGTACAATGCATTTAACTAAGCGGTTTATTGAAATATGGCCGTATCCTGCTACATTTAAAATTGTACCCGACAATATTTATAGTTTAAATGATAATGATATAAGCACCAAAATTACTCACTTTACAATGGGCGATAATATGAATGCTATTGAAGTATCTAATTGGTCAGATTGTTTATATAAAATATGTAAGTATTTATATGAGATAAATGCTATAGTTTTACTAAACCTAGTTGCTAGCGATACATTTAAAGGAAGACTATGCGCAATTGAACACGGTGGCTATAAAACTAAAATTGCTGATAATATATATTTAAATAGCACATGCAGTCTAGCTACTAAATTAAACTTTATAAAAAGCCTAATCCCACATTTTGGTTTAGAGCCAACTGATATAGAATTTTACAGCTAAAAAAAATAGGCGATACAATCGCCTATTTGCTTTTACTATTTCGCATAATAATTCTATGGATTTCCATTTCTTTTTTATAATCCTCAACTGATAGACCGGCTTCTTTAGCATGTTCAGCAACCTTCTCATCCATCTTAGCTTTTAACTCATCAGCACTAATTCCTTCTTCCTCAGCTCTTTTAGTCAAATGTTTATGATGGTGTTGTTGTTTTAGCTCGTCTACGCTAATACCTTCTTCAGCAGCTTTCTTAGCAAGCTCTGCCTCATGCTCAGCTAGTACTCTTTCTTTATACTCACTAACGCTAATGCCTGCCGCCTCAGCACCTCTAGAAATTATAGCTTCAGCCTCTTTAGAATGCTCAGCATGCATCTTTTCTTTATAATCCTCAACTGATAATCCAGCTTCTTTTGCCTGCTGTTCTATATCCTCTTTTTTTTTGCAATGGGAACCGTCTTTAGCATAAACAGTACCTAAACTTAATGCTGTACTAATAATCATTGCACCAATTAACCATTTTTTCATCATATTATCATCTCCTAATTTTGTAAACATCTTTGTTAAAATATAAAAAATCCTTTAAAATCATGGAGAGCAATCGGCACTTAGGACTCCGGAAGTATCCATGGTATGGAGCAAAGCCCCTAGTCCCAACCAAGTCCCCCTGTAGAGGGGGATGTCAGCTGTGGTGCTGACAGGGGGGAGAGTTGTTTGTATATCCATTTAGATAATTATACCAAAAAATTATGGAAATTCAATGGTAATTATATGGCAATTATATGGCAAAAAAGTTATGGTTAATCGGAAAATTGTATGATTTGTATAAATTAGATAATTAGAATATTTAGTTCTTTATTGTCCTAAGTCAAATTTATCATGGATTGCACGCATAGCTCGCTTCATATCTCCATTATCAATTAATACAGAAATCTTAATTTCCGAAGTAGAAATCATATGAATATTAATATCTTCATCATACATAGCTTCAAACACCTTAGAAGCAACACCAGCATTAGCCACCATCCCAGCGCCTACTACCGACACTTTAGCCAAGTTCTCATCATACTCAACTCCAGTCGCTCCCCATCTCTTCGCATTAGAATCCACAATCTCTTTAGCCTCATTAAGATAATCCTTATCAATGCTAAACGAAATATTGCGTCTCCCATCAGTTGCTATCGATTGAATTATAATATCTACATTTATTTTGTTTTTACCTAGCGTAGAAAATATCTGAAATGCTTTGCCTGGTTTATCTTCTATCCCAAGAAGCGAAATCCTTGCCACATTATCATCTCCAGCAACTCCGCTAATTAACATTTTTTCCATAGTAACCTCCTTAACAACCGTACCCTCGGCTGTAGTTAAACTTGAACGTACAACTAAATCTACATTATATTTCTTAGCAAGCTCCACCGAACGATTGTGCAATACCTTTGCACCTAGAGAAGCTAGCTCTAACATCTCGTTATAATTAATCTCATCTAATTTAGTCGCATTAGGCACAACCCTTGGGTCAGCAGTATATACTCCTTCTACATCCGTATAAATTTCACACTTATTTGCATGAATAGCCGCTGCAATCGCCACCGCAGTTGTATCAGAGCCTCCTCTGCCTAGCGTAGTTAAATCTTCATACCGATTAACACCCTGAAACCCTGTTATTATTACCACATTGCGACGCGCCAACTCAGTTTTAATACGACTAGTTTTTATATTTCTTATACGCGCATTTGTGTAATCAGACGTAGTTCTTAAATTAACTTGATAGCCATTAAGTGATATAGCCGGTATGTTTAACTCCGAAAGCGCCATTGCCATTAATGCTACAGACTGCTGTTCCCCTGTTGTAAGTAGCATATCCAATTCTCTTTTTGGGGGATTAACAGTAATTTCCTTAGCTTTAGAAATAAGCTCATCTGTTGTATCTCCTTGGGCCGAAAGCACAACAATAACCTCATTGCCATCTTTGTATGACTGCGCAACTCTTTGTGCTACATTCATAACTCTCTGTGTATTTGCAACTGAACTTCCTCCAAATTTTTGTACAATTAACATACTAAGTTCCTTTCTATTAACATATTTATTATGCGTTTCTACGCCAACTTAAATAAGCATTAATAAACCTATCTATATCTCCATCCATAACAGCTCCTGTATTACCCATCTCCTCATTAGTACGGTGGTCCTTTACCATATTATATGGATGAAATACGTAAGAACGAATTTGATTACCCCATCCAATCTCCTTCTTTTCTCCTCTAATACCATCAATCTTTAGCATCTGTTCTTCTCTCTCTTTTTCAAACAGTTTAGCACGTAACATTTTCATACATCGTTCTCTATTTTGAATTTGCGACCGCTCATTTTGACACTGCACCACAATTCCCGTTGGCAAATGGGTTATTCGTACTGCTGAATCAGTTGTATTAACATGTTGGCCACCAGCTCCAGATGAACGGTACGTATCAATATTAAGGTCCTCATCTTTAATATCCACTTCAATATCATCAGATAATTCAGGCATAACATCGCAAGACGCAAATGAAGTATGTCTTCTGCCCGACGAATCAAAAGGCGAAATCCTAACTAAGCGGTGTATACCTTTCTCGGACTTTAAATATCCGTAAGCATTATCGCCATTAATCTGCAACGTAACAGACTTAACCCCTGCTTCCTCTCCATCTAACATATCCAGCAACTGAACCTTATAACCTTTTCGCTCCGCCCATCTTGTATACATCCTAAGCAACATATTATTCCAATCACAAGCCTCAGTTCCTCCAGCACCTGCATGAAGGGCAATTATCGCATTGTTTCTATCATACTCTCCATCTAACAAGGTGGCAATTCGCATCTGTTCATAATAAGTTTTAAACGCATCCGCCTCTTCAATAGCCTCTTGCGCCAAATCCTCATCCTGCTCCTCTATACCCATCTCAATTAACGTTAATACATCATCATACATAGATACAAGCTTCTTATAACCGCCCACTATCTCCTTCTCTAACTTAAGCTCCTGCAAAACCTTCTGCGCATTATCCATATCACTCCAAAAATCAGCTTCACCAGATTGTTCCTCAAGCCGTGCTATATTTTTCTTAACGTTAGCAATGTCAAAGAGAGTTCCCCATCTCGGCTATTTTTTGCTTATAACTTACTAAACTTAGATTTAATTGTTCTAAAACTAACAAATTATCACTTCACTTTCTAAACATTCTAAACATTACCACAACAATTTTTATATTTCTTACCACTTCCACAAGTGCAAGGGTCATTACGTCCTATCTTCTCCACTTTAACCACCGGTTTAGCGCCTAGGCTCGTATCCTGATGATTAGTTACAGCACCCTTAAATACATGCTCTCGCTTAATATCCTGATTTGGCGTACTTCTAACATGGAACAGCGCTTTAACTGTATCATGCTTAATGTTTTCTGTCATCTCCTCAAACATCTCAAAACTTACATATTTATATTCCACTAGCGGATTACGTTGGCCATAAGCTTGCAAATTAATACCCTGTCTTACTTGCTCAATATTATCCAAGTGGTCCATCCACTTCTGGTCAATTACCTTAAGCAACATTACACGCTCAATCTCTCGCAACTTATCCCCAAGCTCTGCGTCCTTCGCCAAATACATCTCTTGCGCTTTTTCAAATAACAAATCCTTTAACTTCTGCTCTGTTAAATCCTTCTGCTCATCTTCGGTAAACTCAACCTCGCCAAATGGAATTATAGTATTAAGATGCTCCATAAGCTTAGCTAACTCCCAATCCTCAGGATACTCCACACCTTCAATTCCATTTTCAACAGCAGTATTAATAACATCTTTAGCCATATTTAAAATATTATCGCGGATATTCTCATTAGTTAAAACCTTATAACGCTCACCATAAATAATCTCACGCTGCTCATTCATAATCCGGTCATACTCTAGTAAGTGTTTACGAATACCATAGTTATTAGCCTCCACTTTAGACTGCGCACGCTCAATTGTTTTAGATAAAACACTATGCACAATAGGCTCATCCTCGGTTAAACCTAACGAATTAAACATCTTAAGCGTAGTCTCAGGCATAAATAGCCTCATTAAATTATCCTCTAACGCTAAATAGAATGTAGACTCCCCAGGGTCACCTTGACGACCAGCACGCCCTCTAAGCTGATTATCTATACGACGAGACTCATGGCGCTCTGTACCAATTATCTTAAGCCCTCCAAGCTCCTGCACACCCTCTTCAAGCTTAATATCCGTACCACGGCCAGCCATATTAGTTGCAATAGTAACAGCACCTTTTCTACCAGCAGCAGCAACAATTTCCGCCTCCTGCGCATGATACTTAGCATTTAACACCTGATGCTTAATACCTTCCTTTTTAAGCAGCTTACTCAAATGCTCTGAAGTATCAATAGTTACTGTACCAACTAAAACCGGTTGCAAAACTTCAGCCGACTTTTTAATATCTTCAATAATAGCCTTAAACTTACCATTTTCAGTTGTATAAACTATATCCACATGGTCAATACGTTGGACTGGTCTATTAGTTGGAATAACTATAACGTCCATCCCATAAATCTCCCTAAACTCACTTTCCTCAGTAAGAGCAGTACCAGTCATACCAGCCTTTTTAGTATAACGATTGAAAAAGTTCTGGAACGTAATAGTAGCAAGCGTTTTACTTTCCTTCTTAACCTCAACACCTTCCTTAGCCTCAATAGCTTGGTGAAGCCCATCTGAGTATCTTCTACCATCCATAAGACGGCCGGTGTGGTCATCTACAATAACAATCTCCTGCTCATCATTAACAATATAATCCTTCTCCAGATGCATAAGATTATGAGCCTTAAGCGCAATAGTAATATGATGTTGAGTTTCCATATTCTCAGGGTCAGCTAAGTTTTCAATACCAAAATACTGCTCTGCTTTCTTAACCCCTTCAGCAGTTAAAGTAACTGAACGCTGCTTTTCATCAACAATATAATCGCCTTCCTCCTCAATCTCCTCACGCATAAGAGTCGCCATAGCAGACTCCTCACCTAGCAACTGACCCTTCTTCAACCGCCTAACGAAAATATCAGCCGCCTTATACAAATGAGTAGACTTAGCGCCTTGTCCAGAAATAATAAGCGGAGTTCTAGCCTCATCTATAAGAACCGAGTCAACCTCATCAATAAGCGCATAATTTAAATCGCGTTGCACCATCTCATGTGAATAAAGCACCATATTATCACGCAAATAATCAAAACCAAACTCATTGTTCGTACCATAAGTTATATCACAATTATAAGCGGCGCGCCTTGCATTATTATCCATATTACTAACAATACAGCCAACAGTAAGCCCCAGAAAGTTATAAAGCGTACCCATCTCTTGTGCATCACGACTTGCTAGGTAATCATTTACCGTAATAACATGAACGCCTTTGCCAGACAATGCATTTAAATAAGCTGGTAAAGTCGCAACCAAAGTTTTACCTTCCCCTGTTCTCATCTCAGCAATACGGCCATGGTGAAGTATTACCCCACCAATAAGTTGTACCCTATAATGCTTCATATTCATAATCCGAGCCGAAGCCTCGCGACAAACAGCATAAGCTTCAGGTAAAATATGCTCTAATGACTCGCCTTCCTCAATACGACGCTTAAATTCCTCAGTCTTCTCTTTAATCTGTTCATCAGAAAGCTGTTGCATAGCATTGTCGTAAGACTCTATCTTCTGTATAATTGGTTCAATTCTTTTAAGTTCCCTTTCAGAATGTGTTCCGAATATCTTCTCAAATAACCCTTTCAATTGTTCTCACCTACATTCTTTTATTTTAGTTGAGTATAACATAGTGTTACATAAACTGACAACCTACTATCATTTAATTTTACCCAAACCACGCTTTACTACACATGTTTTTATAATTTTCCAAATTAACTCGTCAAAAAAAGCAGTATGCGCTACTAAAAAAACTGAACACAAAAAAAAATCTATCATACGAAATGTATAATAGATTTTTAAATCTGTGCACTTGGCTTCGACAACACCTTACAAGCGTTACTCTAGTAGTTAGCTCAGACCAGGCACCCTCACGGCACATAAGCGACTTTACTTAGGGCTGCTTCCGTCAAGACCTGACCCGGTTCATAAAGACCTATTGCGTGAGACCCAATCGTCAACACCACTTTCTAGAGGCAGAGCCTCACAAGATGCTGCCTCAGCCGAAGCATCACCCTTGCTACAGCGGGTTGCAAGTACAGGGCACCGCTACCTCCCCGGCTAGCACAGAAAGTTTTTTATGCTACAAAGCTATTATAATATTTATATCTAGATTTGTCAACAAAAAGTTTTTTTTCAGGTTACTTAATATTTGTACAGGCGAATTGTAGTAATCTATTGAATTAGGACAGACATATTTTTCTATTTTATAACATTGAATTATTTTTGGACAGACATGTTAATGCTTTTTAGTAGTATTTTCGATTACAATTAAGATAATTATAACAAACTTGGACATATTATACCAATTATATTGACTAGCATACAATTTTAAATTATACTATTATTATATCTAGAGATTAACACAACAACCTATTAGAATAATTAAATTAGAATTTATTATTAATAATTAATAAGGAGGTAGTACAATGAACAAAAAAATTTTAACTTTAGGCATAGTATCAGGTATATTAATATCAACTAGCTTAGGATGGGCATATAGCATAGCGGAAGCAAAGCCTGCAAATTTATTAGTAGTATCTATAGACTTTGATGATGAATATTATGTGGAGGATGAAAATGGTAAACAATTGTACACAGATGCTACATTAGAATTTACAAGTACTAGCGAGTATAAATCTCTTTGGGACTTCACAAGTCATGATACTAAAAACTTTACAATAACTAGTGCATCCACTAATCCTGGCTCTGTTGATGTGCAATTAATGAAGGCAAACGAATCTACTGCTCAGGAGTTTACAACTACTTTATCGCCAGAACATTCTTGGACTACATCAGACGGATTGAGTGGAGATGGCACTCAATATAGCGTATTAGTTAAACCAACCGTACAAGGCGAATATATTTTCGAGATTTCATGGTAAAAAATTTGGAATCAAAACTACAACTCCTGATAATAAAAAAAGCCCCTAAATTTTTAGGAGCTTTTTTTTGCGATAAAACATGTTTTAACTATGTCTACCATAATGAGTATTGTCCTCTTCCATCCACGCAGGCAAATATTCAATAAGGTCACTTACCTCAGAATGCGCCACAGTTTGGTCAATTACATTTACCATCATTTCTAGAGTTAATGTATCAGGAACGTATCCAAACACATCTCCATCTGTATCAATCATCACAGTGGCAGGATACGCTTCTAACATATATGAACGAGTAATGTCGCCCGAAAGGTCAAACATAACAGGATAGGTAACAGTTTTATTTTTAATAAATTTTTTCATATCAGCTAACTCAAGGTCCTTACTAAAAGGATTCTGCTCAGTTTGCGGTGCGACAATGCTAAGTACCACAATATCATTTGCATTATACCCATACGCTTCATATAAATCCTGCACTTCTTTCATCATATAAACCGATTGGTCACACCATGTAGCTAAAAAGTTAAGAAAAACAATCTTTCCTTTATATTGTTCCAGTGTATGAGTAAAGCCGTATTGGTCTAATAAACAAAAATCTTTAGCAAATGCTTTAACTTCTTGCTCTCTAGGAATAGCACGAGCATTAGCTATCGTATGTTTAAACTGTCTTACAACATCATTAAGGACATTTAAAGCTTCATACATTCTATTTTCCACTTCATCCACAACGGCAAAGTTCGTTTGTGGCTTATGATTTTCCAGTTGATCGGTAAGACCGGTCATCATAAACACTCCCATAAGACCCATAATAGCCCCAGCTAGTTTGGTGCTAGGTATAATCACATCTTTTTTTCTATCTATTATATTGAAAATATATGTCGTTAAAGTTCCTATTACTATAAACGGAAATGCAAAGCCTAGCGTATACATTACCATTAAAACTATGCCGGTAAAAACGGAGCGAGTTGATGAAATCATAATAATTATAGACGTTAAAATTGAACCAACATAAGGAGTCCACGCGAAACTTAAAATAAAGCCAATTATTAAAGCTACACCTGGGTTCATCTGCAATCTAAGCGCCTGCACGGATAATTTTTTATCTTCATGATTTAAAGTTTTTGCTCTAACATCAAATGTGCCTACTTGAAACACACCGAGCATTAGTATACATAATCCTCCTAAGCGTCTAAATTCAGCTTGATTAGTTAATAAAAACTTTCCTATTGAAGAAAAATTAATAGTAAGTATAATAAAAGCGCAATTAATCCCCAATACGAAAAAAATAGTATTAATAAAAACTGAAAATAGATTATATTCAATACAAGTCCCTACCTCATCTTCCTCACCAGCAGCATTAAGTGCTCCAGCGGATAAATATAGTATGTATAGAGGTATTATAGGTATTACAAATGGCGTAAAAAAGCTTAAAATTCCTTGTGCAAACATAGCTAGCCCTGTAAGTTCAATATTTATTCCCATATGTATTCTCCTTTGTAAGTTATTATATTAATTTGTAAATCTAATTTTAGTTAAAAAATAGCTACGCTTAAGCTTATCTTAGCTTATTTTTAATATCTGGAAATTAGATGGACGTGTTTATGTCAAGTATTTACATATTAGCCTAGTTATTATACAATTTAGAATTGGTGTATTATTGGAAAAAATATTATTGGAATAATAAACTATTGGAGATATTTGTAAAAAACAAAAAATCCACAGCAGTTGTGGATTTCTTATTTTATTATTCACCTAGTGCAATCCAATAGCGCTGTACCATTGTACCATCAATATCAACAGACCGTTCATATATACCACCATTTGCGGTAATAATATTTTTACTTGCTATATTATCAGCAGAGCAAGAAATTAGCACTTCATATAATCCTAAATTCCTAGCCTGTGCCAATCCATGCTTTAACATTTCCTTGCCATACCCTTTATTACGCTGCGACGGCTTAATAGAATATCCTATATTCCCGCCCCACTTACTTAAAATAGGATGGTTTAGATGATGGCGTATATCTATAACGCCTACAATTTCATTATCTTCAATTGCAAGAAATGTGCTAGATGGCACTAGTTCCTTAGGGCAGCTGTTTTTATTTGCTAATAAAGTTACATGCTCTACCCATTCATCAATTGAATCATATGAGTTTAAGCCGTTTGCACCCGGTATAACCTCTCGATTATATTCAGCTTTAAACTGCTGTATTTTATCCGCCAAATCCTGTGTAGGTATAATTAACTTCATATTATATCTCCTTATATGTTCTAACAAATGAAAAATTTTCGATTAACCTTTTTATATAAAGGTAGTCGAGTTTTTCTAAAGTGTGGCCCCCATTCCCCCATTATTAATGCTGTCGAGTTGTTCCAAATGGCGGGGCCGAAGCCCCTGGCCCCCTTTGAAGGGGGCGATATCACTTCTAATGCTCATGACTTTTTAAATGCTCAATACAAAATTCCTTACCACAAGTAGAACAATACCTAAATTCCATATCTGGCGCATCCACTTCTGTTTTACCACAAACCTCACATTTATGAAATGCTAGTTTAGTTACCCCAGCCTTACCTTTTGGCATATCCTTGGCCTGCTCTTTTCTCCTATTTTGCTGATGATACACAGCATTATCATATGAACCAGTACGCTTAGGCCTCATACGTCTGCCGCTAAGCATAGGAATAACAAAAAATATAATATACCCTGTTAAAGACGCGACAATTAAGAAAAACCTTGTAATACCATAACTTAGCACATCCAAACCTAGTATAACAAAATAGAAATAAATCATATACTTAGCTTTTACGGGAATAATAAAGTAAAAATAAAATGTAGCTTCTGGCACCAAAGTTGCATAAGATAAAAATAGTGACATGTTTATATATGTTGCTATATTACCTGAAATGCCAAATAAAATACAAACTATTACAGTACTTATTACACTAATGAAATAGTAAAAGTTAAAATGGAATGTTCCCCACGCTCTTTCTAATTGCGAACCTATACTATAGTAAATTACTACAATTAGCATAAACCAAATTACACTGTTAGACGCAGGCATAAAAATAAATGTAACTAACCGCCAAATCTCACCTTGTAAAATTAGTGGCCAGCTAAAAACAAAATTGTAAAGCAAACTAGGATTAATCAATGACGCAATAAATACGATACCTTGACCAAACATTAAGTACAACATTAAATTTGGAATAGCAAACCTTCCAAACTTACGTTCAAGTTTATCTAGAAAATTCATCTTTCAACCTCCTAATAGATTTTTTTTCATTAACTATTATATATTACACCTATGGCAAAATTATAAAGAAAATTAATAGTAGTATAACATGTTGATAATTTAATTAAAAGGGGGGCATAGTATTGTTAAGGAAGGTGTTGTTGATGAAAAATAATAGAGAAATGCTTAAAGAAATGTCCTTTAAGGAAAAGGCTAGTTACGTTTGGGAGTATTATAAGTTTCATATTTTAGTTGTAATCGTAGCTATTGTAATAACCCTAGACATAATAATGGCCCCAGATATACCTAGCTACGGAACCAATATCTTAGCGCTTGGCCAAATTTTTACTATTGATGAAAGGTATGACCAATACGTTGCATCTTTAAAAGAAACTCAAAATGCTAACATTGAAGTATTTTACGGTGACTGGTCAAACGAAGACCAATATGTTATGGAGCACAATATGATGTTTATTTTAAGGCTACAATCTCAAGAAGCAGATTTATTTTTACTAAATCCAATTAAATATGAGCAATTACAAGTTTTTGAAGACGACGAGGCAGTATTTTTAGCGCTAGACACTGTTCCTCAGTTGCAAGGGCTTCTTGATAACTACTCAGAAGACTTGCTAGTAAAAGGCATTGACCCAGCAACCGGGCAATCTCATGTATATGGATTATTGCTACTTGATGACTCTATGCATTCTATGACAGGGCTATCTATTAGAGAACCTATTATATTATGTATAAATCCTTATGCAAAAGACCTTGACCACACAATTGCCACAGTTCAATATATATTATAGCACTTTGAAAAGGAGGATAGCATGGAGCCAGTCTCTGTGCTAAAAAAATTTATGAATATTAGGAAAATAAATAGTATAGGTATCGTCGGAGCTAATATTACCTCGATGCTTTTATGTATTGAAGCTAAAAAGCGAGGCATAGAAACTATTTTGCTAGACCAAGATGTAGATAATATAGCTGCTGACTATGCTACCACTTGCCTAGTGGCACCGTTTGACCGCTCTAATTTAGAACGTTTAGCTCTACGCACTGATTGCATGATTTTTACTACCAACATTTTAGAAGGCACCACCGATGAGTTAGATGGTGCTTTGCCCGTATATCCAAACTTTGCAGCCCGCACATTGCTTACCGACCGCGTTAAACAAATCGTTATGGCTGAGGAACTTAAAATTAATTTGCCCGACTATTTCGTTTGTGAGGACTTAGATGATATAGAAGAAACTCATCAAATCCTTACTATCCCTTACAGATGTTACCAATATTTCCGCAATGATTTGGAAATCTATTTGATTGATAGTGAGCAAGCTGAAATAGAGGTTGAGTCTCTGCTAAACATCGAAGAAGGCATGTGCGTGTTTGAACAGATTAAAGACTACAAACAAATTTTAAGCATAACTGTTTTAAGGGATAATTACAAAAATATTTCTCTATATCCTATTGTTCAGGAAAAAGAAGATGAAGATAGCTCAAATAGCCAAATCAATGTTCCTGCTAACATTACAAAATCTAATGTCAAAAAAATAGAGACTATCGTAAAGAGAATCGTTAGGTATATGGATAGTGCTGGTGTATTTACATTTAGATTTGGAATTACACATGACAGGCAGTTAGAATGGGTGGGGATGACCCCTGGTGTTAACGTTGCTGATATATATACAAATCACTACACCACCTTATCTGTTTATGAGCAATTTATGAATATTATTGAAAACAATAAAGCTATTCCTGTAACTTTAACAGAAAAAAATTGTGTGTATATTACTGATAACTCTAATGGATTTTTAGATATAGAGCAACCTTACCACCTGTATAGAATGATGTTACAAGATAGAGATAATATTAATATTTATGTAATTCCTGAGCGTGAAGAAGATATAGAAGTTTAATAATTATTATTACTAAATATTAATTAAAAATTAATTAAGCATATGACAAAATTCCCGTTGACTACAAAAAATATAAGTGATATTATAATTATGGCATTAAGCTAAATTTAAATATTTGAAGGAGATTTCCATGAAAGTAATAGTAATAGGATGCACTCATGCTGGTACGGCAGCAGTAATTAACACTCAAGCATTATATCCAGATGCGCAAATTACCGTATACGAACGCAATAACAATATCTCGTTTTTATCTTGTGGTATAGCTCTAAATGTTGCAGGCGTTGTTCCTGACTCAAATAGTTTATTCTATAGCTCTCCTGAGCAGTTGCAAGAACTTGGCGTAAATACTAAAATGGAACATGACGTTCTTGCTGTAGATATTGCAGGTAAAAAGGTTAAAGTTAAAGACCTTAAATCTGGCAACGAATTTGAAGACACTTACGATAAACTTATTGTAACTTTAGGCTCGTGGCCAATCGTTCCAAGATTTGAAGGTGGCGAGTTAGAAAACATCGTACTTTGCAAAAACTATTATCATGCACAAGCTATCATTGAAAAAGCTAAAGATGCTAAAAACGTAGTTGTAATTGGCGCAGGTTACATTGGTGTTGAACTTGCGGAAGCGTTTGAAATGCTTGGTAAAAACACAACGCTAATTGATGCTGAGACAAGAATTATGAACAAATATTTAGATAAAACTTACACTGATATGGCTGAAACTGCATTTAAAGACCATGGCGTAAATCTTGCATTAAGCCAAAAAGTAAGCAAATTTGAAGGCACTGATGGTAAAGTTTCTAAAGTTGTAACTGATAAAGGTGAATATGAAGCTGATTTAGTTGCACTATGCATTGGCTTTGCTCCAAATACTAAGCTACTTGCTGGCCAACTTGATATGCTACCAAACGGCGCTATCGTTATTGATGAGTATATGCAAACTAGCCAACCAGACGTTTTTGCTGCTGGTGACTGCTGTGTTGTATCATACAATCCAACTAACGAAAAAAGATACGTTCCACTTGCTACTAACGCAGTAAGAATGGGTACTTTAGTTGCTAGAAACCTAGTAAAACCAACGCTAAAATATATGGGTACGCAAAGTACTTCTGGTATAAAAATCTACCAACACAATATTGCTGCAACTGGTCTTACTGAAGAAGCAGCTAAAAACACAGCAGGAGTAGACGCGGCAAGCGTAACCATTACAGCTCCTTACCGCCCTGCATTTATGCCAACTCATGAAGATGCAACGGTAACTTTAGTGTATGATAAAACAACTAGACGCGTTCTAGGTGGCCAAATCATTAGCGCTATAGACTTAACTCAATATATGAACACACTTTCTGTAGTAATCCAAAACGAAATGACTGTTGAAGAACTTGCTATGGTAGACTTCTTCTTCCAACCTTATTTTAACAGTCCTTGGAGTTTGTTAAATACAGTTGCTCTAGCGGCTATTGACCAATAAAATACAATCAGTGGGGTTGAGACTCTCAATCCCATATTTTTTAGGAGGTATCTTATGAAAAAAATCTATCTAGCTGGCGGTTGCTTTTGGGGTCTTGAAAAATTTTTACGAAAAATCTATGGCGTTCTAAAAACTACTGTAGGCTATGCAAATGGAAATGTTGACTCTAAGCCAACGTATAAAGAAGTATGTACTGACACTACTGGATTTGTAGAAACGGTTGCTGTGTTTTATGACGAAGATGCAATAACACTACCGTTTTTGCTAAAAACGTTTTTTAAGGCTATAGACCCAACGGCTCTTAATAGGCAAGGTAATGATGTAGGTTCTCAATATAGAACCGGCGTATATTACACTGACCCAGCTGATGAACCTATAATCCAAAAAGCTTTAGATGACCTACAATTGGAATATAAAAAAAGGATTTTAATTCAAAATCTTCCTTTACAAATGTATTATTTGGCAGAAGATTATCACCAAAAATATTTAGAAAAAAATCCTCAAGGCTATTGTCACATAGGTTCAGCAACTTATGAAATAGCACAATCTGCCTTTGACCCAAATGCTAAATATAAACACTACACATCAGCAGAGCTAGAAAAAAGGTTAACACCCACTCAATTTGAAGTAACTCAATTTAATGCTACTGAACGCCCATTCACCAATGAATATGATGAAGAATTTAGTCAAGGCATTTATGTTGACATAGTTTCTGGGCAACCATTATTTGTTTCAAGTGACAAATTTAATAGTGGATGTGGCTGGCCAGCCTTTTCTGCTCCAATATCAAAAGACTTAATAAAAGAAGTAATGGACACAACTCATGGAATGATTCGTACCGAAGTTAGAACGGCTCTATCAAACATCCACCTAGGCCATGTATTTCCAGATGGTCCTACAGATAAAGGCGGCGAGCGATACTGCATAAACAGCGCTGCACTAAAATTTATACCGTTAGAAGAAATGGAACAACAAGGCTACGCACAATATATACCGTTAGTAAAATAACCCAGTTTAGACTGGGTTTTTTTGTAGTGTAGAAAAATACATAGACAATGAATACTTTTTTAATTTTTAGCCGACACTCTAATTAGTGAAATATGATTGTTTATACCAATTTTTGTATAAGCTGAATTTGTCCTTCCCTTTATACAAAAACTATGTTATACTAAAGTTAAAGTTTATATATCTGTTGTATTTAAGAAAGGAGGAGTTATGAAAAAATTAGCCGATTTAAAATATCTAAAAATCTCTGTGTACGCTATACTAGTTGTAGCTGTATCTATACTAATATTTAGGTTTTCTTCCACTACTGATACGTTTTTCCCAGAACTATTCAGTAGATTTGGAGCTTTTATAGGTGTCTTTGATGCTCTTATCGCTGGCCTTGCCATTGCATACTTAATGAATCCATCCATGAACTTTTTTGAAAGGCATCTTATTAAACACTTTAAACCTACAGAACCTAAGCAATATAGGTCTATTAGGCGTAAATCTATAGCCATTGTATATGGATGCTTATTTGGCGCTATCTATTTGTTTATAAGTGTTCTTATCCCTCAACTGATGGATAATATAACATTCTTTGTGAATAACGCACAACGTTATATCAACAATATCTCAGCATTCTTACTAGAAGCTGAAATGTATGTTAACGCTACTTTGCCAGTAATTCCTACAGAAATCGTTGCCGAAGCATTTGACTTTATAGATATTAATTCTATTATAGATCTTATTTTAAATTCATTAAATACTATATTTTCTACTATAGTTACAAGTACTGTGAATTTAACTGGCTTACTTTTTGATACGATTATTGCTTTTATCGTTGCTCTTTATGTATTAGGTCAAAAAGAAACGTTTGCAAATGGTAGCACCCGATTTGTCTATGCAGTACTAAAGAGAGATCAGGCAGTTAGGTTTTTAAACCTATGTAAAGAATCTCATTATATGATGATTCGTTTCTTTGTAGGTAAATCACTAGACTCATTAATAATTGGTATTATATGTTTCTTTGGACTGTGGCTTATGAACAATCCATACGCATTATTACTAGCTCTAATACTTGGGGTATTTAACATGATACCTTACTTTGGACCTTTTATCGGTGCCATCCCAGCAGTGCTAATAACTTTATTTGAAGGCATTATGCCTGCTTTGTTACTAATCGTATTTATAATTGTAATACAACAATTTGATGGGCTATATTTAGGGCCAAAAATATTAGGCGACTCATTAGGCATCACACCTTTTTGGATTATATCTAGTGTAACTATAGGTGGAGGAATCGCTGGTGCATTTGGAATGTTTGTCGCATGTCCTATAGCGGCAGTAATAATCATCGTTACAAATCGCTGGATAGATAAACGCCTTGAGCAGCAACATGTATATTTACCTAAACTGGAGGCCGCGGACGTAATTCCCGCCCCCAACATACCGTACAATAAACAGCAGTCTCCTAATGCAAACAAAGAAAACAAAGAAAATAAATAATTACACCAAAATAGACCGAGCATAGTTCGGTCTATTTCTAATTATTCACTATCAAGCACAGCGTTAATTTTACTTTCAAGTTTAGTTTTTGGAACTGCACCCATTACAGTATCCACCACTTGGCCATTTTTAAATAACAAAATTGTTGGGATAGACATAATCTTATAAGTAGTAGCAAGTTTTTTATTATCATCAGTATTTACTTTACCGATTTTAGCTCTACCCTCATACTCTTGCGCTAACTCCTCAATAATTGGAGAAATCATTTTACATGGTCCACACCAATCCGCATAAAAATCCACTAATACAGGGATATCTGAACTTAGAGCTTCAGTTTCAAAATTTTCTTCATTAAATGTTATAGTCATAAACTTAACCTCCTATAAAAATTTTAGCTATACCAAAACAAATTATACTATAACTCCACAGCCATTTCAAGGTATCAGCTTTTTATAGCATGATTTTCTAGTATTATAAGGTTATATTAGTGATTGTGGAGCAATGGCTTCTACGGAGCAACGGCTTCTACGGAGCAACAGCTTCTACGGAGCAACGGCTTCTACGGGGCTTCTACGGAGCAACTGCTTCTAGTCTGTTAATAGTAAACCCTAACTGTGAAAACTTATTCTCATACTCTGTCATTATATTCCCCGTCTGCTCGTCATTGTGTAAATCTAAACTAACATTTTTAATCAACCATTTGCGCATAGAAAACTCTTCTATCGATGAAGCAAACAATCCCTTATTATCAGTCTTAAAATGAATCTCTCCCCCCTCAACTAACACTTGTTTATACTTATCCAAAAAATCCCTATATGTCAACCTTCTCTTAGCATACCTTGCCTTAGGCCATGGGTCCGAAAAATTTAAATAAATTCTTTCCACCTCACCATTTGCAAATATATCCAAACAATCTGCTACGTCAAAATATAGAAAATACAAATTACTCGGCATATCATCAGCTCTCTTACACGCTTTATACACCACCGTTTCTGCCTTCTCCACTGCAATATAATTAATATCTGGATTCAGATGAGCTAACTGAGTTATAAAACCCCCTTTACCACTCCCAAACTCAACATGCACACAGTTGTTATTGCCAAATAACTGTGCCCATTTACCTTTATATTCAACTGGGTTTTGTATAACTTTATCACTGTTTTCTAAATAAGATGTTGCTCTAGGGTCACGCCTAAGTCTCACAATTTCCTCGTCCTCTCAAATAATATTTTATATTAGATTATAACCGTAACTACCAGTTTCAAACTTTAACCAAAAAAAAAGTAGCGAGTATTCCCGCTACTTCCAAAAATTTATAAATGAGCTATCCAATAACCATTCTCAACCCCTCTAGCTTTGCGCCCTTGCTTCTGTACAAACTCAATCACTCTATCAATATCAATCGAATTTCTACGGCTTCGCATTGCTGTATCAGGAATACCAATATAGTATTTTCTGCTCTCTTGCTCTTTTCCTATAATCAAGTGCCCATACTTATGATAAGCCTGACTAATCTTAGACTGAGTCGCCCAATCACAATTCACTTGAGGAATGGATATTAGCTCAGCCAACGATATATTAATCCAATCAACCGGAAATGCATTATTACCAAATGGCTCCACTCTCATATTATTTGCAAACAACTCATCAAGCCTTGCAAACTCATCATCTGCGCCAGTGTGCTTAATGTAACTTAACTTAGGCTCCACTTCTCTAAAAATTGTATCATGAGTCTTAGTTTTCTGTTGCTTTAAATGCTCAAGAGCTTCCTTAACCTTTAAAACTTCATCCTGCATCTGTTTAAGAGTAGCATCTTTCGATACTTGTTCTTCCCTATGCCCAGGTTTATTATGCTCAGGTTTATCATTGTGCGAAGGTTTATTATGCTCAGGTTTATCATTATGCGAAGGTTTATTATGCTCAGGTTTATCATTATGCGAAGGTTTATTGTGCTCCGGTTTATCATTGTGCGAAGGTTTATTATGCTCAGGTTTATCATTGTGCGAAGGCTTATTATCATGCTTATCATTATGCTCATGTTTATTATGCTCAGCAGGCTTATTATTATCATGCTTATCATTATGCTCAGGCTTATTATTATGCTCAGGCTTATTATGCTCATGTTTATTATGCTCATGCTTATTGTGCGCATCAGGCTTATTATGCTCATGCTTATCATTGTGCCCAGGTTTATTATTAGGAGCTGCCGGCGCTACAGGCTTATTATAAGGAGCAGGCGGCGGCGCAGGCTTATTATTAGCATAAGGAGCTGGATCTACAGGCCTTTTATTAGCATAAGGAGCTGGATCTATAGGACTTTTATTGCCATACTTATTATAAGGCGCTGGTCTAGTAAGCTGATCCGTAGCTTCAGTTACCGCACTATTATTTAAAAACGATAGTTTTAACTCGTGCAACTTTTGTTGGAAGTCATTAATAAAATTTATCTCTTCCGCTGACGGCTCTTTAGGCTCCATTACACTAGATTCAGCCATAGACTTAATATAATTTTCTACAGATGCTTTATTTGATTGTGCATCCAAATCACTTACCATTTCAAGCACATCTTGCGGTAACAAAGGATTAGTATTAAAAGATACTTGAGGCTTATTTCTATATGCATGGATTTTTTCACGAATATTATTTCGATGCAAAAAATCTCTATGCGCATCAGCTAACTGCTCGTTAGTAGTAGTGGTAGTAGTTGTAGTAGTGCTGTAAGTTGTTTCACTATTCTCAACTGAATTATTATTCCACTCGGTTTTGTGCTCCGAATTATTATGCCACTCAGTTTGATGCGCGTCAGCTTTATTGTTCCAATCAGTTTGGTGCTCCGAATTATTATGCCACTCGGTTTGATGCGTATCAGCTTTATTGTTCCAGTCGGTCTGATGCTCAGATTTATTATTCCAATCGGTTTGATGCGTATCAGCTTTATTATTCCAATCGGTTTGATGCTCCGAATTATTATGCCACTCGGTTTTGTGCGTATCGGCTTTATTATTCCAATCAGTCTGATGAGGCGCTACAGACCACTCATCTTTTGCAGACCATTTAGCTTGCTCCGCTTCACCTTCAGCCTTCTGTTGCAGACCTTTTTCAATAGCAGCCTCGCCAGCAGCTTTCTCCTGCAAACCTTTTTCCTTAGCTAACTCACCAGCTTTAATAGCCTCTAAATCAGCTTCTGTCAAATCATCGTGATTAACAACAGTGTGGACATCGCTACCTAAACTAGCCTTTAATCCAGCCTCTTTAGCCGCTTCGCCAGCAGCCTTCTCGTGCAAGCCTTTTTCAAGAGCGGCCTCACCAGCAGCTTTCTCTTGCAAGCCTTTTTCCTTAGCTAACTCCCCAGCTTTAATAGCTGCCAAGCCTGCTTGTGTAGCACTATCAAAACCATGTCCAGTAGCATCGGCACCTTTATCAATAGCAGCTTCACCTTCCGCCTTTTGTTGCAAACCTTTATCAATAGCAATTTCGCCTTCAGCTTTTTGTTCCAAACCTTTGTCTTTAGCAATCTCACCTTTAATATGCTCTATTAAACCTGCTGTCTGCGAAACTTCACCAGCATCCTTTTGCTCCAAACCTTCAGCTTTATCAATCTCAATAGCACTTCCATGCGACTGCTCTAAGCCAGCAACAGTAGCAGCTTCACCAGCCTCAGCTTGCTTTTCTCCTTCTTCCTTTTGTTCCAACCCTTGTTCTTCTTGCTCTAAATCTAATACTTGTTGTTCTAAAATCTCAATTTCATGCTCTAACTCAGTAGTAGTAGTCGTAGTAACAGTCTGCTCAGTAGTATGAGTAACAGTAGTATGCGATTCATCGTTATTATGAGTAACAGTATTATGCGCTTCATCGTTATTATGAGTAACATCATGCTCAGTGTTATAAGCTTCATCGTTATTATGAGTAACATCATGCTCAGTGTTATAAGCTTCATCGTTATTATGAGTCACATCATGCTCAGTAGTATGCGATTCATCGTTATTATGAGTCACATTATGCTCAGTAGTATGCGCTTCATTATTATGAGTAACATCCTGCTCAGTAGTATGCGTTTCGTCGTCATTATGCTCAGTAGTATGCGATTCATCGTTATTAACATTCTGCTTAGTAGTATAAGATTCATCGTTATCAGTAGTTGTCAAGCTTTCTAACTTCTCTATCTCACCCTGAATATGCTCTATTAAGCCTGCTGTTTGCGAAACTTTATTAGCATCCGTTTGCTCCAAATCTTGTGCCTTATCAATCTCACTAACACTTCCATGTGACTGCTCTAAGCCACTAACAGTAGCAACTTCACCAGCCTCAGCTTGTTTATCGCCTTCTTCTTCTTGCTTTAAACCTGCTTCTTCTTGCATTAAGCCTTCGATTTTCTGCTCAATCACTTGCAAATTTTCAACGCTACTAGAACTAGCATTCTCATTATAGCTATTTCCAGAATTAGTTTCAGTAATAGAATCAGTTTCGGTTTTAGAATTAGTTTCAGTTTGAGAATTAGCATCGGCCTTCTTATTTAAATTGTCGAACAATTCTGCTAACTCCTCGATAGCTTGCTTCATTTGTTGTATACTACTAGATTCAGTACTAGATTCGGTACTAGATTCAGTACTAGATTCCGGCTCTGGTCTAGGGTGTGGTCTAGGAATCGGCTGTGGTGTTAATACTGGTTTAATCTCCGTTACATGCTCAGGCACTATAGGCGACTCTACATGTGGCGGCTTAACGTCTGGCTTAGTTGGCTTTTTCGGTAACATAGATTTAATTCCTTCAACCATACCTAAAATATCTGAGATAGACATTTTAGCTGAAGATTTAGGTGCAGTAGGTTTCTTATCTTGGGCTTTAACTTCTGCTAGCGCTTCTTTAATTAAATCTTTAATATGCTTAGTAGTTACCATTTCGCTTTTAGTAGTAGAAATATTATCAGCATGAGCGGCTTCGGTATCATAAGCTACATCGCCAGAATGAGTTGCTTCATTATTATTAGCTACATCATCAGAATGAGTTGCTTCATTATTATTAGCTACATTATCAGAATGAGCTACATCGCCAGAATAAGCTACGTCGCTATCATGAGCTACATCATCAGAATGAGTTACTTCATTATCATGAGCTACATCGCCAGAATGAGTTACTTCATTATCATGAGCTACATCGCTAGCATGAGTTACTTCATTATCATAAGCTACATCGCTAGCATGAGTTACTTCATTATCATGAGCTACATCATCAGCAGGCGTTGTATCAGAATGAGTAACATCGCCAGCTACATTATCAGAATGAGTAACATCGCTATCTACATTATCAGAATGAGTAACTTGATAAGTATGAGCTACTTCAGTATGACCATCATTAGCATCAGACTGTCCTTTGTCAGCTCCACCTTGATAAGTATTAGCACTAACAGCTCCTGTTTCATAATCATCATACTTATTAAAAATCTGTTTTAACGCATCAGTAATCCAATGCTTTAGTGGCAACTTATCTGGCGATGGCACCTCTTCTAACGCATCTTCAATTAACTTTTGCACCTTATCCTGCGTTAAAACCGCATTAGTAGACTTATCTATAGCTCCCGGAATTAACCCAGACTTCACTAACACCTTATCATACACACTCTCAAGCGTCCCTTGGATAAACGATTTAATCGACCCTTCTGTAACACCATCTGCGCTTAAAGAATATACTTTATCACAGATTTCTTTTAACGCCTCTTTAAGAACATCTCCAACTTGATTTTTTACCTCACTTCTAGCAAAAATTTCCGCCAACGCATCATTTACTAACGCTTTAAATTGTCGCCCAGACTTATTCGACTCAATTGAATCTAACGCATCTTCAAACAACTGTTGAACCTCATCTTCAGCCAAAATAATTTCGTCATAAGAAGCCTTCTCAACTTTGCCACCTGTTACCACAATTATATGTGCTGTAATTAAAGTATTGTCATATACCTTCTCAAACGCAATTTCAATAAACTGTTTTAACGCCTTAGCCGATACCCCGTTACTAAGCATATCATCAGTTTTACTACGCACATCATTTAAAGCATTTTTAATAAAACCATAAATCTCTCTCTTAACTGGAGACTGTACGAAAATTTCAGTTAAAGCATCATGGAACACATTTTTAACAAAATCTGCTGCGTCAAAATCTGGACCTTCATCATCTTGATTATTTTCTTCGTCATCATAAACCTGCTTTAACGCATCATCCATCAAATCCTGCACATCAAACTCAGCTAATGCTAATGTGCTAAAGTCAGTATAAGCTTCATCAACAGCATCTGGTACAATCGCTTCTTGGTTAATACCCGCCTTAACCAGCGCTTTCTCATAAATGCTTTCTAACGCATCTTTTATAAACTTCCTAATCTGATTTTTTGCACCACTATTAAACTCAGCTTTAGGTACAGACTGTGCTTTTTCTAATGCTGTATTATAAACATATTCTAAAGCATCTTTTAAGTAACTTCTAAACTGACTTTGCAAGCTAAAACCTTCAGTTTGTTGGTACATATCCGCTATAGCTTCCTTAACTAAATCCTTAACATAATGCCTTACCATACCATCCACAAGGTCCGCATCCTGAATTCTCGATTCTCTCATGCTCGCTGTAACAATTTCCTCAATAGCAAACTTAAGTTCCTCCATAGTAGGTGGTTTATCTTTATGTACGTCACCATCTAAAAGTGCGTTCTCTAATTCTTCCTCCAACTTTTCAAGTTCCGCCTCTAACTTCTCAATCTCATTATCTAACAGTTCTTGCGATTCAAACTCTTGGACTTCAAGTTCTTGTGCTTCAAACTCTTGGACCTCAAGTTCTTGTGCTTGAACTTCTTGTGCTTCAAACTCTTCAATTTCTTGTGCTGAAAGCTCTTGTGCTTCAAACTCTTGAACTTCTAGTGCCTCAACTTCTGGAGCCTCAAGCTTATCACCAAAAAGTTCTTTAGCTTCAAGCTGTGCAGTCTTAAGCTCCTTTTGCATTTCAACTTCGTTTTCTTCTCCTATTTCCGTATGTAGTTTTTCTGTTTTTTTATGCCCTAAACCGTTTGTGCCTTCGTTTTTTTCCTTCTGTATGCTAGCTTCAGTTGCATCCACAACTTCATCTGCACCAAAATCAGCTGTAGCTGCCATGCCTGGTTTAACATTTGCGTTTGTAGTAACATCTGAGTCAATATCACTAATAACTCCTGCATTCGCCTCACCCTTCTGTTCAAAGCCACTATCTTCCAACGCATCCTTAATTACCTTTAAAACATGTAACACAAGTTTTAAGTTAATTTGCGAACTTTTAGAAATATTATCTTGCAAAATTTTATCAGCCGCATCAACAACATCATCCGCCCCTAATAGTTTATCAATTTCCTCTAAAGCGTTTGATATTTGGTCACTGTATATTTTCACTTCATCATTAACTTCTGGCTGTGCATTAAATTTATATTTTAAAATAGTCTCAGCAGCTTCCACTATATCATCAGCACCTAAAACTTTGTTGATTTCACTTAACGCTTTATCAATAGAAGGACTTAATTCTTTATTAGCATCAGCCTCATAAGCTTTAATCTCTTTATTAGCATCAGCTTCATAAGCTTTAATATCTTTATCAATATTGGATTTAGTAGATTCTTTATAAGCATTAAACTCTTTATCAGCATTAGCTTCGTAAGCCTTAATATCGTGCTCAATATCAGCTTTATAAGCATTAATATCTTTATCAATATTGAATTTAGTAGATTCTTTATAACCTTCAATATCTTTATCAACATCAGCCTTATAGTCTTTAATATCGTGCTCAATATCAGCTTTAACAGATTCTTTATAACCTTCAATATCTTTATCAACATCAGCTTTATAGTCTTTAATATCGTGCTTAATATCAGCTTTAACAGATTCTTTATAAGCATTAAAATCTTTATCAACATCAGCTTTATAGTCTTTAATATCGTGCTTAATATCAGCTTTAACAGATTCTTCGTAATCCTTAATTTCTTTTTCAATATCAGCCTTATAAGCCTGAATATCTTTTTCCATATCAGCTTTTACAGCAGCTTTAATTTCGTTAAAGTCTTCATACGCTTCACTCTTAACTTCCTTTAACTCCTCTTGCAGCTCCTCTTGCAACTCAGCTAACTCTTCCTCAATATCAGCCTTCATTTTAGTACCAAACTTATCAAACACATGCTGCACTTTAGCCTTAATATCAGTAACAACTCCACTAATATTCTTTTTAGATTCATCCTTACTAACAGCTTCTATTACAGTAGCTTCGCTAGCATCAAATTCATCAAGCTCCTCAGTTTTATCCACTTGCTCCACAACAGTTGTTCTATTGTCATGTGCTAAATTAGATTTAACCTCTTCAAACTTTTCTTTAAAGTTCTCTTTAACTTCTTCAAACTTCTCTTTAAAAGCTCCTTTAGCGTTGTTATCTTCGGCCCTATTAGCCTCTTCAACTTTTATCTTCTCTGCTAATTCAGCTTCAGCCCTAGCTTTTTCAATTAACTGTTGATGGAAATTATCCTTAAAATTATGGACTCTTGCAATTATTTCATTAATTTCCTCTTCCTCAGCTTGATTAACCGTAGCCTCCACCTGATTTAAAGTAGTCTCGGCTTGATTTAAAGTAGTTTCAGCCTGATCTAATGTATTAGATGCTTGATCTAGCATAGACTCAGCTTGATTAACTGTATCTGTCGCTTGGTCTAACGTCGCTTGCGCTTGATTAATCTCAGTTGTTTTATCTACTTCCTCAGCTTCTTTTAACTCCTCCACTATTTCAGAAATAAACTCATGTGCTTCTTTTAGTTCTTCAGCTACTTCAATAACTTCAGGGTCCACTTCTGTAAGTGTCTCAGTAACTTCAGCAGGAGCCGCTTCAACAGGAGTTTCTTCAACTACTGGAGCAGAAGTTTCAACAGGAGCAACATCAGCAGGAGCTTCTTCAACTACTGGAGCAGGAGCCTCAACAGGAGCAACATCAGCAGGAGCTTCTTCAACTACTGGCGCAGGAGCCTCAACAGGAGAAACATCAGCAGGAGCTTCTTCAACTACTGGCGCAGAAGCCACTTCAACAGGAGTAACTTCAACTGGAGCAGGAGTTTCAACCGGAGTAACTTCAACAGGAGTTACCTGAACCTCTTCAACTTTTTTAGGCTTCTCTTGCTCTAGTACTAAAGGTGGTTTAGCTGCTTTTGGCAAAGCCTTTTCTAATAACGGCGTTATTAAGTATCTATCACCTATATACCCTACTAATATTACATCTGTATTTCCACTATTGTCACCCTCAATTACAATTGCAACCGCATCAATACTTGGTGCATCTACTCCTTTTCCACACACATCCTTTACGTTAATCTTCCAGTTAGTTTGCTTGTTTGTGCTAGGTATACTTATTTCGCCTAATTTAATAGCCTTATTCTTTACCCTACTAATTACATAACATACATAATTTTTAGTTACTGAATCGCGTAATCCGTCTACATATAATTTCACTCTTCCTGGCATCGTTATAGTTATATGTCCTGTCACTGGTTTGCCAGTTTTTGAGTAGCCGTTAATGTTTTCTTCCAGATTAATAAAAGTATTTAAATACATACGCCCTCTCCTTTTCTTGTACTTGCTTAACATTATATATATATGAAAATTTGTATTTGGGTAGAACAAAAGAAAATATAGGCCCAAGCTAGGCTACATCTACTAACTCTAATAAATATCCATTGTCAGCTTGACTCCTAATATTTTTCTCTAATGCCGTTTAGACAACACATCTGATATTTTCGCAAATTCTTCTAATCCCAATGTCTCCCCTCTAATATTTGCTTCAATTCCTATCTCATCTAACATATTTTTAACCTCTTCTTTATCTATCTCAAAGTGCGCGCACAAACTATTTAACAAAGTCTTACGTCTTTGCGCAAAAGCAGCCTTAATTACTTTAAACAGCATCTTCTCATCTTCCACATGAATAGGCGGCTCCTCATATAACTTTAACTTAATAACCGCAGAATCCACTTTCGGTCGTGGCATAAAACAATTCTGTGGCACATTTGCCACCAAGCTAGTTTCGCAATAATAATTCATTACAGCCGTAATCGCCCCATACTGTTTAGTACCAGGCTGCGCTGCCATTCTTAGTGCCACCTCTTTTTGCACCATAACAGTTATGCTCTCTAAAGGTAATTTGTTTTCCAACAATATCATAATTATAGGCGTAGTAATATAGTAAGGTAAATTCGCTACCACTTTAACCTTTTCTTCCCCACCAAATAAATCCCCTAAATCTAGTTTCAATATATCATTATGAATTAACTCAAAATTATCATAATGCCCAAACTGTTCGTTTAAAATCGGAATCAACTGATTATCTATCTCTACACAAATAACTTTACCCGCATGTTCTACCAACTGCTCCGTCACACTTCCTATACCCGGCCCAATCTCTAAAATGCAATCATCTCTACTAATATCTGCTGCCGCAATAATCTTATTTAACACATGCGGGTCAATCAAAAAGTTCTGCCCAAACTTCTTCTGAAATATAAATGGATACTTATGCAAAACTTCCTTAGTTCCTTCTGCTGTTGCAATCATCAATACTACCTCCACAATCTTTTTTACATATTATTCCCAATTTAAGCACAAAAAAAACAGCGTCATTAAACGCTGTTCATAAAATTATTCACCTTTACGTAATTGTTGTACATCTATAGTTTGGTCCTCCAACCTATAAACAGTAACATTTTGTCTACCAAAAGTAATGCATTCATTATAAGTATTCATAAATAAATCAATGTCATAACCATTAATCGCACCACCAACATCTCCAGCTATAGCCACACCATAACCTTCAACATATAAAATCGTACCTAAAGGAATAACGTTTTTGTCAACCGCCACCATACCTACGAAAGTCGGGTCTCCAGTATAAGTTATATTGTACCAAATGTCTCCTGGAATATCAGTATAAGCAGTCGCTTCTAAAATGTACTTATCAGTAACATTATATACTGTACCAGTGTTCTCACAAATAATCGCATCTCTATCATTTTCAATCTGTGATGGCTTCGCCTTAGCAATATCAGCATTTGACGTTGAAGCTGGTAAAATAACTAACTCTGGGTCCACAATTGATGGGGCAACATATGTACCCTCATTTACAACTCTATTCTGTGCTGCCACAAGCACAACATCTGATACTAGAGTTGCTTGAACTAATTCTCCCCCGAAATATACTTCCTCTATAATATTTTCTTTAATTCCATTTATACCCTCTTCTACAATCTCAGTTACCCCTAACGCTAATTGGTCAGTTGGCGTAATTGTAGTCGAATAAGGAATTATCTCTTCTACAGAAGCTAGATTTACTTCGGTTGTTTTAATATCTAATTCAAATCCTTCTGTTATATTAGCATTTAACTGTGCGCTTAGCGCCGTATCATATGCTATATCAATATTTTGTTCTAATAACAATTCTTCTACTGTATTTGCAGTAGTCTTAACTCTCTCGGGAATTCCGTTTGTAATAATTGTAACATCAGTCTCCCATCTATCCATTTGGATTTGTGTTACAATCTCATTTTCCTCTAAAACAATTGATGGAGCTATATCTTCCACAAAAACATCTTCATATTGAGCCACTTTATCTTCCTCAACCACTGCAACTACATTTTCTGATTGACTATACGCATCGATTGAACCTGTACCTAATACAAGTAAACCTCCTGATAATAAAGCGATTCTTAAACTACTATTCATGATTACCTCCTTGATTGGACCATTAAATAAATAATTAAAATTTTTTATTATACGCCTACTGGCAAGCTTTTCATTTGATGTTTATCAGAAAAATATTAGATATTGCTTAACAACTTATAAACCTATTGTAACTTAAAAGGATTAAAATTGCAAGCTTTTTGTAACAATTTTAATATAAAAAAGTAGCTAAAAATTTAAAAACCTTGATAATACTAAGGTTTAAGCATTATAAAAATAATAAATTCTGTAATAATTCTGTAATAATTAATAGGAGTAGCTATAAATTGCTAATCCTATATAATCTGCGTGCATTACTAAAAGTTTGTGTGGCAACAATATCGCTAGAAATACCCTTGATTTCAGCTATTTTCTGTATAACATGCACCAAAAATGATGAATCATTACGCTTGCCCCTATAAGGCACGGGTGCTAAATATGGCGCATCAGTTTCAAGTAAAATCCTATCTAACGGTATTTCCCTAACCACATCAACCGTTTTACGCGCATTTTTAAAAGTTAATGCACCGCCAATACCTATATGAAAACCTCGCTTGATATACTCTAAAGCCAACTCTTTGCTACCAGAAAAACAATGAATAACACCATCTGAAACATTTGCTTCCTTTAAAATGTCAAAAGTTTCTTGGCATGCATCTCGGCTATGAATAATAACAGGCATTTTAAGTTCCTTAGCAACAGCCAACTGTTTTTTAAAACAACTTCGCTGCACATCTCTAGGCGAGTGGTCATAATAAAAATCAAGCCCGATTTCCCCAATAGCCATAACCTTATCCTTGGTAGCAAGCTGCTTTAACAACTCAATATCCTCATCAGTAACCCCTTCAGCATAATGTGGATGCACGCCAACAGACGCATAAATATGGTTATATTTGTGCGCAAGCTCGATACCTTCCATACTAGATTTAATATCCGCGCCAACATTCATAATTACATAGTCAGCTAACCGCTCTAGTAGCAAGGTTTCCCTATCATCGTCAAACTTATCATCGTTATAATGTGCATGTGAATCAAATATCTTCATTATTAAAACTCCATTCTTAATATTATCGACCTTATTATACTACATTTATAAATCGTTTCAAGGCACAAAAATTTCCATATGATTTTCTAACACCATTCATTACAAAAAAATCGCACACAAATAGCCCTCTATTTCTAAAACAAACAAAGTAGAGGGAAATTACTCCAAATAACAAAAAAAATTCCTTGTAGCAATAAACTACAAGGATTAGCATTTACCAGAAAATATAATTTTAAGATATACAAAATTCCCCCAGGGAATTGTAATAAAACGTAGCCCAGGGGGCTACGCTAACAGAACCGCTCCAGTTTGAGGGGTAGGTGGCAATTCTGTTAAGCAAAGCATCAGTGAAAGTAGAGTATCACTTCAAACTTTACTATAAATTTATTATAATACAGAATAAACTAAAAGTCAAGCTTAAAAAAAA
>MDJM01000046.1 GCA_001994995.1 Candidatus Parepulonipiscium sp. PG-Nuni2H_MBin01 | reverse complement strand
ACTAATTTTGCTCTTTAGTATTTAGCGTTATCGCGGTAGCAAAGTGTATGTACTTTCCATCTAAATCAATTGTATATTTGTCAAACATTATCTAATTTTAGGGACCTGCACAAAATCAAGTCAACAGCATATAATGTATAGGAGCAATTTGCGGAGGTATACTGGTATGCTATATTTTTCCTGTTTCTCTTATTTTAGTAGCATCACTTCATTCCCACCACCCCTAAGTGCTGAGGAAGAGCGTCATTACCTTGACCTCTATGCTAAAGGGGATATGCAGGCTAAAGATATTTTAATCGAACGTAATTTACGATTAGTTGCTCATATTGTTAAAAAATATAGCAATTTAAACAAAGAGATGGATGATTTGATTTCGATAGGCACTATTGGATTAATTAAAGGAATAACTTCATTTGACGCTAGTAAAGGCACTAGACTGGCTACGTATGTTGCTCGTTGCATAGATAATGAAATTTTAATGAGCGTTAGGTCTAGTAAAAAACAAAATAAAGAAACATCTTTGCACTCTCCTATAGGAATGGATAAAGAGGGCAATGAGATAAGTTTGCTTGATATTCTATGTATAGAAGATAATACGATTTTTGAACAAGTAGATTTTGGGATTGAAAGTACTAAATTATATGAAAAGATTAAAGAAGTTTTAAAGCCGCGGGAAAAAGAGATTTTACAAAAAAGATATGGTCTTAATAATCAAAAGGAGAAAACTCAGAGAGAAATTGCAGAAGAGTTAGGTATATCGCGCTCTTATGTATCGCGTATAGAGAAAAAAGCACTTAAACGATTATTTCAGGAATTAAATAAATAGTACTTAGGTAACCTTCTAAATTAGAAGGTTATTTTGTCTGTAAAAAATATTCGTTGGGGAACTAATTAAGCAGAGTGAGTGTGCTTCCTAACATCCATAATATTTGGTATATTATTTATACAATATTTTTGTGTTAAAGTATTAAACGGAGCATAAACAAACTAAAACAGGTGGATTAGTTTGTTTATGCTCCAACAATAAGGATTTTAATGCACATTCTCCATAGTTGGAAGTTGCACCAATATCGTTGTTGCATGAAAATAAACTGAGCAAATATAAAACTCCACATGATATTCCTACAATCCATACGAAGTGTGTTAACTCGAATACTTTCCATCTACCACACCGGATTGTTTATATCGCTTGTACCTGAGTTTAAAAACTGTTAAAAATAATATTGCCACTAATATAAAATAGAATACCGAAAAGTATAATAACAAGAAGAACAAATCCTACGATTGTCCATGCTCTGCGTGAACGCATATTTTTAATGGCAAGTTGTTCGTTTATTCTTGCAAGTTGCTGTGAAATTTCGTTTTGCTCCATTTCATTTAATTGAAAGTTTTCACCTAAAAGTTCACTGGTGCTAATCTCAAACAACTCTGCAATTTATTAAACTCAGCAATATCACTTTAACGTCTGCTATATCCTATAAGCTATGCCCTATCAATATTTCTCCCATAAACAATATCGGATTGTCCTAATCCTTTACGTTTTTGCTCAATCATCCCTACGCTATTAACCGTATCTAACTCCGCCATAATACTATTTTTGTAAACCCAATTTTCAATGTTGCTTCATCTAAAGTAAACATTATAAATACTCTGTGCTACTAATCAATCCGATTATTTTTATAAGATACTTCCATTCTATATAGCATTAAGTCATATAATACCTTGGCTTCCCATGAGATTGTGTTGTATCTTTCATCATGAAGTAGTCATTTTGGTATGTGATAAAATGCACCGTGATTTTTTTCAAAACCATAATAATAATCTAAGTTTATATGATTGCAATATGTAAACATAAAAAACAATAATATGTTATACAAAATGGTATAAAATATAAATTGATATGTAATATTTTATATTTGTACTACATATCAATAATATTAAACTGTTAAGCTAACATGTTAAGTTAAGTAAATTTATATTTAATAAGGAGTCAGGTTATTTATGAAAAAATGTATATCAGTATTAACAATCATGGCATTCTCTGTTGTAGTAGGATGTTCATCAGATTCTACGAGTGAGGCTAGTACTAATGATGTTGAAACTCTAGGAAGTATTGCAGTAATAAGAAATTTATCATCTGATGACCACACTACACAGTTTTTAGCAGGTGTAGTAGCAGAGGGGACTGCTCTTGGATATTCAGTAGATACGTTTATTTCAAATGGAGATGATGCAAGGTTTCAAGAGTTGGTGGAACAACAAATAGAGAAGGGATATGATGGATTAATTATATCACATGGAAAGGCCGAATATTCTACACAGATGTTAGAGCCAGCTTTAGAAAAAGGAATAATGGTAGTAACATTTGATACAGCATTCCAAGATGATATAGTACCAGAAGGTATTACTTCAACTGCTCAAGATGATGAGGCATTAGCTAGATTGTCATTAGAAGAAATTGTTGCAACATCAGAAAACAGTCCGGCTACAGTATTAAAATTATGGTTTGGTCCAGGTATACCACCTCTTGATAGCAGAGAAATAGTGTATAAGGAATATGAGCAGGCTGGATTAATTGAAACATTAGAGTTGATAGGTCCATCAACATTAGATAATGTACAAGGAGATATTGCAGATCGTGTAGGGGCTGTATTACCAAAGTATCAAGTTGGAAGTGTGGATGCTATGTGGGGTTCTTGGGACGAGATGGCAAAAGGTGGGTATACAGCATTAAAAGAAGCAAATCGTACAGATATTAATTTAGTTTCCATAGATGTTTCTAACCAAGATATTAATTTAATGATGGAGGAAGGTAGTGTATGGACTGCAACAGCAGCAGTTGATCCAGAACTGATAGGTGTGATTAGTACTAGAATTTTAGTTCAGAAGTTGCATGGTGAAGAGATGCCACAGACTTATAATTTTGAAGCACAACTAATTAGGTCAGCTGATTTAAATGATGATACAACGATGAGTACGCTTGCAGAGGTGGTGCCAGGCTGGGGGCAATCAGATGCTTTCAATGAACTATGGATGGATGAATTAAGAGATACATATGCGAAATAGAGTGATAACTATATTATAAAAAATGTGGGAGGGTATCTTTAGTGCTAGAAATGAGAAATATATCTATTGAATTTCCAGGCGTAAAAGCATTATCTAATGTTGATTTTGGAATACAACGTGGCAAGATACATGCTTTAATTGGCGCAAATGGGGCTGGGAAATCTACATTAATGAAGGTATTATCTGGAGTTAATAGCCATTATACAGGTCAAATATTCATTGATGGTAGACAAGTGCACATAAGAACACCAAAATTAGCTAAAAAGGAAGGTATTGAAATTGTATATCAAGAGGTAGATACCGCTTTGATTCCATACTTATCAGTTGGTGAAAATATTATGCTAAATAGTATCGTTAATAATATGAATAGAAAGCATTTTATTAAGTGGACTGAGATTTATAACAAAGCTAAGGAAGTCTTAAATAAAATAAATGTTAATTTAGATGTAAAAACAACAGTTAAAGAGCTTTCTTTAGCACAAAAACAGATGGTGCTCATATGTAGAGCCGTAGTAGAAGAGTGTAAATTTTTACTGTTAGATGAGCCTACAGCACCCTTAAGTAATAGAGAAACTATAGAATTGTTTAGGATAGTAAGGGATTTATCTAAAAATCATAATGTAGGATTTGTATTTATTTCCCATAGAGTAAATGAGTTGTTTGAAATATGCGAAAGTATAACTATTATGAAAGATGGAGCAGTAGTAACTAATAAAAAAATTGATGATAGGTTAACTCAACAGCAGGTAGTAGAGTTAATGTTAGGCAGAAAATTTGAGGAGTTGTATCCAAAGAGTAAGGTTGATATAGGTGAAGTTTTACTAGATGTTCAAGGATTGTCTGATAAGGAAAAGTTAATAAAAAAGGTACATATGAATGTAAGAAAAGGAGAAATTGTAGGCGTTACTGGTTTGGTTGGAGCTGGTAAAACAGAGTTGTGTAAAACTTTATTTGGTGCAATTAAACAAGTTGAAGGGGAGATAAAGATAGCAGGTAAAATTATTAAAATAAAAGATCCAAGTAGCGCTGTAAAGCAAGGTTTAGCATTGGTACCAGAGGAGCGTAGCAAAGAAGGTATTTTAGTAGAAGAGTCAATATATAGTAATTTATCAGCATCTTCATTAAGTAAATATACTAATAAATTTGGTTTTGTGGATAGAGTGGCAGAAAAGCATAAAGCGCTAGAGTTAATTAAAGAGCTAGGGATAAAAACACCGTCTGAATATCAAAAGTTGAAGTTATTGTCTGGAGGAAATCAGCAGAAGGTAGCCGTAGGTAAATGGTTAGTATCTGAGGCTGAAATATATATATTTGATGAGCCCACAAAAGGGGTAGATGTAGGTGCAAAGCAGGACATTTTTAAGTTAATTACAAGGTTAGCACAAATGGGTAAAGGCATAATATATGCTAGCTGTGAATTTTCGGAAATACTTGGGATTACAGATAGGATATATGTTATGTATGATGGCTGTGTAGTTAAAGAATTAGAAACTGCTAATACCAATGAAGAAGAATTGCTTTATTATTCGACAGGGGGGAGTTAAATGAAAGCAAAAATAAATACCGCGGGTCTTATGAGTATTTTAACTAAGTGGGGGATTGTAATAACTATCTTATTTTTATTAGCTCTATTTGGAGTGTTAATGCCGAATACATTTTTGACAGTAAGTAATATGACAACTATTTTAAGAAGTATTTCTATTGTAACAGTTATCGCTATAGGGGTCACCATTTCACTTGCTGTTAATGGTTTTGATTTATCAGTAGGTTCTACAGCTACTTTTTCAGCATCATTAATTATGACTATGTTCATATGGTATGAGTTATCTACAATACCCTCATTGATAATAACATTGATAGTAATCCTATCTGTGGCAGTGATAAATTCCTTGTTGATAGTTAAGTTTAAAGTTCCAGATACTTTAGCAACGTTAGCATCTATGTTTATATTTCAAGGTGTTGCAATGACTTACTCTGGCGGTGGATCAGTATCTCAAAATATGATTAGATTAAATGGTGTAGCGACAACGGGTAAAGTTCCAGCTTTATTTTTAAAGTTTGGGCAGGCACCATGGATTATTCTTATTATGTTAATGATAGTAATTGGAGTCCATATATTTTTAACTTATACAAAGCATGGCAGATATATGTATACAGTAGGTGGTAATATAGAGGCTGCGAGATTATCAGGTATAGCAGTAGATAAATATAGAACTTTAGCGTACTTTATGTCCACTACTTTTGCAGCAATGGGGGGGATATTAATTGCTGCGAGGGTAGGTTCAGCACAAATTAATGCAGGCTCTGGATATCTTATGCCTGCAGTGGCTGCTGCATATATTGGATTTTCTTTTGGGGGGCTTGGGAAGGCTAATGCAATAGGTACTTTAGCAGGAGCGCTTTTAATAGGAATTTTAGAAAATGGATTAGTGATGTTATCTGTGCCTTATTATTCATTAGATATTGTAAAGGGTTTAGTTTTAGCAGTGGCATTAGGTAGTACGTATTTTAGGAAAAAGTAATATGTTTTATTATTTTTATGGAGGAGTTTGTAATGGCAGAGTTTAATAAATATTTTTTAATGAAAGCCCCAGAGGCAATACTTTATGCTAAAGAAAAGTTGGATATTTTTGATGCGGATGAAGAGATAGAAGCAAAGGAAATTGGTGATGGAAATTTAAATTACGTATTTAAAATAACATCGCTTAAAAGTGGGCAATCGGTTATTGTAAAGCAAGCAGGGCGCGAGGCACGTATTTCAGCCGATATAAAGCTTTCTACTGATAGAGCACGTATTGAGGCGCAGGCATTACTACAACAAGATAAATTAGCACCAGGGATTGTACCAAAAGTATATTTATTCGATGAGGTTATGAGTGCCACTATAATGGAAGATTTATCAGATTATACTATTATGAGAACAGCACTTATAAATCATCAGATATTCCCAGAGTTTGCTGAGCATATTTCTACTTTTATGGTTAATAATTTGGTGGGAACTTCAGATATATGTATAGAACATAAAGCTAAGAAAGATATGGTAAGAAGTTATATTAATCCGGAGTTATGTGAAATTTCGGAGCAGTTAGTATATAGTGAGCCATTCCATGATGCAATGGGAAGAAATAATGTATATGCTCCTATGGCTGATTTTGTGCAAAAAGAACTTTATGATGATGCTAAACTTAAATTAGAAGTGGCAAAATTAAAGTTTGAGTTTATGACGCATGGGCAAGCTTTGCTTCATGGAGACCTTCATACTGGTTCTATATTTGTAACACCTACTTTAACTAAAGTATTTGATCCGGAGTTTGCTTTTTATGGACCTATGGGATATGACATAGGAAATGTAATTGCAAATTTATTTTTTGCTTGGTTAAACGGGGAGGCTACTATAGAAGATATTAGTGAGAAGAAGATTTTTTTAGATTGGATTGAATCAACAGTAGAAGATATTGTTGAGTTATTTAAGCACAAGTATGATAAATTTTTTGATGCAAATGTAACTGATGATATGGCGCAAACAGATGGATTTAAAGAATGGTATTTGGAAGAGGTTTTAACAGATACTGCAGCAGTAGCAGGTCTTGAGATGATTAGAAGGATAGTGGGATTAGCTAATGTAAAAGATATTACAACTATATTAGATGAAAATGCCAGAGTGAGAGCTGAGAAAGTATGTATTTTAGTAGGGAAAAGATTTATTATGAATAGCAAGCAGTATAGAACGGGAAGGCAGTTTGTAGATACATTAAAAGATGTTGCATCAGAAAGGATTTAGGCATTATGGAAGAACGAAGTATTTTAAGTTATGAAACTGTAAGTTTGGATGATGATAAAAGTGCAGTGGTAATTATAGACCAGACTAAATTGCCATATGAAACTGTGATAAAGGAGTTAACTACACAAAATCAAATATGGACCGCCATTAATAGGCTTGAAGTTAGAGGTGCGCCAGCTATTGGTATTGCAGGAGCAATGGGAGTATATTTAGCTGCGAAGGAAACTATGGAGGTTGATTTTGATATATTTTATGATAAGTTTAATGAGGCTAAAGAATATTTAGATTCATCTAGACCTACAGCGGTGAACTTATCTTGGGCACTTAAAAGGATGGAAGCGGTAGTTTTAGCTAATAAAGAATTGCCTGTAGCAGAAATTAAAAAGTTACTTTATAACGAAGCTGTAGCAATTAAAGAGGAAGATGTATGGGTTTGCAAAACTATTGGTGAGTATGGTTTAACGCTGTTAAAAGATGGTGATGGGATATTAACACATTGTAACGCTGGACAGCTTGCTACGGCAAAGTATGGAACAGCAACAGCTCCAATGTATTTGGCTCATGAAAAAGGTTATAATATTAGAGTTTTTGCAGATGAAACCCGACCATTATTACAAGGTGCTAGATTAACAGCATATGAACTGCTCTCTGCTGGGATTAATGTAACGTTAAATTGTGATGGAGCATCCTCAATGATTATGCAAAATGGTTGGGTAAATATTGTATTTGTAGGTTGTGATCGTGTAGCTGCAAATGGTGATACTGCTAATAAAATAGGAACTGCTAATCTTGCCATTTCTGCAAAGTATCATAATGTGCCTGTATATATTTGTGCTCCAACATCTACTATTGATATGGAGTGTGCAACAGGAAAGGATATTCATATTGAAGAAAGGTTAGGGGAGGAAATTACTGAAACTTGGTATTCCAATAGAATGGCTCCAAATGGAGTAAACACTTTTAACCCGGCATTTGATATTACGAATAGAGATTGTATTACTGGGATTATAACTGAGTATGGTATTGCATACCCTCCGTTTGAAGAGTCACTAAAAGAGATATTTATAAGGAAAAACGCTAGGTAAGATTGAGAGGAGCAAATTTAGATGAATGGATATTTATCTGATTTTGAGGCTAAAAAAGCAATTATTGAGGTTGGGAAAAGAATGTATGATAAGGGATTTGTTGCAGCTAATGACGGTAATATTAGCTGCAAAGTAAGTCAAAGTATTATATGGACTACACCAACAGGAGTCTCAAAAGGATTTATGACACCAGATATGTTAGTTAAAATGTCATTAGACGGTAAAGTGTTAATGGGCAAAAGTAAGCCGTCATCAGAAGTAAAAATGCATATTAGGGTGTATGAGGAAAATCCAGATATTATGGCAGTAACTCATGCACACCCACCAGTAGGAACGTCGTTTGCTATAGCAGGGATTAGTCTTGACCAGGCGATATTACCAGAAGCAGTAGTTAATTTAGGCTCGGTGCCTATTGCACATTATGCAACTCCTGGTAGTCAAGAGGTTCCAAATTCGATTGCACCATATTGCAAAAGTCATAATGCGGTATTGCTTGCAAATCATGGTGCATTAACTTGGGGCAAAAATATTTTTGAAGCATATTATAGGTTGGAGTCATTAGAGTATTATGCAACGGTATTGATGTATACAGGGAAAATTATAGGTAGGGCAAATGAATTAAGCTGTGAGCAAGTAGATGAACTGGTTAAAATTAGAGAGATGTTAGGAGTAAGTGCAGGTGGTGTACCTCGTTGTAGTATGGAGGCTACTAATTTAGGTAATGTGCGGGATAATGAAAAGGATATGTTAATTGATGATTTGACTAATAGGATTACTAGACAGATTTTAGATAGCATAAGAGGAGGGAACTGATGGAAATTAACGAATTAGATATTGATAATATTATTAAACAGGTTTTAGCAAATATAGCACCTGCTTTGATGGATAAACCAGTGGTAAAAACTTATTTGCCAGATAATCAGATTGTAGGAATTGTAGCTAGTAATAGAATTAAGTACGGTATATTTGAAACTGTAGATGAAGCAGTTGAGGCAGCGGATAAAGCTCAGCAAGTTTATTCTAAAGAGTATCAGTTAAAAGATAGAGATAAGTTAATTACTGCTTTAAGGACAGAACTTACTTTAGAGGTAAATACGTTGGCTAAGATGACTTATGATGAAACGGGGCTTGGTAAATATGAGGACAAGGTTAAGAAAAACTTGTTGGCTATTAATAAAACGCCAGGTATAGAAATTTTAAAAACAGAGGCTATATCAGGAGATGAAGGTTTAACAATAATCGAACATGCTCCCTTTGGGGTAATTGGAGCTGTTACACCTGTGACTAATCCGACGGAAACTATTATTAATAATGTAATTTCTATGTTAACAGCAGGTAATAGTGTGGTGTTTAATGTTCATCCAGGCACTAAAAAATCATGTACATATTTAGTAGAGCGTATAAATCAAATGATAGAAGTAGCTGGCGGGCCGTTAAATTTGGTTACGATGGTAAAGGAGCCTACTATGGATAGTGTAAAACTACTTAGTACTCACCCAAAAATCAGAATGATGGTAGGTACTGGAGGGATGGGGATGGTGAGGTCGCTGTTACAATCGGGTAAAAAAGTAATAGGGGCTGGAGCTGGTAATCCGCCAGTTATTGTGGATAAGACTGCTAATATTAGAACTGCTGCAACTGAGATATTTATGGGAGCATCGTTTGATAATAATATTTTGTGTATAGCAGAGAAGGAAGTGTTTGTAGAAAAGGAAGTGTACGCAGATTTTATATATTATATGGTTGAGGCTGGTGCATTTTTATTAACTAACGCTCATTTACAACAAATAATGGATTTAGTATTAACTCATGATAGTTCTGGTTATCATGTGGCTAAAAATTGGGTAGGAAAAGATGCGAGGAAGATGTTAGAGGCTATAGGGGTAGTGGATAATTCGGATTATAAGTTACTAATTTGCGAAGTAGCACATAATCATCCATTTGTAATGTTGGAACAATTAATGCCAGTGCTACCAATAGTAAAATGTGATAATTTAACGGAAGCTATTGATTATGCGCTTATAGCAGAACAAGGTAACCGTCACACCGCATCTATGTTTTCGCAAAGTATTGATAATTTAACAGCGTTTGCACGCAAAGTAGAAACTACAGTATTTGTAAAAAATGCGTCCACTTTAGCAGGTGTAGGATTTGGCGGCGAAGGGCATACGACTATGACTATAGCAGGTCCAACAGGTGAGGGAATTACCAATGCAATGTCATTTACGAGACAAAGAAGATGTGTGCTTGGTGATGGTGGATTTAGAATAATTTGATAAAAGAGGGTAGTGCATATGGCTATAGGATTTATAGAGGTAGCAGGATATGGGACAGCTTTACAAGTAGCTGATAAAGTTTGTAAAAATGCCGGTGTTAGAATTATGGGTGTAGATACTATCAATCCTAAAGATACGAATGCCTACATTCCATTAACAGTACAGGTTAAGTTTGAGGGAAGTATTTCAGATGTTAGAGTGGCTGTTGAGGTGGCCCATCAACAATTTACTAGGGCAGATGAGGTAATTACAAAAATAATAGACAACCCCTATGAAGGGACAAAACGTCTGGCTAGCATTTCAAAAGTGAAATTTAACGGTAGTTCTAAAACAGTTGCACCTGCAATTGGGGTTATTGAAATTTCTTTTTTTACTAATGCAGTTATTGTGCTAAATGAGCTTTTAAAATCATGTGACGTAGAACTTGTAGGATGTGAGAAAACACTAGGAGGAAGGTTAGTAACTATTATAGTAGCGGGCACGGTGGCTGGTGTAGAAGTTGCGATGGAGCTAGTTAGAGATATGGGTGAAAGGTTATCGAACCAGGCTTTAAAAGTAGCAATTACTATATCTAATCCACATGCAGAAATTAAAAAATTATTAAATAAAATTAAAGATAACTGGAGGAATAATAATATGAAAGCAGTAGGAATGATTGAAACAAGAGGATTAATAGCATCAATAGAAGCAGCAGACGCAATGTTAAAAGCAGCAGAGGTAGAGTTAGTGGGAACTGAAAAAATAGGTTCAGGGCTTGTAACAGTAATCGTACAAGGTGATGTTGGTGCAGTTAAAGCGGCTACGGAAAGTGGAGCTGAGGCGGCATCTAGGTTAGGCGAGGTAGTATCTGTACATGTAATTCCAAGACCACATTCGGATATAATTACGATTTTACCACTTATTAAGTAGACACTGAACCTCCCATGACTAAAGTCACAGGGTTCTTGGTCGATAGTCGCAACCGACTAAGCATAACCAAGCTATCCCCGTAGT
>MDJM01000045.1 GCA_001994995.1 Candidatus Parepulonipiscium sp. PG-Nuni2H_MBin01 | reverse complement strand
TCTTCTATTTCTTCTCCATCTTCATCTATATACTTTCCATCTTCGTTAGTAGCAACAGGCATAAACTCAACCACATATTCAGTAGTATTGCTACCAGCTGATTCTATATTATCTTCATTTCTTAGCTTATCATTATCATAATATCCTGGAAGCTTTGTCCACTCATTCTCACCGTTATAGTACCCAGCTACAAGAGGTATCCACTTACCATCTTCATCTTGATAATAATGCTCTATTATCTGTTTATAAGTGTAACCTCTATCCACCATACCTTTTACACCTTCTTGACTCATACCAACACCATGACCATTTCCACCACCGTATAAGGTTAACTCTTCAATTTCACCCTTGTCATTATAACTAACATCCATTGAAAAAAACGCACTTGGCAGTAGTGTAGTAGTTTGGTGGGTACTTCCATCTCCACGCGAAATATTTAAAGGAGTACTGGAGTAAGCCGGTGCTAGTATTGTACGAATTAAATATTCTGATTCTACTTGGATTGTATCAGATTCCCCAATAATAATCAGAGACATTATATTTCCACCTTCACCACGCTGTTTTACCTCAATATCTTGAATATCCCCAATGCTAGATATAACTGCCGCTTGCCACGTATTATTATAAAGTACTTTAACTAAATTACTATATAACATACTCATTCGTTCTATATTACTATTAATAATTTGTGAGAGTTGCTCACCAGAATAAGTAAGTTCCCACCTAAACCACGGTGCATGGTTATCAAAAGCATTAATTTCATCTGGTGCCATAGTGAAAAATGTATAAGCATCCTCTTCGTTACTAATATCAGTTACAACTCTATCTCCTAAATATTGTTGCCTTGAAGATAAGTATACAGGAGTATTAGACGGAAAAATTTCGCCTGTTGCCCATACTTCCCCAAAGTTAGCAGTATATCCAGCAGAAGTTGAGAAAAAGTTTCCACTTATTACATTTCCATCATACTTTAGAACAATACTATCAGTACTAGTTGCTGCTTCATATGATATACTATCCATAGGAACATTATTATAAACTTGACTCGCAACCGTATCATCAACTTGTGCACCATATTGCATAAACTTTGAAGTACGTTGTGTTACAATAGCATAACTCCTAGCTGAAATAGCTTGTACTTTACATGCTTCAAGACCATAAGCTGTAGGCATCTCACTAGTTATAACTCGTGCTAGGTAGTTATTCATATCAACCTCATTTACAACTGTATAGCCATTTGCTTCTTTGTATATTTCTAAAGTTCCAACATAACTTGGGTTAATACTTTGTCTTGTTATTGAAGTAATTGTAATATCTGCATCAGCACTAATAATAACTTTATCTCCAATTTCCCAATCAAAATCCTCACTATTCCAAGATGATGACCCCACACTCATAAATTGTTCGTTATAGTAAATTGTTGCATCACTCGGTAAATCCAAACTTACAGTGCTATGAATATAATCTCCCAAACCATCTTCTGTAATAACTACTCTAACATCATCTTCATCTGGTCTAGATAAAATTTTCAACGATGTTACTTCGTTATTATGGTTCATAACATATTCAACACGGCTACCTGAAGCCACTTGTGATATATTTGTCCAATCTCCACCATACGTTTGGTCATAGACTGCAACATTATCATATGTAAATTTCCCTACTTCTTCAAATTCAATATAATCATTAGTAATTCTTAATACAATATCTCCTGCTGTCTCCATATACGTTATAAAATCAAGAATAGTACCAGCTTGTACTATTAATGTCATAAGTGAACCTTCATCGCTTTTTTGCAAGCCAGAATGTTTATAAGTGACTTCTTTTTCACCCACTCGAACTATAGCAGTATCAGTTCCTACATTTACTATATAACACTGCTCTAATGTACTCTTTGAATCTATAGTGTTTGTAATCCCAATTATATCATCACCAGCAATTGCCACTTCTAACGTATAATCAACAAATGGATCTAAAATTAAACCTTCAAAATTATATACCCCATCATTAGTAAGTACGTTCCAAGATAATAATCCACTGTTATTAGCAGGTGTACTTACAATACTTAATGTAGTAAGTTTTATTTTGTCTCCTTCTCCAATTGCATTAAGACTCATAATATACATATCTAAAAACTGCTCAAATGATATTCCACTACCAGTTTGTATTACATATCCTTCGCCTAAAATTTCTTTTAGGATTAATGTTAGTAATTCATCACTTAAAATTTTATCAGAATTTTCTTCAATCAAATAACTAAATCTTGTATCACTTTGCAATGCTCTATAATACTTACTATACCATGCATCATTAGGTAACTCTTGTATAGCTTCTTCTGGATACAACGTAGTTGCTATTGTTTTTGCCACATTAGCCTCTAAACAAGGCATTGTATAATAAGTTAATAAAGATGGCTCCGTTTCTGAGGGTGATTTCATCAAAAGTTTATCTACCCAAGCTGACGCAGTAACAAATAAGTTAGCTGGCATATATGTGGCTAGAAATTCATTTGCTTTTTCAACATTTATATAATACATACCTCCAACTAACATAAACATAAGTAATAATCCATTAAATGGTCCAGAACTGGGTTTTTTATCAGCTCTACTATATCTATTCTGGTATCTTTCAGGTTTACTACCCCTTCTGCTACTCGAACGTCTCCGACTTGAACGTCTACTGTTTCTTCTCATATTTTTCCCCCTTTTACTAAATGCTTGTACATTATATGCTTAAACTGTGCTTTTAATGCCTATTTATATACAAAAAGCCCTATAAGCGAACTTATGGGGCTTTTCTGCTAAGCACCTAAAGATTTTATGCGCTCATTAATTTCATTTAACATAATTACAAATTTATCTTTTTTAGCCTTCTCCGTTTCAATTAAACTAGCTGGCGCTTTAGCCACAAATCCTTGATTTGCTAACTTCTGATCAACACGTTTAATCTCAGCTTCATATTTATCTCTTTCTTTAGATAATCTATCCCGTTCCTTAGCAATGTCAACAAGTTCTGTTAATGGAATAAATATTAATGCATTTGGTATTATTGTTGATAATGCATCGTCCGCAATACCTGCTTTATCTTTTTGCACTAATACTTCTGAGGCAAATCCAAGTGTAGCGAAAAATACTGTTCCTCTAATAAATATATCTCTCACTTGTTCTTGCTCTGATACCACAAATACTTTTGCTTTTCTAGAAGGTGGCACGTTCATATCACGCCTAATATTACGAATTTGCCTTATAGCAGTTTTTAATAACTCAATTTCTTCTTCTTCAGTTTCAAAGTTCCAATCATTATTAAAATTTGGCCAACTTGATACAACTATGCTTTCTTCTGTATCTTGCAGCCCCATAAATATCTCTTCAGTTATAAATGGAATAAATGGATGAAGCAGTTTTAATATATTTATCATTACTGTTTTTAGTGTAAATAATGCTGCCCCTCTAGTGTTATCATCTTTATTGTACAAACGAGGTTTAACCATCTCAATGTACCAATCACAAAATTCTTCCCAAGCAAAATCATATACTTTTTGTACTGCTAAGCCCAATTCATATTTATCCATATTTTCAGTAACTTCTAGAGCTAATTTATTTACTTTTGATAATATCCACTTATCAGGGGCAGTTAAATTATTAGGAAATTTATCAAGACTAACATCTTCCCCTTCACAGTTCATCAAAATAAATCTAGTTGCATTCCATAGTTTATTACTGAAGTTACGATTATTTTCTACTCTCTCAAAATAAAATCTCATATCATTACCTGGTGCATTACCTGTAATCAAAGTCAATCTAAGTGCATCAGCGCCATACTCGTTAATCACCTTAAGTGGATCAATTCCATTACCTAAAGATTTGCTCATCTTCCTACCTTCGCTATCACGAATTAGCCCATGAATTAAAACATCTTTAAATGGAATCTCACCAAGTTGTTCAATACCCGAAAACACCATTCTTACCACCCAGAAAAATATTATATCATACCCTGTAACTAAAACATTTGTAGGATAGAAATACTTTAATTCCTCAGTATTATCAGGCCAACCAAGTGTAGAAAATGGCCATAGTGCAGAACTAAACCAAGTGTCTAACGAATCCTCATCTTGCACAAACTCAGCATCAGTACAACAATCACAAGAAGTTGGCTTAGTCCTTGCTACAACAACTTTATTACAACCACTACAATAATACGCTGGAATACGATGACCCCACCATAATTGTCTAGAAATACACCAATCTCTTATATTTTCAAGCCACCTTAAATAAGTGTTTCCAAACCTTTCTGGTATAAAATTAAGCTCCTGTTTCTTCAAAGCTTCGATTGCAGGTTTTGCCATCTCCTCCATTCTCACAAACCATTGTTCTTTAATCATAGGTTCAATTACATGGTTGCAACGGTCATGAGTACCAACATTATGAGCATGTGGTTCAATTTTAATAAGACATCCTATTGATTGTAAATCTTTTATAATTTTAGCTCTTGCTTCTTCTTTAGTTAAACCTTTATAAACCCCTGCTAAATCATTCATCGTTCCATCATCGTTCATAACACATATTTGCGCTAGATTGTGCCTTTGCCCTACTTCAAAATCATTAGGGTCATGTGATGGAGTAATTTTTACAACCCCTGTGCCAAATTCCATATCTACATATTCATCAGCTATTATAGGTATTTCCCTATCAGTAAGGGGTAACATAACTTTTTTTCCAACTAAATGTTTATACCTATCATCATTAGGATTTACAGCAATAGCAGTATCTCCTAACATAGTTTCAGGCCTAGTAGTTGCTAGTTGTACATATTCCTCAGAATTAACAATTGGATATTTTAAATGATAAAAATTACCTTGCTGTTCCACATGCACAACTTCAGCGTCTGAAATACTAGTTTCGCATACAGGACACCAATTAATAATACGTGCACCTTTATATATATATCCTTTTTCATATAATCTAATAAAAACTTCGTTAACAGCTTTAGACAAACCTTCATCCATAGTGAAGCGTTCGCGCTCCCAATCACATGACGTACCAATTTTTCTTAACTGCGAAGTAATTGTACCTCCAAACTCCTCTTTCCACTGCCAAGCATGCTTTAAAAACTCTTCTCTAGTTAAATCAGCTTTTGTTATCCCTTGTTCTAACAAACGATTTACAATTTTAACCTCAGTAGCAATACTAGCATGATCAGTTCCTGGCATCCATAAAGCATTATAACCTTGCATCCTCTTATACCTTATTAAAATATCCTGTAAAGTATTATCAAGCGCATGTCCCATATGAAGCTCTCCAGTAATATTTGGAGGTGGCATCATAATTGTAAAAGGCTTCTTAGATTTATCAACCTCAGCATGAAAATAACCTTTCTCTATCCATCTTTTATACAGTTTTTCTTCGACCAAACTAGGGTCATATACTTTATCTAACATAAACTCTCCTTACCCCATAAATAAAAATAAAATACCTAATATAACAGTAACAACGCCGGCCAGTCTAACGGCAAAAATTGCACCTGAAGCTAATAATTCAAACTCACTTTTATCTGGTTCCTCTAAATCCATCTTCCCAACTACAATCCTTCTAGCAAATACACATATTATAACACCAATTAAAACTAGAACAACTCCAACTAATTCGATATCCCCTCACTCCTTACCTATGATCTATCCAATGCTCTTTCTGTCCATTGATAATACTCCTCAAGTCGACCTGCAATCATATCTTTATACTGGTCTACTTCTCCATAAGCCAAAATTTGTTTGTATAAATCTTTCTCATATATTTTCAGCACATCTACTTGTTTATTAACTGAATCGAATGAAGAAACTATAGATTTAGCTTCTTCAAGCTTATGAGGATTAACTAGCCACTCTTGTATACGCTCAATTCCTCTTATATTAAATTGATTATTACCCAAAATTTCAGAAATTTGGTTCTCAGAAATCATCATATTATTTACATAAGTGTCATACTTAGTTTCATGAACTTTGTTTTTCGTATATCGCTCAAAATAAGTTTCTAATTGATCTATACTATCCACATCTAATTTCTTAAACTCATAATCTAAATAGCTTTGTTGCTGATAGTAGTGAATTTGATATTTCTGAATATATTTAGCAGCCTTTTTCTGTAACAGCTCATTTTTTACTAAAGCCTTTTCTAAGCGGTCCTTAGCAATTATCAGCAATACAATAAATACCATAAACACACAAATTATACTACCTACATAAATCCATAAAGTATTTCTTAATACTTGGAGCATAGTAATAACTAATACAAAACTTAAACCTAAAACTAATAAAAATACTGCTGTAAACACCTTAAGAAACTTATAACCTCCAATTAATGTCTCTCTATCTTCAATTAATTGCTCTTTTTCCTCTCTTAAATACTCAATATTACTTTTGCAAATATGAATTTGGTTTTCTACACTTTTTAATTCTCTAATTAATGTTGGAATTTCCTCTTCATATTCCACTAATCTCTGCAGGGCAGGGTTATTACGAATTAGCCTAGCTTTTAACTTAGTCTTCTCATCTACACTATCGCGGTATAATACAGCGTAGTTTTTCAACTGATTATGTGTTTTTTGATCTAACTCTAGATACATATCAACAACTCTTTTTAAAGAATTTATTTGCTCTAGTTGCTCTTCCTGACGATGTAATTTTAGGGTAGTAGACTTAAGACTTTCAAATAAACTATCTATATCATTAGAATCATACTTGGTACTAGTAACCGTCCCCCGGCTTCGTCTTCTATTATATTTTAACCACTGATTAAACCAACTAAACATCCTATCTCTCCTTTTTTAGACATAAGAAAAGAGCTGATTAACCCAGCTCTTTTTTTGTCTAAGACATATATTTCTTCATGTTCTCGTCAACTTCTAAATCAAGAGCAGTAATACTTAAGCTTATCTTTTTGGCTTCTCTATCCATCTTTGTTACTTTAGCCTTAATCGGTTGATTCAGTTCTAGAACCTCCTCAGGCTTTGTAATACGTTTTTTACAGATTTGCGAAATATGAACTAGCCCTTCAACACCGTCTGCAATTTTTACAAATGCCCCAAACGGCATAAATTTAGTAACTGTACCATCTACAACTGAACCTTCTTCAATATTAACCGCTACAACTTGCCATGGATCTTGATCCACATCTTTTAATGCTAATGAAATTTTACCATTTTCCGGATTAACTGAAAGTACTGTAACCTCTACCTTATCACCCTCTTTAACCACATCTGATGGATGCTTTACTCTAGTCCAAGATAAATCAGTGTTATGAACTAGACCCTCTACACCATCTAAATCAACAAACGCACCATAATTCATTAGCTTAGTAATAGTACCTGAGTATTTTTGTCCTTCTACTAACTCATTAATACGCTCTTGTCTTTTACTCGCGCGTTTTTGCTTAGCGATTGACTTACCTGACAAGATAAGCTTTCTTTTTGATGGGTCAAATTCTATCACTTGTACATCTACACTTTGCCCTACGTAGCTCGCTAAATTCTCTACGTATGTATCTGTAATCTGAGACCCTGGAATAAACGCCCTTTCTCCTTTGATTGATGCAAGTAAACCACCTTTGGTAACTTTTTCAATCTTAACTGATACCACTTCTTGATTTTTATATAACTCTTCGATTTGCTCATAAGCCTTAGCTTTTTCAGCCCCACGTTTAGATACAACTACATTACCGTCTTTATCTTCTTTTTTCGTAATAGTTACAAAAAATTCATCGCCTACATTAACCTCAGAACGGTCAAAGTCCTCAATGCTATACTCGCTCCATGGCAGTATCGCATCTGCTCTATATCCAATGTTAGCAATAATACAATCATCAGCAATTGCAATAACTGTCGCCTTTTTTACTTCTCCCTTATGGATATTGGCCATGCTCTTATCAACCTCTTGCATGTAATCTGCCATAGTTTCTTCTTTATTATCTATTACAGTATTCATTACAAATCCTCCTTAATCTTTTCTTTCTATATTATACACATGTTAACGGAAAAAATATAGCCCATTTATAGAAATTTACACCACTCCTAATATTTCCAAACTACAAATTATTAAGATACTTAAGTTCGTCGCATGTTAACTTCCTTATATTTCCGAGTCTCAAGTCATTTAGTCCGATGTTCCCAATAGCTACACGTTTCAAACTGATAACGTTATGTCCTACAGCAGTACACATCTTCCTAATTTGCCTATTTTTACCCTCATGGATTGTTATTTGCAAACTTGTCGTATAAGAGTCACAAGCAACTACCTCTACCTTAGCTTTTGAAGTAATGTAATTTTCTATTCTTACTCCATTTTTTAACAATTCTATGCTTTCTTTAGAAACTTCACCCTTGACTTTAGCAACATACGTCTTTGGAATTATATGCTTTGGATGAGTCATTTTATAAGCAAAATCGCCGTCATTAGTAAGCAATAACATTCCAGAAGTTTGATAATCAAGCCTACCCACTGGAAATACTCTCTCAGATTTATCCGGCACTAGGTCTATAACAGTTTGCCTACCTCTATCATCTGTTACACTCGTAATATAGCCCTCTGGCTTATTTAACATATAATATACTTTCACACCCTTTAGGCTCACTATCTTATCATCAAAGCTAATCTTATCACCATCATTTACCTTAATGCCAAGTTCACTAACAACACTACCATTAATTTTAATTCTACCCTGTTTTATTAACTCTTCACACTTTCGTCGTGAAGCTACGCCGCAATCGGCTAAATATTTCTGTAATCTCACTTTATTACTACGCTCCTAATGAATTTATAAATCGTTTTACTTTCTCAATTAAAGTTAAAGCCTCAACATCTTCCATTGGATATAACCAAGTTGTATCAAGAACTTCCTCATTTAATACTACATCTAAACGAGCAACTTGTAAATCAGTAGTTACAGGAGCCTCTAAATTCTCTGGCTTAGTAACACTAAGTTTAACAATACTCATCTCATCATTTGTTAGAGGCATAACTATTTGCTCTTTAGCTACAAGTTTAACACTAGTTTGTTTCCCATCTACAATATCCAAAGTGTCTACCACTTGCTCTTCGGTTACTAATGTATACATTTTATAGTTTTTAAACCCATATTCAATCATTTTTTGTACATCTGTATATTTCTTACTTTTGCCGCTTGAACCAAAATTCCCTAACGCTACACCAATTAACTGCATATCACCTCTTTTAGCTGCGCCAACAAAACAATGTCCAGCTTTAGACGTAAAACCTGTCTTCACTCCATTCGCGCCACTAACCATATGCAAAAACCTATCTTTATTAATTAAATCATGTCTTCTACTACCATCAACGGGAACTGTTGGGATAGCAATATTTGGAGTATTAACAATTTCAACAAACTTAGGGTTTTCCATTGCATATGCAGCAATTATACCTAAATCATAGGGTGATGATTGGTGTCCATCTGCATCTAATCCATTTGGCGTATGAAATTCTGTACTTGTTGCACCTATATCTGCTGCCTTTTGTGTCATCATTGCACAAAATTCTTCCACACTACCACCAACATGCTCAGCAATTGCAATAGCCGTATCATTATGTGATTCTAGCATTAATGAATACAATAAGTCTCCTAATCTATGCTTCTCTCCGGTTTGTAACTTTAAATCCACAGGTGGTGCCTTTGCTGCAGTTTCCGATACTGTAACTATATCGTCTAAATTTCCATTTTCTAGTGCCACCACACAAGTCATAATTTTCGTAGTACTCGCCATAGGAAGCGGCACTTGCTCATTTACCCCATGTAACACCCGCTTACTTTGCGCTTCTATTAAGACCGCACCTTTTGCTCCAAGCGTTCCTACCGAAGAAGTCCCAAAAACAGGGGTGACGCCTAAAATTAAGATTATTAAAATAAGTAGTTTATGCTTCATTATCTCGCTCCTTTGAAGAAAAATAGTTGCCCTTTTATAGTTTTTAGAATACCACACTCTGCTAATTTTATACTACTTTTCTTATCTTTCAGCTATATAATTCACTTCTTTTTGCACTTCTTTTCTTAATATCTCTATTAGCTCTTCCTTTAAAATCGGTAGTTGCATAAGGTTTGTAAAGCCAAAATGTCTTAAAAATTCCGCTGTTGTCCCAAATAAAACAGGCCTACCAACAACATTAAGCCGCCCTGCCTCTTCTATTAAATTATATTCAAGTAATTTAGATACAGCATGTTCACTCCTAACTCCCCTTATATCTTCTATTTGAGGTTTTGTTATTGGTTGTGAATAAGCTATTATTGCCAAAGTTTCTAATAGTGTTTGTGTCAACAATTTTTTTGCTGGCCTTTGTTTATATTTTAATATAACCTCTGTATTTTTTGGTACTGTACACATTTGATAGCCCTTTTCAACCTCAACAATTCTAATACCGCTATCATCATATTCATATGCACTATTTAAATTAAATATAGCACTATGAACATCGTGTTCATCAGCCTCACATAACTCACATAATTTATTGCTTAATATCATATCTCCTACGAAAAATAATAATGATTCAAGTTTACTTTCTAATTCTGTTCGTTTCATAATTACTACCCTTTGAAATTTTAATATCACCATCAAATGAAAACTGCTCTATTATTACACATTTTTTATGAATTAGCTCTAATAACCCCATAAATGTTACCACAAACTCTATTTTAGGCATATCTACATAACATAAAGAATAAAAAGTAATTTCGTTTTGAGTGCATAATAATTCTGAAATATAATTACATTTTTCATCAACGCTATATATATCTTTTTGTAATATTTTTGTGACAATATTATTCTGTTTTAATTTTAATCCTATTTTTTGCTGTCTAATTAATTGTTGGTAAGTTTCATACAACTTGCCTAGCGTTACCCCGTCTAAAATATCTATTTCTATAGGTACCTTTATATCATTTACAATTTCTCTACTTCTAAAACAATAAGTAAAAGATTGACTTTGCATCTCATCTAACTTTTCAGATACATATTTAAATTTTTTATATTCAACTAACTTTCTAACAAGCTCCTCCCGGGGGTCATCTTCCTCTTTTTCATCATTGTCCATTTTAGGGAGTAACATCCGAGACTTAATTACCAATAATGTAGAGGCCATAACAATAAACTCACTCATTTGCTCAAGTTCTATTTGGGGTGAACTACCTAAATACTGCATATATTGCTTTGTAATGGCTGTAATCTCTATATCATATATATTCATCTTATTTTTATGAAGCAAAAAGAGAAGCAAATCTAAAGGCCCTTCAAATTGCTCTAATTTAAAATTAATAGACATACTAACTTCCTCTGTTACTCAAAATTAATAGCCATAGGCTTATAGGAAAAAAAAGCAACCTTAAAAATAAGGTTACTTCTTTATAAAATTATGTCCACTCATCAACTCTATCTTGTGCACATGATACCCATTTTTTACTTTTCTTTACTGGTTTTCTTTCATTCATATACCTAATTCCAGCTGCACCCACAACGCCGCCTAATACTATTCCTGTTATAAATTTACTCATACTGTATCACACTCCTACAATCTTTAAGATATTTTTATTATTAACTATTATTTCTAAAATATACGACTTCTTATTCCGCTATCTTCAAGTTCAATAGCACCTTCCTTTAATAACCGTCCCGCAGCACGTTTAAAAGAAGCCTTACTCATATTAAGCCTACGTTTTATATCTGACGGGTTACTCCTATCATGTAAATCTAAAAATCCACCTGCTTTATGGACTTCGTCTAATAACTTTCGTGCATCCACTTCAATTTGCCCATTAATTTGCTTACGTGTGCTCAGCTCTAACTTACCATCATTTCTAATCTTAACAACACGAACATCAATCCACTGTCCAACAGTATATTTCTCATATACTTCACGCCTAGGAATTAGCCCATGATACTTACCCTCTACAGCAACAAACACTCCGTACTCATCGCTAAGTTGATATACCAATCCCTTGGTGGTTTTATTTACTTCATAAGGAGTATGTGATTGTAACAAATTATACACTTTCATCGTAGCACATAACCTATCAGTTTTATCAACATACAACCCAACAACATAAGACTTACTAGCTTCAACCTTACCTAACTGCTCCTTAAACGGAAGCAATAAATCTTTTACCAAACCCCACTCTAAAAACGCACCTATACTCGTTACCTCTGCTACCTTTAACACTCCCGCTTCTCCAAGAGTAATAAGAGGTCTTCTAAGTGTTGCTACAATTCTATCCTGAGTATCTTTATAAATAAATACATTTAACATATCGCCGAGCTTCGTATCAGCAGGTACTTCTACATTTGGTAACAAAACCTTCTCACAAAATGCCTCATCGTATGGCAAATTACCAAGATATACACCAAAATCCGAATGCTCTACTACTGCTAAGTCTTGAATTTTACCTAATTCTATCATCTGTTTTAAATATCTGTCCTTTCTTGTGTAATGAGTAAATTCTATTATACATTATTTGGAAAATAAATACTAGTAAATTTTCATAAATTTTTTGTAAACATATTAATAAAATGAAAAATTTTTTAAAACGTATTAGCTTCAAATTAAATTAGTAAAAACTTTCATATTTCTTTAAAACCTCATTTTACCAATTTAATAATTATAACATAATTAAGACTAAAAATCATAAAAATTATACATATATAACTACTAACTTTATAGATAGATAATAATAATATAGAAATAAATCATAATAAATAGTGTATATATTTAAAAGCTTTCTACAATTATATGACTTATACAAAAAATGGAGTTTCTTCCAATTAAATATCACAAATTAGATTGATAGCATATATGTATTATATACTGTACAAAATAAGCAGATAAGGGGTGAGGAAATGTTAGAGATATATAACACAGACGAAATTGGAAAGTTGCATCAAATTAAAGAATTGCAAGATGGTTGCTGGATTAATTTATATGAGCCTACAAAAGAAGAAATAGAATTAGCAGTTAAAATGACTGCTGTAGATGCACGTGATATATTACTAGGGCTGGATGAAGAAGAAAAGGCACATATTTCAACTGAAGAAGATTATACAATCATTGTTGTAGATGTTCCTATTAAAGACAGTGATGGAAAACATGAATTTATTACTATTCCATTAGAAATTATTGTAGGAGAAAATTTTCTAATGACTATATGTATATATCCGCTAAACTTACTCAAAGATTTTATAGATGAAAAAATTAGAGGATTTTACACTAGTAAACGAACTAGATTTATTTTACAACTACTTTACAAAAATGCTTCTTACTATTTACATTATCTACGATATATAGATAGAGTAAGCGACGTAGTAGAACAAGGCTTACAAGAAAATGTTAACAATAAAGACTTATTATATTTACTAGAACTAGAAAAAAGTTTAGTTTATTTTTCAATTGCTTTGCGTGCAAACGAAATTGTTCTTGAAAAAATGCTTAGGATGGACAATATTAAGCAATATCAAGATGATAAAGATTTACTTGAAGATGTAATTGTTGAAAACAAACAAGCAATGGAAATGGCAAGTGTTTATAGTAGTATTTTAAGTGAAACTCGCGATGCTTTCTCATCTGTTATATCTAATAACCTTAATACCGTTATGCAACGATTAACAGCTATAACTATAATTTTAGCTTTTCCTACTATGATTTTTAGCTTATTTGGTATGAATGTTCCACTACCTTGGTATGATGATCCGTATGCTCTTATATATATTTTAGTTTTATCGATATTTTTCATAGTGGTAGGATTTTATATAATGGTAAAACAAAAAATGTTTTAATAAAAATTCCCCTGCTTTAAGGCAGGGGGATTCATTTATATATATTTTTAACAATTTGTTCTCCAAGCTCACTTTTTCCATACAATTCAATTGCTTTTTCATATACAAGCCCTTTTTTCTTATACCTTTTTATCTCACCTCTTAGTTGCTGTTTTGCTTTCCTAGTAAGTTTAATTTCATACGGTATCTTATTTGTATACAATTTATAAAGTATATAAGGAATTAGTAAATAATAACAAGCCTTAATTACCCATATAGTCACAGTTATAAGTGCCACGCCTAAATGATCCAGAATAACAAAAAACATCATGCAAATAAATAATCCTGCCTGAATAATAAAATAAATTGCTCTTTCAATCATATATCCACCCCTAAACTATATATTTACTTAGCCAAAATCCTTCCAATTCCTCATCTCCATACTCCTCTTGAATAAGTTCCAATATTATCCCAGCTCCTGCTTGTATATACTCATCATTTAATTTCAATCTATTATGGTAATAAATAGATAATGCCTCACTTTTTTCAAGCCCCAATTCATCCTTCCAGTATAAAACTTGCGTTCTTGCAAGTTCGGTAATCTGCTGTTTATGCTCAAGTTGTCTAGGAGACTCTTTAGCTCTATTAATAGCCACCCATATCAACCACACTAGAGATAAAACATGTAATACGTTAAAAGTGAATACTCTTTCATATGGTTTGGATTGAAACATAAGAACTACATCCCAAGATACACAAAATACTAAGCATATCCACGTTATCATTAAAGCATTCTCCCTTTTGATTCCTACTGCTTTTAATACACGATTTAATAAATATACTCCGATTAACGCATAATTCATTTCCACAATAACTCCCCCCTTTATTATAATTATACCATGTTTGGATTAGAGTTAAAAATAAAAAATGTAAATATTGTTTAAATTATTAAATTTAAATGTATACAAACTGTAAGTAAAAATGAATTTATTTTGTTTGTACATAAATCAAAAGATAGTTGTATATTTATAGTATTACTAGTATTTTTCAATTGCAATTGATAAACTAAGTAAATTAAAGGGGGATATATTTATGGATTCAGTATTTTTCACACAATTTTTGATGATAAGTCAAATAGAAACTATTATTTTTATAGCATTACTATTTGTCCTATTTTCAGTAATGAACAAACTCCAAAAGAAAGGATTAAGTTTTTCAGTACGAATGCTTACAAGCACAGTACTAGGACTTGCACTTGGCATTTTAATACAACTCGTATCAGGCTTTAACTCAGACCCTACATCAATAACCTTTGTTGTAGAAACTACAAAATGGTATACGTTATTTGGAAATGGATTTATCTACTTAATTAGAATGCTTGTTATACCACTTATTATGGTATCAATAGTACACGTTATTATTAATATGCAAGATGGAGCTAACATTGGGGATTTAGTAAAACATACTTTAGCTATTACAATAATAATGGTATCTATTTCTGTAGTAGTAGGACTGGGAATTGGAATAACGTTTAATTTAGGCGGGGGAGCAAATCAAGTAACTGAAGGCACACGAGAAATTAGTACAGTAAGCAGCGTAGTGGACACATTGCTAGGATTAATTCCATCAAACCCTGTAGTGTCTATGTATAATACAAATATTATTGCGGTTGTAATTTTTGCTGCGTTTTTTGGAGTAGGCGCAAAACGAATGTCAAAAAAACATATGGATATAGTAAAACCATTTTTTGATTTAAAAAATGCACTACATAAAATCATTATGAGTGTAGCTATGTCTATAATTAGATGGATGCCATTCGCTGTAATTGCACTTTTAGCTAATACAATTGCCTCTCGTGGGTTAGCTAGCATTTTAGAAGTAGGTAGATTTATAGTTGCGATTTATGTTGGGGTTATTATAATATTCTTAATACAAATAATAGCTTTAATGATATTTGGCTTAAGCCCAAAAGAATATATAAAAAAAGCCATGCCTGTAATGGTATTAGCATTTACATCCCGTTCAAGCGTAGGTTGTTTACCACTTACAATTGAAACATTATCTACAAAACTAGGTGTCAACAATGGAACAGCAAGTTTTGTTGCAGGATTTGGTACAACTGCTGGAATGCAAGGTTGTGCTGGTTTATTTCCAGCCTTACTTCTTGTACACGTAGCAAACTTAGAAGGAATTCCTCTTGATTTTAACTTTATAGCTACATCAATTATTGTTGTAGTACTTGGGTCATTTGGTATTGCAGGTATTCCTGGAACAGCTACTATGGCAGCTTCCGTAGCACTATCTGGTACAGGGCTAGCCCATCTATTCTCTTCAATAAGCCCCATACTAGCCATTGATCCTATAGTTGATATGGGAAGAACTCTATTAAACGTTACTGGCGCTATGACTAATGCGCTTATAGTTGATAAAAAGTTAGGACAATTGGATATTGAAATGTATAAAGACATGAGTTTGACTAATGTTATAAGCTCAGATGAGTAATTAAGAGCGAGAGGTTAACTTCTCGCTTTTTTTGATTTGTTATCACCAACTTATCTAATTGGTAATATAATAATGTTTTTAATTAATATCACGATATTGTTCCACATTCGTTTCAATTTTTGAAAGCAGTTCTGTAAAAATCATATATTCACCTTTAGTAAAAGAAGTAAACATAACCTTTTCAGAAGTGCTAATACACTCACGAATAAAATCGATAAGCTCCAAACCTGCCTCAGTAATTTTCACAACTTTAGTTCTATTCTCTGAAATATAAGTAGTAACAAATCCTTTGTTAGCTAAACGACTAATAACTCCAAATGTAGTAGACTGAGCTGTATTTGACATCTTTTCAATAAATTTAATAGGCAGTTTATGCTCCTTATTTTCGCTAAGCCAAACTAATACTAGGGCTTGTGCCATGCTTAAATCTTTTTCCCTAAGTAAACTATTAGTATGCTTATCTATACTTATACTTATATGCTTTATAATTTTTCCTACTTTAATTTCGTCCATAATCTGCCTCCTATAAATTATAACTTGTATATTGATAGTATACACAAAAAACAATACTCTAATGCTCTTTGTAGAGTTGTTTAGAGTATCCAAGTTAAAAGATATTTAATAACAGAAATAAGTTTAGAAACATACAGAAGGCTCTATAAATAAGATTTTTATATTAATATATAAAAAGAGAGATGCTCATCTCCCTTTCCGCTTTACTAATTATCATTAATTAGTTGTTTAAGCTCCTCATTTTTTAGAGTTTGATTAATTAAAATCGATTCCAGTTGATTTACTTGATTAGATAGTCTTTCTATTTCCTCTTTTAAGTTATTAATAGTGGAATACTGAGAGTGGGATAAGTTTAAAGTTCTATTAACTTTATCCCCTAACGATAGAAAGAAATAAATAATTCCTATACATATTGCTATAGAGATTAAACCTGCTATCATAATAAATCACCTCCTATATTAACTAATATATGATAAGTACTTATATTTTAATACCTTTGACTCATGTAGATAAATACTATATACTAGGTATATCATTTTCATTAAGGAGTATATCGATAATTAGTATTTATATAATTAAATATACTTACAAACCTACAAATATGTTCCTTAAGACAAAAAATAATTAAAAAGGAGGAAGCTACTTGATAATAGATACCATATCTTTTATTGTTTATATAGAACGAAAACCAAGTTCAGATAAATAATTTTTAAGTACCGATGGCTAGTCGGGAATTAACGCCTTTGGAGTGTTATATCAAATGACGGTAGCAAGCTATATAGCAAAGTCAGACACGATGAATAAGGAAAACTCTTGATATGGATATGTTTGTCTATATTTTAAGTAGCAGAAATCTAGAATGGATTTTACTACACAACAATTACAATTACAAAGCCAAATTAATATTACTAATCAATTTGAGCAAATTAAATATATTGCAGGAGTGGATGTATCTTATTTTTATGATGAAAATTTTAATATAGAATTAGCAATATGTGCTATTGTAGTAGTAGACTATGAAACTAAAAAAGAAGTGGAAACCGTGGTATATAGTGATATAATCACTGTACCTTATATACCAGGTTATCTTTCATTTCGAGAGTTACCTATATTTTTGCAAACTAACGAGTTATTAACTAGTTCAGTAGATGCATATATGTTCGATGGAAACGGTTATCTTCATCCGAGAAATATGGGAATAGCTACGCATGCTGGAATTGTGTTAAAAAAGCCTACTATTGGCGTAGCTAAAAATTATCATAAAATTTTTGATATAAATTTCGTGCCTCCGGATAATGTTAAAGGAGCCTATAGTAACATTGTAATTAATAACAAAGTATATGGTTGTGCTCTACGAACTCATAGCAACGTGAAACCTATATTTGTTTCAGCAGGAAATTTTATTGATTTAGAGACAAGCTGTAGTATTGTTATGGAATTAGTGACTAATGAAAGTCGAATTCCGCTACCAACTAGATTGGCACATATAGAAGCTAACCGTATAGCTAGAATTGCAAGAGAAGTAAGTCAGTAAGAAGGGAGAATGAATTTCCCTTCTTTATTTTTTTGGCGAAGTAATAATCTTATTACTAATTGTCCCAATTTGCTCAATGGAACATGTAATTGTATCCCCAACTTTAAGATATTTGGGTGGGCTAAACCCCATACCAACACCAGCTGGTGTCCCAGTAATAATAATATCCCCCGCTTCTAAAGTACATCCATGAGAAAAATCTACAATTATATCTTCAATTGTATAAATAAAATTAGAAGTAGAATTAAACTGGCGACGCTCATTATTTACTTTACTTTCTAAATCAACTATAGGAGGGTAGGCCAAATCCTCACATCCTACAATCCAAGGTCCCATTATAGACGTTCCATCTAAACTTTTACCACGATACCATTGTTGATGTTTCTTTTGTAACGTTCTAGCAGATACATCATTAAATACACTATAACCAAAAATATGCTCTTTAACCTTACTAGGTAAAATATCACGACCAGTTTTACCTATAATTACAGCAAATTCCACTTCATAATCTAATGCAGTATCATACTCTCCAGTAAATGGAATATCTTCATAAGGTCCTAAAATTTTGCTACTGCGTTTAGAAAAATACACAGGACTAGTAGGTTCCTGTAATGGCATAGAACCTGAGCATTCTTCGTAATGGGCTTTATAATTCAATCCAATACAAATAATATCATGAATAGGTCTTTCAATTGGCGCTAGCAATTTCACGTCATCTAATTTAAATGTTTGTATATCATGGGCATCAACAAGTAGCTGACTTAAAGTATCTGTTGGCTTATCTTCCAACATTTTAATTAAATCTACTAATGTACTTAAATTATTGTACCCTGGAAGTGTATTGATATTATAAATAATATCTTTTTCCAAAATTCCTAAATAAGTTTTATTTTCATACAAAAAACGTAAATATTTCATATAAGATATTCTCCTAATCTTAACTGATATTTATTTCTATAATAATCATTATTATACCCATATATTCCAAAATTTACTCCTTGATATGTAATAATGTTGAATGCTAATTTTTAAATAATAGAAATCTTATTAATAGGGAACAGCATAATGAAATGAAAGGTTAGTATATATTTTTACAATAAAACAAGTCTTCAGAAAATTTCTGAAGACTTGTTTTTAATTCAATATGTATACATTTTATAAGGTTGCTAACAAAATTTTAAAAAATATTATATTACCCCCTTGATTTTTTTCCAAAAATTTCCTAAAATACTATTAAGAATACACAAACAGCCCTTATTCTTCACTGTCGGCAAAACTTTGAAAGAATAAAGGCCTAACCAACTAAATAAATCATCTAATGTAACCTAATAGAATAAAATATATTATATTATTGATTAAATTTTAATTTATTAAATTTTAATTTATTTAAGTTGTCTATTTTTAATTATAAATATATAATAACTTATAAAAGAGGACTTGTCAACCTTTTTTTGATATTTTTTACTAAAAATTGGACATATTCTAGTTATCGAAAAATTTTGTATATTCTAATTCATTTATAAAGGAAAATTGATATGATGAAAAACGCAAACCAAACTTGGGCAAACACTACTATACTAAATTTAAAAAATCAATATGATACCTATACAATTATAGGGAATGAACTTTTAGAAAATAATAATCTCTCTGCTGTAGCTACTAAAGTTATGATGATTATATTTAAACATAAATATATAGAAAATTTTAGCATTAAAACAGCTTTTATAAAAAAATTTATGGTGGAGAGTATAAAAAGAATTAACAGAGCGATTAATGAACTTGAAGCTGCTGGTTATATTCTTAAAAGGGCAATACAATTACCTAATGGGCGTATGAGAGGTTGGAAATATGAAGTATATGATACGCCTCAACAACATGTTAAAGAATTTTGGATCCAGAAAACAGAGAAGAAAATTGCTAAAAAAAATGGATATTCTAGTAATGCTAGTAATATCAGTATGTCTACCGAAATGCCTTTAACGGAAATTCCGACACCGTCACAAGAAAATACTAAAAATAAATTTTATAAACCATATATTAAGAACAACAACAAACATGAAACTCACAGTTGTGGTAGTAATGATAAAAATAATGATAAACTTGCTAAACAGATAATAGAGCGAGTTAATCACTTAAAAAATCAATGTATAGAAACAGAACAACTAGAACAACAAAAAGCATTACTAAGACAAAACACACAACTAGAACAGCAAAAAGCATTATTAAAACAAAGTGAACAACTAGAAGAACAAAAAACATTGCTAATACAAAGAGAGCAATTAGAACAACAAAGAACACTATTAAAACAAAAAGCACAACTAGAACAAGTAACTGAGCGTACAAATATTGTTTGTGATGATAACGATTATACTACATTCTTTAATGTACTTCACAAAGACTTGTACATTGAGACTCCTAAACGGCCTATGATAATTAAACTTGTTAAATATAAAAATTATTTTACTATAGAAGCAATAAAAAAAGCTTGTGAGATAACAACACTTAATCCTAATGTTAAAAATCCTTTTGCTTATGTAGTTAAAATTTTAGATAAATGGAAAGAAAATAATGTCTCTAATTTAGCTGAAGTAGAAACTTATAATAACGCATGGGAAATAAATAAAGAAAAGATTAAACCAAAGAAAATCGTATCTAGTACACAACCGTTTTATGCAATGCAAGGTCATAACTTAGATTATAACGAAATTGATAGATTAGAGATAGAATATCATAACCGTATTAGAGAAGCAGGTAGTAAGGACACTGAACAACATGAATGTAATTCTCAACCATCTTGTATAACTAAAATGGAGGAAGTAGTTGCAGATACAAATAATAGCCTAGAATTAGACTGTCCTAAATATATTAATAAAACAAGGGAAGAAAAGGTTAGACCAAAGAAAATTGTATCTAGTACACAACCATTTTATGCAATGGAAGGGCACAATTTAGATTATAATGAAATTGATAGATTAGAATTAGAGTATCATAGACGTATTAGAGAAGCAAATGAAGAGAAAACTTATGATAAAGACCTTCCGTTTCCAAAAAATACTATGGATAACGATGAAGATTTGCCATTTCCAAAGAATACTATAGATAATGACGAAGATTTACCGTTTCCAAAGAATACTATAGATAATGACGAAGATTTACCGTTTCCAAGGAATACTATAGATAACGATGAAGATTTACCGTTTCCAAAGAGTACTATAGATAATGATGAAGGTTTGATATTTTGTTAAAATTATCTAAAAATTTAAAAAAGTAGGATTAAAAAATAAAGTTATTTTATAAAAATTACACATTTTATTCCTCCTTTTTTCTGAATAAATCTAAACCCCAAGACCTATAACTTAAAATTATAAGAAATATGTTGTAATATGTCAGATAATATGTTAAACTACTAGTATCCCTAAATTAAGGTTAACTATTTATTATACTAAAGTTAGCCTTAATTTAAACGGTTAACTTTAGTTAGGAGCAAAAATATGTCTGATATAACTTTTGGAATAAAAATGAATCCAGAAATGAAAGCCGAATTATTAGAATTAATTAAATCTCATGAAGTAACTAGCAAAGAATTTATAGCTATGCTTTTAGAATCCTATAAATTAGAAAAAAGTCGTGAAATATCTCATTTTGATTATACCGATATTGATGAATTACAACGCTTGCTAAAAAGGATTCAAAAATTATATCTTAATTTACATGATAAAGCCGAGGTAATATTGGTTGAACATAAGAATTTATATCAAACTAATATATCTGCTAAGACAACGACTATAGAAGAAAAAAATAATTTAATTAAGAACTTAGAGTTTCAATTATTAGCTAAAGAAGAAATTATAGCTGAACAAAATGGTAAAATAATAGAAATTAATAAAAATATAGAAAAATTAGAGCAACGTTGCACTAAATATAATGACATTACTGCTGAAACTACTATTCAATTAAAAAAAGAACGTTTATTAAGCTCTAAACTAGAAGAAGAAATAATCAATTTACAAAAAAACATAACTCAAACTGAACATTTAACTATAGAACTAGAGCAATGTAAACTTGCTAACCAAGGACTTATTAGTAAACAGGAAGAACAATCCTCCGATATGTGGTTTTTAAGACGAGAAAATGAAAAGCTAAAAGATCAGTTAACTAGTTTACAAATACAACATAAGACTGAACTTACTAATTTAACCCAACAATATGAATTACAAACTAAGAATACAATATTGGAACAAAAGCTTGAATTTAATAGTAGGCTTGAATTAATTAAAGAAGAACATACTATAATAATAGAAGCGTTAAATAAAAAATTAGATAATTAAAAATGCTTTAATTATAGAAAAGGATAAACTTATGGATAAAATAGTAATTGGAATTTTGGCTCATGTAGATTCAGGTAAAACTACTTTAGCGGAAGCTTTATTATATACCACTGGTGCATTAAAAAAAATCGGACGAGTTGACAAGAAAGATGCATTTTTAGATTCATATGAATTAGAAAAAAGTCGTGGTATTACTATATTTTCAAAACAAGCTATATTCACTCATAAAAATAAAGAAATATTTTTACTTGATACCCCAGGACATGTTGATTTTTCTACAGAAATGGAACGAACTCTGCAGGTATTGGATTATGCTATTTTAGTAATTAGTGCAACGGATGAAATTACAGGACATACTAAAACTTTATGGAATTTACTTTATAAATACCATTTACCAGTATTCATTTTTATTAATAAAATCGATCATCCGAGTTACAATAAACAAAAAGTAATATCAAAAATACAATCTCAATTAAATGAAAACTGTTTTGTATTTACTGACTCTGATGAGTTATATGAAAATTTAGCGATGTGTAGTGAAAATTTGATGGAAGTATATGTGGAAAACAATATGATTGAACAAAATATTATAAAAGAGTCAATTGCAAACAGAATTGTATTTCCTTGCTATTTAGGTTCAGCCTTAAAATTAGAAGGGGTTAAAGATTTTATTGATGATATATGTGATTTAATTATAATTAAAAAATATAAGGAAAAATTTGCAGCTAAAGTCTTTAAGATTACAAAAGACCAATTTGGTAATAGAGAGACCCATCTTAAAATTATAGGTGGCAATTTGACTGTACGTGACCAGATCAAAATAGGGGATGAAATAGAGAAGATAAACCAAATTAGATTATATTCAGGCGAAAAGTATGAAGCTATACAATCTATTGCTAGTGGAGGTATTTGTGCAGTAACAGGTTTACTAAATACGTTTATTGGGGATGGAATAGGGGCAGAAGCTAATGATTATATTCCTATAATTGAACCGATTCTAACATACCAAGTTTTAGTGCCTCCTGGTTATAATGAAAAAATTGTATACTCAAATTTACTACAATTACAAGAAGAAGATCCTATGTTATGTGTTTTATGGGATGAGATACTTAAAGAAATTCAGGTTAAAATTATGGGTGATATTCAAATTGAAATATTACAGCACATAGCTAAGAAGAGATTTGATATTGATTTATATTTTGGTGAGGGGAAGGTCTTATATAAAGAATCTATTAGTGATACGGTAGAGGGGATTGGTCATTTTGAACCATTACGTCATTATGCAGAAGTTCATGTCTTATTAGAGGCTCTACCACGAGGAAGTGGTATCCAAATTGTTAATATATGTTTGGATGATATGCTAGAGAAAAATTATCAAAAGCAAGTTTTATTTAGTCTACAAAATGAATGTCATAGAGGAGTATTAACTGGTAGTGAAATTACTGATATAAAAATAAGTTTTGTTACTGGAAAGTCACATAATAAACACACTTCACCAGGTGATTTTAGAGAAGCCACAGTTCGGGCTGTTAGACAAGGATTAATGCAAGCCAAGTCAGTTTTACTAGAACCTTATTATAGATTTGAAATTATAGTTCCAGAAAATATGTTAGGACGGGTACTAAATGATGTAGATAGAATGTATTCAAAAACGGATGCACCAAATATAATTAACCAGGATGCAATAATTACAGGTATAGCTCCAGTTACTACTATGAGAAACTATCAAAAGGAGCTAATATCTTATACAAAAGGATTTGGTAAAATGACATTAACTTTTGATAGTTATGGAATTTGTCATAATACTGATGAAGTAATAGAACAAATAAGTTATAACGTTGAGAAGGATACGACTAATCCAACTTCGTCAATATTTTGTAAAAATGGTAGTGGATATGTTGTTCCTTGGGATGAAGTTGAAAATCACATGCATATAGAACGTACATTGAAAGAAAAAAATACTAACTTTAGACATAACACAGTTACTAGCATTAGTATTGATGAAGTGGATCAAATTATCCAACAAACTTCCCGGGCTAATAGCGGAAAAAAATCTAGTTGGAACAATATAAAAAAAACTACTAAAGAAGCGTATGTCATAACAGCACCAAAATATAATAAGCAAAAAGAGTATTTGTTAGTTGATGCATATAATATTATATTTGCTTGGGAAGAGTTAAGACAATTTGCACAAGATAATATAGATAGCGCTCGTACACAATTATTAGAATATCTTACTAATTATCAAGCTATACGCAAGTGTGAAATTTTAGTGGTATTTGATGCTTATAAAGTTAAACGTCCTTCTGCAGAAATCACTAAATATAACAATATCTATTTGATATTTACTAAAGAAGCTCAAACTGCTGATCATTATATTGAACATTTTGTTCATGAAAATATTAAAGAGGCAAAAATTACAGTTGCTACTTCTGATGGTCTACAACAAGTTATAATAAGAAGCCAAGGCGCTAGTTTATTATCTGCTACAGACCTAATAATTCAAATTAATAAAGCTAATAATGAATTATTAGAAAAGTATTCTACTTCACACACTACTGAAAAAAATTATTTTATGGATAACATTGATGAGAAAACACGGGAAATTTACAAAACATTACTAAAATAAAGATAATTAATTTTGGGAACCCTAACTTTTAAGAAGGGGGATAATAAAATGAGGATAATAGCGATGATATTAGTATTAGTGTTAAGTGCCTCACCTGCAGCTGCTAAACAGAATCCTAGTAGAGCCATTTTTGTAATGGCACCACTGGGATTTATTTTTAGATTGAAAAAAAAGGGAAAATATAGTATAATAAAATAAGTTTATCCGACTAAGTATGCGCCTATTTTTAGATTTGTATAGTTTATATCAATTCCTAATTATAGCAAGAAATAGGTCTTAATGACATTTATTTATTCATAAATGATTTATATTATAGCAAATTTTTATATAGCGCGGATAAATAAAAATAACATTAAGAGAGAAATTCAATGACAACAAACACAAAAAAAGACTCCCACATAAACATAACCCATAAACTTACTTTAGGTTTAATTTTTGTATTATTACTATTTTTTATACATCGTGCATATTATTATTTTAATCCTAGTATATACGGTAGTTGGGTATCACAAATTACAAATGAGCAAATTACATTTAACAAAAATGGAACTATTGTGTTAGAAAATGAGAGCTATTCTCCAAACTTTGAAATTATTTCTCCCACAAAAATTAGATATATAGTTGGTGGCAAAGGTTTTGAAATGTATTATGCAATTGAAGGTAGAACTTTGTATTGGGGGATGGATGAGAATAGTTTAGAGGTTTTTATTAAGAGGTGATTAAAAAATGAATATGGCAGAAATTGAAGAAATTTATAATTTGCAGTACAAACAAGCTAGACAAAGTTGGAACTATAAGATGAATCAAGGCATAAGTGGTCATGTACCATCTTTAGATTCGATTATCCAGCATGGCGAAGTTTTATCAGAAGTTCCATTAGGAACAATAGAAATTCCACTTATTAAAGTTGTAGGAACGTATACTCGTTCAAGAAGTACATCTTTTGCAGCTGACTTTAAACCGTTAATGAAAACGGATACAGAGTTTGCCTATAAATGGATGAACCTTTATAATGCCCATATTGAGGAGGGGTTACGTGATCCTATTAAAGTTTATGAATACTTTAATAAGTTTTATGTAATGGAAGGAAATAAACGTGTTAGTGTATTAAAATGTGTTAATGCAGTATCATATAGTGCTCAAGTGATTAGGCTTATTCCAAAGCGTGATAAAACAGATAAGCTAAATAATATTTACTATGAATTCTTAGATTTTTATCGAGAAACACAAGTTAATGCTATTTGGTTTAGTCAAGAAGGTAAATTCGAAGAGTTGTTAGAATATATAAATAGATATATCCAAGCATATGATTTACAAAATGATGAGGACCGTTATAAAATTTTTGTTCGCGAACTATTTACTCCTTTTTGTACAATTTACAAAGAAGCAGGGGAATGTAGATTAGTAGATATTACAGTAGGAGATGCATTTTTAAGCTATTTAAAAATTCATACGTTAACAAAATGTATAGATATAGATGATAAGATGTCTATAGTAAATTTTATAAAAGAGTTAGCAATTATTCATCAAGATCAAGCCAATGTACAAACTACACCGCTGGAAGCTCCTAAAAAAAGTGTATTTAGTAGTTTTACAGATAGTTTGACGGGTTTACTTTCACCTAAAAAAACACTGAAGATAGCTTTTGTTTATGCCAAAACCCCAAAAACATCTGGATGGGTTTATGGACATGAATTAGGGAGGTTGCACCTAATTAATATATTTCATGACGAAATCCATACTACTACTGTAGAGAATGTACCTGAAAATCAATCAGCGTATGAATACTTAGTGAGTCTTGCTCAAGCCAATTATGACGTTGTGTTTACAACAAGTCCAACATTTGTTGCGCCTGCCTTAAGAGTTGCTCTTGAATACCCAAATGTTAAATTTTTTAATTGTGCTTCAACTCATTCATATAAATCACTCACTTTATATTATGGTAGGATACATGAAGCAAGATATATATTAGGAATGGTTGCAGGAGCTATGACAAAAAATAATATATTAGGTTATGTTGCACCATATCCAATATCTCAAATAATTTCTAGTGTAAATGCATTTACTTTAGGAGCAAAATCAGTGAATCCAAATGTAACAGTAAAAGCTTTATGGACTAATAGATGGGATAATCCTGAATTAGGCCGTAAAGTTGCTTCTGAATTACTAGAATATGGTGTAGATATTATTTCCAATGAAGACTTGCCTATTGCTGGTGATATGTCAAAAGAATATGGCATATATAGTGTAGATAAAAATACGCTTGAAAAAACTCACTATGCAATGGCTATATGGAATTGGGGAGTCTTTTATGAAAAGGTTATTCGTAATATACTAAGTGGTACTTGGAAAACGGTTTATGAAACTGGTAATAACACTCCAACTAATTTTTGGTTAGGGATGGATACAGGTATTGTTGATATACTTTATTCCAATAGAAATATTAATCCCCAGATGAAAAATCTTATAGAATGCGTTAAATATGGTATTACAAGTAATGAGTTTAATATTTTTAAAGGTCCTATATATGACACAATAGGTAATCTTAGAGTGCCGATAGGAGCTACATGTGACTATGAACAGATTATAAATATGGATTGGTTTGTTGCTGGGGTTGAGGCTACTTTACCTGATACCTCGCAATTAACTCCAGTAGACCCATTTTCATATATGCAAGATGTAGTAAATCAAAATCCTGCATAAAGTAGTTGACAAATAGTACCTAATTATGCTAGTATGTGTAAGAAAAGTATTGCCTATTAGAGGTAAGTTAATATATATTTGGTAGAGGAGGCAATGGGAAATCATTGTCTCTTTATTTATGTAAAAGGGTATACTTTAAGGTAAGAGATTATAATATAAGAAGGAGGATTTTTAATGATTGATAGATTAATTAGTAGTATTGAAGATAAACAAAATCCAACTGTAGTAGGGCTTGACCCAACATATGAAATGATTCCTACGTTTATAAAAGAACAGTGTTTAGAGCAGTGGGGAAATTCACCTAAAGCTGTTAGTGAAATGTTTTTTACTTTTAACAAAATGATTATTGATGAGATATATGACCTTATACCAGCAGTAAAACCTCAAATAGCAATGTATGAAAAGTATGGTTTGGAAGGACTACGAGCATATTTTGAAACTACTCAATATTGCAAATCTAAGGGTCTTATTATCATTGGGGATGTTAAACGTGGGGATATTGCTTCAACTGCAGCAGCTTATGCGGGACATATTGCTGGTGTAGATATTGAAGGGGAATATTTTGATTTGTGGAATGAGGATGCAATTACTGTAAATCCGTATTTAGGATATGATGGAATTGAACCATTTTTAGGAGCTTGTAAGCAATTTGATAAAGGATTATTTATCTTAGTAAAAACTAGTAATCCAAGTTCTTGCGAAATTCAAGACTTAAAATTGGATAATAAACATATTTATAATTATGTAGCAGACCTAGTTTCCAAATGGGGAGAAAATTTAATTGGTGAATATGGTTATAGCAACATAGGTGCTGTAGTTGGTGCAACTTATAGAGAACAAGGAGAAGAATTACGAAGTTTAATGCCACACACGTTCTTTCTAGTACCTGGATATGGCGCACAAGGCGGGAAGGCCTCCGATTTAAAAGGTTATTTTGATAAAGATGGACGAGGAGCAATAATTAACTCTTCACGTGGTATAATCTCAGCTTATAAGACTAAAAATATACAAGAAAAAGATTTTGCAAAGGTAGCAAGAGAAGCAGTTATAGAAATGAAAAATGATCTAAAGGGGTGAGCTTGATTGAACGCACAATTAATATTAGAAAACGGAAAGATTTTTGAGGGTACAGCTTTTGGTTACCTAAAAGAATCTATAGGCGAGGTAGTTTTTAATACAGGAATGACGGGTTATCAGGAAATATTAACTGACCCTTCATATTACGGACAAATAGTTGTTATGACATATCCATTAGTTGGTAACTACGGAATTAATTTAGATGATATGGAGTCAAAGAAAGCTAGTGTTAAAGGTTTTATAACGAGAGAAAAAAGTGATTTTCCAAATAACTTTAGGTGCGAGCTGACATTAGACGGATATCTGAAGGCTCAGAAAATAATTGGGCTTGAAGGGATAGATACAAGATCCTTAACTAAAGTACTTAGAAACCATGGGACTATGCGAGGTATTATTGCAGTAAGAAAGCTTAGTCCTAGCCAAATTAAAATGAAATTGAGCCAATTTGCAAATCACCAGGCAGTATCAGAAGTAACTACTAAGGAACAATATACTATAGATGGAACTGGTATTCACATAGCTATATTAGATTGTGGTATAAAACAGAACATAGTTAGAGAATTTGCTAAACGAGGATGTAAACTTACTATATTTCCAGCATTCACTTCTGCTGAGAACATCTTAAGTGTTAATCCAGATGGGATATTTATTTCAAATGGACCAGCTGACCCTAAAGATATTCCTAATGTTATTAATGAAGTGGAAAAACTTATAGGAAAAAAACCAATTACAGCAATATGTTTAGGACATCAATTATTATCACTTGCAACTGGGGGAAATACTGCTAAGTTAAAGTTTGGACACCATGGTTCTAACCATCCTATTAAAGATTTTATTTCTAACAGAGTTTATATTACATCTCAAAACCATAATTACCACGTAGATACTTTGCCAGATGGAGCCACTTTAACCCATACTAATTTAAATGATAATACAGTCGCTGGTATGTATTTTAAAGATCTTAATATTTATAGTGTGCAATTTCATCCTGAAGCTGCGCCAGGGCCTACTGATACAGACCATATATTTGATGAATTTATTAATGTCATGCAAGGGGGTAAATTATAATGTTACATCCTACAAATGTTTTACCTCTTAATTTTAGTACTCAAGGAGGGCTGCTATAATGCCAAGAGATTTAAGTATAAAAAAAGTGCTAGTAATCGGTTCAGGCCCTATTGTAATAGGGCAAGCTGCTGAATTTGATTACTCTGGAACTCAAGCATGTCAAGCTATTCGAGAGGAAGGTATAGAGGTTGTACTTGTAAATAGTAATCCGGCAACAATTATGACAGATAAAGAAGTTGCAGATAAAATTTATATAGAACCTCTTAATGCACAATTTCTAGAGAAAGTGATTGAACTTGAACGGCCAGATAGTTTACTAGCCGGAGTAGGTGGGCAAACTGCTCTTAATCTAGCGGTAGAACTTCATGATTTAGGCATATTAGATAAGTATAACGTTAAAGTTATTGGGACTCAAATTTCTGCTATTAAAGAAGGTGAAGATAGAGAAGGCTTTAGAAGTCTAATGAATAGAATAAATCAACCTGTTATTGAAAGTAAAACTGTTGAGAGCGTAGATGATGCCGTTTTATTTGCAAGGACTTTAGGTTATCCTGTAGTTGTAAGACCAGCATACACTTTGGGTGGAACTGGTGGGGGGATTGCTGAAACTGAGCAAGAACTTCGTGAGATTAGTGCAAGTGGACTGCATTTATCGAGAGTACATCAAGTTCTTATTGAAAAGTGTATTAAAGGCTGGAAAGAGATTGAATATGAAGTAATGCGTGACCAATACGGTACTGTAATTACCGTTTGTAATATGGAAAATATAGATCCTGTTGGCATTCATACTGGTGATAGTATTGTTGTAGCACCTTCGCAAACTTTATCGGATAAAGAATACCAAATGTTACGTCGTGCTTCCTTAGATATAATTTCTGAGTGTGATATTAGAGGAGGTTGTAACGTACAAATTGCGCTTCATCCTGATAGTTTTGAATATGCAATAATAGAAATAAATCCTCGTGTTAGTCGTTCTTCAGCTTTGGCATCAAAAGCAACTGGGTATCCAATTGCTAGAGTGTCTGCAAAGATTGCATTGGGATATGGATTAGATGAAATTCCAAATACTATAACAGGAAAAACTTATGCCTGCTTTGAACCTACCTTGGATTATGTAGTTGTAAAAATTCCTAAATGGCCATTTGATAAATTCTACACTGCGCAACGTACATTAGGTACAAAAATGATGGCTACAGGTGAGATTATGGCTATAGGGAATAATTTTGAGAGTGCGTTTTTAAAAGGGTTACGTTCTTTAGAAATTAATCAGTTTAGTTTTGAACATAAAAAGCTTGCCGAATGTACATTAGATGAATTAAAACAGAAAGTTGTTATTGCAGATGATGAGCGGATTTTTGCCCTAGCTGAAATGTTAAGACGATACTATCGAAAAGAACAGGTGTGTAAGATAACTGGAATGGATATATTTTTTGTAGAGAAATTTAAGTGGATTGTTGATCAGGAAGAAAAATTAAAACTTATGGAATTTGAAAATTTAACTCCTAAATATGTAAAAAAGTTAAAAAAGCGTGGGTTCTCTGATAAGGCAATTGCTGATTTCATTAATGTAAGTGAAAAAGAAATTAGAGAGCTTAGATTTAAATGGAACATAATACCGGGGTATAAGATGGTTGACACATGTGGTGGTGAATTTGAAGCGCAAACACCTTATTTTTATTCTACTTATGATGAAGAAGATGAGGTTGTTGTTTCTGATAGAAAAAAAGTCATGGTTATGGGTTCGGGGCCTATTAGAATTGGTCAGGGGATTGAATTTGATTATTGTTCGGTTCATGCGATTATGGCGCTGAAAAAATGTGGTATTGAAACAATTATTGTAAATAATAATCCTGAAACAGTTAGTACTGACTTTAATACTTCTGATAAATTATATTTTGAACCTCTTACCGATGAAGATGTTTATCATATTATTTTAAAAGAAAAACCTAGTGGAGTTATTTTGCAATTTGGAGGTCAAACTGCTATTAAGTTAGCTAAGTTTTGTGACGAGATGGGCATTAACGTTTTAGGAACTCAGCCAAAGCAAGTTGATGCAGCAGAAGACAGGGAAAAATTTGATGATATTTTAGAACAACTTAATATCAAGCGTCCTAAGGGTAAAGCTATTTGGTCAGTTGAAGAAGGGCTAGAAGTTGCTAGAGAGCTTAAGTATCCTGTACTAGTACGTCCTTCGTATGTTCTTGGTGGGCAAGGAATGGAAATTACTTTTGAAGAACAACAACTTGAGAAATATCTTGGTAATGCATTTGATAGAGACCCTAATAATCCTGTATTGATTGATAGATACTTAATGGGACGAGAGATTGAGGTAGATGCAATTTGTGATGGAGAAGACATTTTAATTCCGGGTATAATGGAGCATCTAGAAAGAGCTGGTATTCATTCGGGGGATAGTACTACTTTATTTCCTAGCGTAAATATTTCAGATGATATTAAGGGGAAAATTATTAATTGTACTAAACGTATTGCTAAGGAGTTTGAAATTTTAGGGATGATTAATATTCAATATATTGAGTATAAAAATGAACTATATATTATTGAAGTAAATCCCCGCTCAAGTCGTACTGTACCTTATATTTCTAAAGTAACTAATGTCCCTATTATTGATTTAGCTACTAAAGTTATGTTAGGGGAGAAATTAGCCAATCTAGATTATGGCACAGGATTGTATCCAGAGCCAGAAAACTTTTTTGCTGTAAAAGTACCTGTGTTTTCTACAGAAAAGTTACCTCAAGTTGAGGTAAGTTTAGGTCCTGAGATGAAGTCAACAGGTGAAGTTCTAGGCGTAGGTAAAACTGTTGAAGAAGCATTATATAAAGGCTTTGTTGGGGCAGGTAAGAAGTTGCCGAGTAAGCAAGGAACTATTTTAGCAACTATTCAACGTTATGACCAACAAGAGTTTGTTGAGATAGCTAAGAAGTTTGCTAATATCGGTTATAAATTTGTTGCAACTGAAGGTACTGCTAAACAACTTGAATTAGCAGGTATTGAAGCTAGAGTAATTAAAAAGTTATCGGAAGGTAGTAACGAAATTTTAGAATTAATTAGAAGTGGAGAAATAGACTTATTAGTTAATACTCCAACTAAAGGTAATGATTCTACTAGAGATGGTTTTAAAATTAGACGACTTGCTATCGAGTCATCGTTACAAATTGTTACTTCATTAGATACTTTGTCTGCTATGGCTGATATTGCAATTAAAGGCTTAAGTGCTGATGAGGTTGAAATTTATAATATGGGTTAATGTAAAGCTATTACTTTCTTATTAGGAGAGTAATAGCTTTTAGCTTGCAATACATATAGTAGTAAGAATACCAAGTCGTGTGCTTGGTATTTTTTTATTGTATGAAAAATAATTTATTGGCTACATGTATATTTATACTATATCTGTTAATAATTATTAATGTACTAATAAGTATAGGCCTATCACATTCTATTTAACTATGGTAGCATAGGCCTTGGAGGATGAATATGAAACTAAAATTATGTACATTAGCAAGTAGTAGTAGCGGTAATTGCACTTATATCAATTTTGAAGATACACACATCTTAGTAGATATAGGTATTAGTAAAAAGCGTACTATCGAAGCTTTAAATCAAATAGATGTTAAGCCAGAAAGTATACAAGCAATATTTGTAACTCATGAACATTGTGACCATGTTAAAGGCATTGGTGTGTTTAATAGAAAATATAATACACCTATTTATGCTACAAAAAAAACTTGGGAAGTAATTGATAAGAATAATTTAATTGGTAAAGTGAGTAATAAGAGGATATTGCAACAAACTACTAAAATTAAGAATTTAACTATACAATCTTATAAGGTAAGTCATGATGCAGTAGATCCTGTAGGTTATATATTTGAAGCTGAAAAAAAGAGAATTGCATTATTCACTGACATAGGTATTATTGATACGAACATATTAACAGCAGTAAAGAATTGTAATGGGATAATGCTTGAATTCAATCATGATCCCAATATGGTAGAAGTGGGAAATTATCCTTATTATCTTAAGAGAAGAATTTTGGGTGAAAAAGGACATTTAAGTAATGATACTGCAGCTAAAATTTTAGCTGATATTTACCACCAGGATTTAAAATGGGCAATGTTAGCTCATTTAAGTGGTGAAAATAATTTGCCTGATTTAGCTTATATTACTACTAAAAATGCTTTAGAAGAAAAAGGATTGACTATAGGTAAGCACATACAGATTTATGTTGCTGAAAAATATATAAATTCTCCTTTATTATCTGTTTAGTTTATTGCAATTAAAAAGCACGTATAAAAAATACGCTAAGTATATCTCTTAGCGTATCTAGCAATATCATTGATTAATTTATTTTAGTGTGTTTAGGCAATGAGCCAAAAGTGTTTATAGCACATCTTTAACTATAGAAATAAAGTCTTTACTATATTTAGATAAATAAGAACCTTTTCGATAGCCTACAACTAGTTCAAAAGATAGTTTTTCTTTACTAATTGTAAAAGGAGTAATATTATTGCAAGCAAGGTGTTTTATATGAAATTCAGACATAAAACAAACCCCACTATTAACTTCAACGAGCTTGAGTGCAGTAATAAAACTTTGAATTCTATATATAGAACTAGGAATAAAATTCATTTGTGCAAGAACTTTATAAGCAATTTGGCCAATACGTTGTGAATGATATGATAAAATAAAAGTATCGTTTTTAAACAGATTTAGATCAATCAATGGGTAGGGAGAACCAGGTAAATCAATACTACAATTAACCATAGGATGGTCTTTGCAAATTACTAAATAAATATTTTCCACGTTAAGAACCTCGTAGTCAAGTGTGGAACTGCTAAGAGGAGTCATAAGTAGAGCAATATCAAGTTTACCATTAAGAAGAGCGTCTTCTAATACTTTAACATTGTCTTCAAAAATATTAAGTTGAATCTTAGGGTATTTTACAGTGAAACGAGGGAGTACTAAAGGCAACAAATAAGAAGCCCTAGTATGAGGTACACCAATATTTAAACGACCTACATCAGCACTTCTTATATCAGAAAGTTTTGCATCTAATTCTGCTCTAATATTTAAAATTTTTCTGGCACTTTCAACGTAACATTCACCGGCATAAGTTAATACAAATCGATTACCTACTTTATTAAATAACTTTATCCCTAAACTATCTTCTAAGGTTTTTATATATTTACTAAGAGACGGTTGAGAAATAAATAGTTGCTCAGCCGCCTTAGTCATTTGTTGAAAATCTGCAAGTGCAATTACATAATTAAGTTCTTTAAAATCCATCCATGTACCTCCCTGTTGTATAAATTTTAGCAAGAAAACTCCATTTTTAATCAAATATAGTTTCTCTAGTTGTTTTGCTAGATAGTTCCAGATGTTTTTGTAATATAACTTTAGACTGCTTAAAATCTTTATTAGCTAAACACTGTACAAGTTGCTCATGTTCTAAAATGGCATCATAGCATCTGATTGTATTGTTTATAGAGTTAATTCTAAAGTTGTGTAAATATCCATTAAGATGTTGTAATAGTGATGTTATTACCGGTAAGTTACTTGCTGCATATATCACTGAATTAAATTGGACGAAAAGCTTACAAATTAATTCTTTATCTCCTTTTGCATAAGCTATTTTTGTATCTTCAATATTTTTCCAAAGTATCTCTAGCTCAATTAAGCTGATATTCCTAATGGCGCTTTCAAATACGAACATTTCTAAATTTTGCCTAGTTTCAAAAACCATTTCCAGTTCTGATTTATTAATAGATTTTGTGAAGGAGCCGACTTTAGGTACATAATATAATATATTTTCATTTTGCAATTGTTTAAGAGCCAATCTAACTGGAGTTCTACTTACATTTAAGGTCTGTGCTAATTTTTTTTCTATAATTCTTTCGCCTGGAGAGACGAGTCCACTAGTAAAAACAAATCTTAAGCTCTGATACAATACTTCATTTAATGGTTTATCTTGCGTTAAGTCCGTATATTCTATGCATATATCTAACCAATTACTCATATAAATTCCCCCTTATACGATGCTATTTGTTTCATTTTTTTATATATCTTTTTTTATAATATCCAACATATTTCTAATTGTCTAATACTTTTTTTCTATATTAAGTATAACTATATCCTATATAGCTATATAAATTTATTAATTTTTACTATAATATTGACTACCACTGTTACCAGTGATAGTCAATATTTGTTTTATTTATAGTAAACAACACCATCCATTATTAATCGTGCTGTTCTATATCCGTATGCCGCAGGGACATTGATTTGGTCACCATCAATATTTATTTCCACACCATTTTGCATTAAACCACTAGGATGTGCAATTGTTA
>MDJM01000044.1 GCA_001994995.1 Candidatus Parepulonipiscium sp. PG-Nuni2H_MBin01 | reverse complement strand
AAAACACTCACCTTCAGGTAGTGTTTTTTTTTGCGTTAAAAATTTATTAAAAAATAATTCATATTTTAACATATAAAATGATTGCATATTTAGCTATGTATGTAATAATAATGAATAGATACTGATATGCCTAAGTTGTATAATTGTAACAATACTGAAATGTTGTTGTAATTATTGTCATAAATTAATCAAAAAAAGTTCAAAAACCTTATAAGTTATTGACTATTGAACAACCGCATAATATCAGGTATAATTAACTTATCTTAAAGAAAACAAACGCCGGATTAAATCTGCTGGAGAAAGCGAATAGCTTACCGAAGGTGTAACTCTCTCAGGTAGTCACAAGACTAGGGACAGTAGATTTATGGCATTCTGGAGACACCTATTAAATAGGGGCCGAAGGGGCAAGCATAAGCTAATCTCTCAGGCAAAAGGACAGAAATGTTTTAGTGTGCTTTTAAACGATTTATGTTGTTGTTGCGTTTTAGAGCATATTAGGTGTAATTTTTTACTCTTTAATTTTCTATACTCCCTTTTAAATTATAAAAAAAGAGATGGCTCTTGCATAGGCCATCTCTTTTTTTTGTTACTAAACATAGTGCTTGACTTTATTTTTACTCCAGTATAGTATAAGTCAACATATTAACTAAAAAATTCGTTTTAGCTAGTTATAGATGTACAAAATTTACTATAGTTTAGTATAGCATAACTAGCTTTTTTTATTAAAATAATTTTCCTTTTTTTGTATATTTTGTATAAATCCTGTCTATACTTAAGTAACGGCCTAAAACTATAGATAATGGCGTAGAATACGGAAAGGAGGACGATGATGAATTTTAAAAAGGTAATAGCATGTTTAGGAATAGTGACTAGTATTAGTATAGGAATTTTTGCTAATGAAAACAATTCTTCATTAGAAGGGATGCAAGAACTTTTTGTATTTCCAGTGGATTCGGTGCTCGATTTAAATGTAGATATCGATAGTATTTTAGAGAAAGATTTATCACTAACTACTGATATAGATATGCCACAAATATTGGTTGTGCATACGTATCCTGATGAGCAATATGAATGTGGAAGTAGCGTTGTTGAGGCGGGCAAAGAGTTAGTTAAGTATCTTGAAAATAACTATGAAGTGAGTGTTTTCCATTATACAGATAATGAGAATGAAGTAAGTAAGATGGGCGCTTATGATAGAATTGAAGAACAAGTTAACGTTTTATTAACAGAATATCCTTCTATTGAAGTAATAATTGATATACAACGTGATGTAAATCCATATTATAATGAAGAAATAAAAAATACTACTACAACTGTAGGCATTTCATTTGTTAATGGATTAAATATACATCATACCCCGGAAATTGATAGCTATTCTGCTAATGTAGAAAACAATTTAGCGCTTAGTGCTCAAATGAAATATTTTGATAATTTAAAAGACAATCAAGTAATTGAGGAAATTTATGTTTATCCTTACAAATATAACTCTGAGCTAAACGCTAACTTATTAATCACTAACTTTGGTTATAATACAGATACTTTAGAGCAAGTTATAAATACCATTCCTACATTTTCAGATACGCTCGCTAATGTTTTAGATTTATCGGCTGCTTATAGGTAAGCAAAAAAATAGGTTTCTACTTTATTACATTGTAGGGGCTTATTTTTTTTATGCTAAATTATTTTATAAATATTGAAAGCGAAAGTTGAATATAATAACTACAAACACAAGAAAGGAGAATCCCATGGAAAAAACAAAGTTTTTTACTACGCAAAACTTAGTTAAAATTGCATTACTAAGTGCAGTAGCTACAATATTATTTCAATTTAAAATCAAACTGCCAATCTTTCCATCATTTTTAGATATAGATATAAGTGATGTATCAATAATTGTAGGAATGATAACTATTACGCCAGCAGCAGGATTTATTATAGCAATATTAAAAAATTTATTGGCAGGAATTATATTTGGCTCCGCTACAGGCTATGTTGGGGAATTTGCAAATATAATAATTTCTAGCGCATATATATTGCCACTTGCAATTTGCCTAAGAAGTCGTAGGGATTTAAAATCGATTTGCACTGCTGTAATATTAGGAATTGTATCAATGGCTGTTACTGGTGGTTTTATGAACTATTTCATTATGATACCACTATATGCAAGAGTATTTGGAATGAGTGTAGCGGATATAGTTGGAATGGGTACTTCTATATACTCAGGAATTACTGATTTATTTACATTAATAATTTATTCGATTATACCTTTTAACATTTTTAAAGGAACAATTATAGCTACAGTAAGCGTAATATTTTTAAAATCTATTTATCCAGCATTAAAAATGTTACGTCCTAAAAGCATAGGATAAAAAAAAGATAGGATAAATCTCTAATCACAAGATGCATCCTATCTTTGTAGCCTAAATATTATTTTCAAAAAATTCATGATGACTGTAGTCATTAATATTAATTACAATTAAGTTTTTCCTACATTTATTAATAGCCTTATAAATCAGCTCATCAGTAACCCTATGCCTTCGTCCTTCAAGTATAAGAAATAACGTATCACTTTCATAGCCTTTAAAATTATGAATGGTACTTAGCTTAAGCGCATCCGGCTCAATTCTAAATTGGGACTTTTTAATTTTGCGTAATCTATATAATTTTTGTGACCTTTTCAAATGGTCGAATTGGTATTTTGATTCAAACGATGTATGGATATTTTGTTCAGGATGGTAAGAAAGATAATACTGCTCAAAACCTCTAAGTTTGGCTATATGGTGGGCAACAATACTTATTTCCTCTGGTCTAATTCCGTAGTCTTCTACATACCCAGCTAAAATAGAATATAACTCTTCAAGCTGAAGCTCTTCAAAAAAGTGATACTTTATAACACAGTCCGAATCAGGAACTAAAAATTTAGCCTCTACTGGATGGTATATCTCGTACTTATTATTTAAAAATGTTCGTTGAAATTCATTAGCTAAAATATCAATGGCATAACTAAATCTATAAGGAACAGATAAATTATTCCACTTACCCTTTACATTAGTTTTAATTTTTTTAGTTTTATTAGAAAAGCTATGTGTTTCTTGCCCTACTAAAACGTACTCTCCTTTAGGTTTTAAGAAATAGGTTTTAATGCACTGCAACCATTCATACTCAAACTCTTGCACCTCATCAATAAGGATAGTATCAAATTTAGGCAGCATATCTTTAACGTCTTCTAAAAATTTATTTATCTCATCCATATCCAAAATATTTTTCTTATCAAATACTCCAGCAGTAAGTAATTCTCGTTTTGGAAAGTGCTCTTCTACATCCGATATATCTTGAACAGGGAATATTTCTTCAAATTCTAGCATTTCTTCATCTGTATCAGTCCAATATAATTTAAAACTAGTGTGTCTATATAGCTGTTGCAAAATAAAACCATGAAAATGTAAAATCAAAAACATATCACGTGGTAAGCTGTTATCAAAGTAACTTATCTTATCTTCAATGTAATTAATTAAAGGTACGTTATAACAAAGTATTAAAACTCTTTCATTAGTTCTCTCATAAGCATTTACTGCCCTCTTTGCAAGTACAACAGTTTTTCCACACCCAACTGGCCCTGTAATTTTTATTTGCTGAGCAGCTTTACTTTGTGATAGAGTAACTTGTTGATTTGATAAATTTATTTCGTTAGTTGCAGTGTTTTCCGTAAATTTAGGCTTTAATATGCTTTGCATCTCTTGATAAACTTCATCCGAACAAAGCCCATTGCGTCTATCTAAATCAAACTTAATGTTATCTATTATAGTATTAATATTATCATTTCCCCAGGCTTTAATATATATCCTATCTCTATGCAAACAGCTTGCAAATTTTTCAGCAATTTGGCTATTTGTAGCATTAGTAAAATAAACAGCAGTTTTTATAGCTGAGTATAAGCTAGGATTACATAAATTTGCTATCGTAAGCGCATGTGCATGCGAGTTATACAAATTGTTTTTATACCATTCAACCTGCTCATAAGGGGTAGGTACAGCAAAATTGGTGGCATTATTAATTAATTTTCCAAAATCGTTGGAACTATTACCTGCATCATATGAATAATCATCTAAATCGATATCCTTAATTTCGATAACATAGGCTCCATGACCTTCTCTTAGTATGATCAAGTCTGGAACGTCTCCGTTTAAAAAGGGCTTGTAATAGATTTCGTAACTATCATCTAGCTTTTCATTTAGCGCGGCTATTAAAACAATTTCCCCATCTTTTTCTCTCTCCACAATATCTTTTTCTATTTTGTCTTCACTTGGATATAACGTTGCCATTATTAAATCACCTCACTTTTATTTATATATGTAATATTATATACTTAACTCTACTAAATTTCAACTTTTTTTTATAGGTAGTGTTTTATTAGTAAAATATTAGTAGGGGATACTTGACAGAATTTTGTGAGTATTATATAATGTAGCTTATGAAAATTGTCCACTTATAGAATTCATTAGCCCCGAATTTTATTTAATGATATAAAGATGGAGGTAATAGTACAATGAGAACAACGTTTATGGCAAATGCACAAAATGTTGAAAAACAATGGTATATCGTTGATGCGCAAGGTCAAACTGTTGGTAGATTAGCCAGTCAGGTTGCTAGCGTGTTAAGAGGTAAACACAAACCAACTTATACACCACATGTTGACTGTGGTGATCATGTTATTATTATTAATGCAGATAAAGTTGTATTTACAGGTAAGAAGTTAGATCAAAAGTTATATAGAAGACATTCAGGCTATGTAGGTGGTTTAAAGGAAACTAAAGCACGTGACGTATTAAACAATCATCCTGAAAGAATTCTTATGCATGCAATTAAAGGTATGTTGCCAAAAAATAGTTTAGGAAGAAAACTTCTTACTAATGTACGTATTTATGCTGGTACAGACCATAATCATGAAGCTCAACAACCAAAAGAGCTTAAATTTCAGTATAGTTAGAAGGGAGAAACTATAAATGGCAACAATTAGATATTACGGAACTGGTAGAAGAAAAAGCTCTGTAGCTAGGGTTTATCTTGTTCCTGGTAACGGTACAGTTACTATTAATAAACGCGATATGGAAGATTATTTTGGGCTAGATACTTTAAAACTTATTGTACGTCAACCTCTAGAGCTTACTGATACTACTAGTAAATTCGATATTAAAGTTAACGTTCATGGCGGTGGTATCTCAGGACAAGCAGGTGCTATTCGTCATGGAATTAGTCGTGCTTTACTTCAAGCGGATGCAGATTACCGTCCAGCACTTAAAAAAGCAGGCTTTTTAACTAGGGACCCTAGAATGAAAGAAAGAAAGAAATATGGATTAAAAGCAGCACGTCGTGCTCCTCAATTCTCAAAAAGATAATTTATTTAAGCCAAGGATTTATATTCTTGGTTTTTTTATGTTTAAGAAATTTAATAACAGAAGCGGAACAACAAAAAGAGGTTGCTATTACAGCAGCCTCTTTTTTTAATTCTCTTATATGTATTATGCTAATTGCAGACTGAATCTGAAGAATTAGAATTAAATTCCGTAATAAAACTAGCAATAGCTAAATACAATTCATATAAGTTTTCAGCAATCATAGAATGTTTCTTAATTTCGTCTAAAAAGCTTTCAGCCTCAAGTGATATATTAGATGAATCTATCCAATTAGAAAAATACAGCTGTGTAATTTCTGAATATTCCTTAAAAGCTACTGCCAACATATAATGCCCCTTACAATGCACTTGCAAAATAACAGGAAGAGCAATAGCATTAAATACCACTTCAGCGACCTCGCGAAATTTCTTTGCATTAGTTATATCAATCCCGAGCACTTGTATAGCATCATAACAATGAATGTTATTACGATAAGGCTGAATATCCATTGAATGGTTATTCAAATTGTAATACAAATGTATCCGCTCCACTTCTAGAGATAAAATGTCCGTATGTATTTTACCTAAATTAGCATTAGTACAAAACCAATCTTTTAATAAAATTTGTCCAATATAAGCTTGTTTTGGCAGGGCAATCCTATCAATAATCATAAGTTTTCCTCCTTATTTTTATTTCTTTACCTTATTATATCATCAAATACACAAATTAACTATAAAAAAATGGTAGGAGCTAAAATTATAAAATGGGGCATACTAGCATAATAAACTGATTTTTAGTAATCGAAGGAGATGATGTATATGCATAAAAAATTTAGCTTAGCATTAATAGCGATGCTAATGCAACCAATGATTTACGCGCAAGAAACAAATGAAGTAATTACAAAGTCACTAACTCAAGATGTACCAATGTATTACACGTCAAATCTTACTGAAGCAGATATACAAAATACTGAAGATATACAAAACACTGAAGAAGTAGCGGTTGAAAATGTAGAGCCTGTCGCTGATAATGTTGATGCAGAATTAGCGGTTGAAAACGTAGAGCCAGTCGCTGATAATGTTGATGCAGAGCAGCCTGTAGCTAATAATGTAGTGGTAGCGCCAACTGAAGTTACTGCTGAAGGCGCAACAGATACCGAGACACTAGCAATTGAAAATATCGAGACAGACAATATTGAAATTTTAAGCACAGAGCCAGAAGTTACACCTGTTGAAGTTGCAAAGGTGGTTCCAGAAGATGCTATAGAAGTTGAAGGCATTGAAGATGGTAGAATTAGCTTTGATGAATCTACAGGAACTATAACGTGGGCAGAGAGCAGCATAACTACAGCAATAATTCCCAGTGCAATTAATGGAATAGAAGTAACAACAATAGGACTAAACGCATTTAAAGAATGTACCAAACTAACAAAAGTGGAACTACCAAATACCGTTACACTTTTAGATGAAGGAGCCTTTTGGGCATGTTATGACTTAGTGGAAGTAACGATACCTAATAGTGTTATAACTATAGGGGAGGGAGCATTTGCAGTGTGCGAAAGCATACTCGAGCTAACTATCCCAGATAGCGTAACAACTATACATGATTGTGCATTTTTAGGATGCCGTAGCTTAGTTTCAATTACGTTGCCAGATAGCATAACATCAATAGCTACAGGATTATTTTATGAATGTAACAGTTTAACAGATGTAAACATTCCAACACAAATAGATGAAATACCAGCTACGACTTTTTACAATTGCCAAAATCTAACTAAAATTGAAATACCTAATAATATAATAACTTTAGGGGAATATGCATTCCAAGGTTGCGTAGAATTAAAAGAAGTCAATATACCTGATAGTGTTACTACAATTCGTAATGGAGCATTTTTAGATTGCCACGCGCTACCAGAAATTATAATCCCAGATAGCGTAACAACAATAGGAAACGCGATATTATTTAATTGTATACACTTAACAGATGTTGTAATTCCAGAAAGTGTAACTACATTAGGTGGATATATTTTTGAAGGCTGTGCAGGGTTAACTTCAGTAACATTACCTTCTAGTTTAAACGAAATTACCACAGGAATGTTTTTAGGATGTACCAGTTTATCAGCAATAGACATCCCTGAAGGAGTTACAGATATTAAAGATGCTGCATTTGGAGGGTGTACTGGACTTGAGACAATTACGCTACCTGAAAATTTAACTACAATAGGCGAATCTTCATTTGGAAGTTGTAGTAACTTAATGGATATTACAATTCCAGAAAATATAACTAAAATTGGGAATGGAGCATTTTACGAATGTATTAGCTTACCTGCAATAGATATTCCAACTGGGATTGAGTCTATAGGCGAAGCGACTTTTTGGTCATGTACTAGTTTGATGGCTGTAGCCATTCCAGACACTGTAAAAGTTATAGACGAATATGCTTTTTATTTATGCGATAATTTAATTAACGTATATTATAGTGGGCTAGAAAGTGATTGGGGAGAAATCGAAATAGCAGTTAACGCTATACCAGCGAGTGCTCAAATCAATTATGAAAGTATATTACCAGATGAGATTATTGTGCCAGATTATATAGTAAATATGACAGCCACGGACATTGTGGATATACCAGATGAAACTGTAGCAGACGAAACTGTAGAAGAAGAGGTACCGTTAGTTGAGGATGAAGTTATTGAAGATACTCCAGAAGAAGAGGCTGCTGGCTCTACAACATTTATTATAGTATTATGTTTATTAGTCTCAGTAGCTGTAGGAAGCGCTTTTTACTCTAAAAAATCTAAGCCGAAAAAAGAATAACTAAATCAGCTGCCTCACTACTTAAGCGGGGCAGCGTTAAAAGTAAGGGAGCGATGTATTTATGTATGAATTTAACGACAAACATACTAAAGACAATCTAATACATACTAATGAAATAATTAATATTGATAGCATTAAAGACGGAAAAATTTTATTTAAAGACGGCACTATAGTGACTTCAGAAAAAACAATTACTTCAGCAATTATCCCAAGTATTATAAACGATATAGCGGTTACAACTATAGGCGACTATGCTTTTAAAAAGTGTACGCAGTTGACCGAGGTTACAATTCCAAATAGTGTTACGAGCATTGGAATAGGAGCTTTTTGGAGATGCTATAATCTAAAATCTATTGAACTCCCTAACAGCATACAAACAATTAGCGATGGGGCATTTGCTGTGTGCACTAGTTTAACGGAAATTTCGTTGCCAAATAGCATTAATAATATTAGTTATTCTATGTTTGCCGGATGCCATAATTTAATATCCATAGAAATACCTAATAGTATTACTAATATTGAAGAGCATGCATTTTACAATTGCACAAGGTTAAGTGCTGTTACAATTCCGAGCAGAGTAACTAGCGTTAAGGAAGCTACGTTTTACAATTGTAGTGATTTGGCTTATGTACAGTTGCCTAGTACTATTACTACTATAGAAAATGGGGCTTTTACTTTATGTACTAGTTTAAGTTCTATAGAAATACCTGGTAGTGTTAATTCTATTGTTAGTTTAGCTTTTATTGAGTGCAAGAATTTGACTGATATTTATTTTGCTGGAACGACGGAGCAGTGGAGTAAGATAAGTATTGAAGAAAATGCGCTCCCTGCTAGTGTGGTAGTTAATTGTATGGGGGATAATAAGCCTCCTACTACGATTTTAGCATTTAAAACTCATAAGCCGGTGGAGCTTTCGGAGGCGCAGGTGGAGATTACTAATAAAACTAATAATCTTAGAAAGGTTGTTATTAATTGCGTTCTTGCTGGTACTTTGGTTTTTTGTCTTGTCCAATTAAAGAAGATTAAATAGTAAAAGGGGTTGTAGTATTAAATGCTACGACCCCTTATTTACGCATGAATTTAGCCTTGTTAAACATATAAAACATCTGCTTTACATAGTGCCGTAAATGTATTTCTTGATTTATAACTAAAAATTTAGCAAATATTGCTTAAAATCATGGGTAAAGTAAACTCATTTTAAGTCGATATATATCATATAGATAATTGAATATTTATCATATTTTAAAAAAAAAAAAAAAAATAAGATTATTTATATCAAAACAAAAGGTTATTTATGTCTTAATGTATATATTTTTAATGTTAAAATACGGGATATAATTGGAGGAATTTTTATGACAACAGGAATCAGAGTTAATATGGCTAATGATGATAATATACTTTCAAAAAACACAATGAATATAGCAGGACATATGAGTGGTACTAAAGTACAAAACACTCTTGGCCCTGACCAACAACAAGCAATAGATAAACAAGCTACAGATAAACACGAAATTCAATATACTCCACGAGACGATTTTAAAGCAACAGAAGAAAGTTCAAAAGTTCAAGAGGTTTACTCTAAAATCATGTCTGGACAAGAAGTCACTCCTGAGGAGAAAGAGTTACTTAAAAATGCGGCCCCGGATTTATATCAAAAAGTAGCTTTAGTGGAGCAAGAAAGGGAGATGGTAAAACAAAGGCTTGAGATGGCAACTACTCAAGAAGAGGTAAGAATGATAGAAAGCACATCTATGAGCATGTTGCTAGGTGCTTCTATGCAAGTTCAAGGTGCTGGCGACCTAACAACTAGTGAAAAGATAGATAAAACCCATTTACTAACTATGCGTATGAAAGCGACATCAGACGAGATAAATAATTTTAAACAAACTGAAGAATTCGCTAATATGTCTACTGGTTCTAGTGCAACGTCAGATAACGGTACAACTGCTGCTACAACAGAAGTTAATAATACAGAAGCTAATAATACAACCGCTAATAATACAAATGTAACACGAGCTAATAATACGAATGTAACAGAAACTAATTCTAATAATACGAACGCAACGGAAGCAAATTCTAATAACACAAATCCTACTATGGAGCCAACTATAAATATATTGGTATAAACTTACAATTTGGCCGCAATCAGTTAGAGGCATTTCTTCCGTAAATGCCTCCGCCATATTTTTTATATAATTTCGCATATATACATTATTATTCAGGCCAATTGCTTTGACCTTAAATATTACATATTAAATAACGCCTCTCCAAAACTTTACTGGAGAGGCTTATTTCATTTAAAAACCAATATTAAGTCTTAAATACTGAATAGGAACAGTCTCAGTCATCCAAACATTATCTTTTGACAAATAAAACTTATAGCCATCGCGAACCATAGAATTACAATCCACAACGTAAACAACGACCGCGCCATGACGTTTAGCCGATTCAATCGCAGTGGCTACATTGCTAGACAAATGAACTTGCTGCCTGCCCATAGCAATAAGACCCATAGATTCAACACTCCCACAAAACTTTGCTGCACTACCATGGTATAATACATCCGGCGGACTTTTTTCAGCCACCTTTAAACTGGTACCATTATTATTTAAAGCATTATGTTTGTAACCTAAAAACTTTCCAACCAATTTATTCACCACCTAAGTTCCTTTCTTATAATCTATGCACAATTTCCAGTTAAAAAGCCCTGTAAATGATTTAATATGAATGTTATGATAACTATAAAAAAGTGGAGGGATAATTAGTGAAAAACAAAATAAAGGAATTATTTGTTCAATCCCAATCAAAAAATGTTATTAGCACTACCACGGGACTTGCGGAATTAGACCGTATATATGCGGAAAGCTTGTATTTAACGTTAGTGCAACATGTAGATGAGAATGGTAAAGCGCAGCACATTCGGCTTAAAGATGTAAAAGTCACTAACGACGATATATTTCAATATATTTTCGGTAATAAATATAATCCCAAATATATTGAAAAGTTTCTTGCCCTACTATTTGCTAACCAACTCATTAAGCCTATATCAAACCCAGTTGAGATAACTGCTGAATACAATATATCTCACGATAGACTTAATGATAGCGAAACTATACTAGAGCTTTATTTAGAGGAAGAGTTGCCAGTTGCTAAACGGAAGATTATATTAAATTTAAGTACCTTAAGTACTAAGCAAGATGTTCGCATACTTAATGAAATATACTTTGCTGCTCTTAATAAAAATAAACAAGCATGTGAAATGGTATCGATATGGTTAAGTACAGTTTCATTAGGCGATTTAACCCATGGCGAAGTAATAGGTCATTATATTCCATGCCAAGTTAATACAAAAAACGGTTCATTAAATGCGATGCCTAATACTAACAAGGCCAGTGTGTTTATTGATTTATATACATTAATCCAAAAATATAAAAATACTGACAAAGCACAAGAGTTTGCTAACACTGGCATTCATACAACTTCGGAGCTTGAAATGTGGTTAATTTATTTATGCCGAGGACTTATTCCTTATGATATGATAATAACTATTTGCAAATATAATAAGATGCTAGCAGAGCTGGAATTAGAATTACTAGGTTATTTAACCGCACATAGTGATTAGTAAAAAAAGCCGTAGTTAAAGCTACGGCTTATTATTCTGCTAAAATTTCATTAAACAATTCAGGGTAATCAGTAAATACTCCATCCACTCCCAAACTTACTAACTTGCGCATATGATGAATATCGTTAACGAAAAATACATTCACTTCTAATCCTGCTTCTTTAGCTGCCGCCATATACTCAGCGTTAACTCCTCCCATTATAGAAGGATGCAGTGCATCTGCATTTAAATCTTTAGCCTTTTGCACGATGTCTTTTTGTGGCATACCATATAAAAATCCCGTTTTAATGTTGCTATTTAGCTCTTTTACTTTCTTAATTGAATTTCCATTAAAACTAGATATAATTACGCTTTCAACCATATCGTGCTTTTGTACTAAATTTACAACATCCGCTTCTATCCCATCATATTGAATTACATCAGTTTTAAGCTCGATATTTAATTTTAATCCATGGTTTTTAACTAACAACATAACCTGTTCTAACTCTGGCGCTCTACATTCTAAATTATCCTCAAAAGCTTTGCTACGGCATTTTAACTGCTGAATTTGTTCCAATGTCATATCTGCTACTAAACCCTTACCTTTGAAAGTTCTTTGTACATCCTCATCATGAATAACTACCAATTTATTATCTAAAGTTTTATGAACGTCTAGTTCAATAGCATCTGCATTAGCAATAATAGCTTCTCTAAATGCTAACATAGTGTTTTCAGGGAAGTCATAACTCGCCCCACGGTGTGCATAATTAATCATATAAAATCTCCTTAATTCGCCGAAGCGTTATATCTTTTAATTGCTACGTTAACAGTGGTAGTTAATCTTTCCACTGCCTCATCCACACTTAGTTCATTACTAATAATTTTTTCTAAATTCTCTTCAAATGCATCTCTAGCTTCTGTAAACACTCCCAAAACTGCGCCCGCTTCGTTATTAGATTCTTGTAGCTGATTAATCGCAACTGCAAACAGTGGGTTAGCTTCTAAAAAGTCTATCATTTCTGGAAGTTTATAAGTTTCTGTATTAACACAAAAATATCCAGTAGCTTGAGACCATATTAATTGCGACTGTGGCTCTACCATAAACTTAATAAATTCAAACGCAGCGTCAGCTTTAACGTCACTTCCTTTATCCATAGCCCATAAGGAGCCTCCGCCAATTGAAATTCCACCTTTATCATCTGCATTTACACTCGGATAATATCCCACGCCTAATTCAAACGCATCTCCAACATATGCAATTACAGTAGGTAGCGAAGCTGTTGTTCCAACAGTCATTGCAATATTTCCAGATGCAAACGATTCAATTACTGCTGTTCCATCTTGACCATAATTAACAACATATCCGCTATCAATCATATCTTTCCAAGTTTGGAACACAACTCGCGCACCGTCATTGTTATCAAACACAACTTGCGTAGCCGAGTCATCACGACCATTGCCTTGGTCCACATAGTCTAATTGCATTTTATTTAAAAACTGTTCAAAAAACCAACCGTATACTTGCATTGAAAAACCATATTTACCATCCCCAGTTAGTAATTCGCTATACTCCAAAATTTCTTCTAAGCTAGTTGGAGGTGATTCAGGGTCTAAACCGGCTTGCTCAAACGCAGTTTTATTATAATATAACACTGGTGTTGAAGTATTAAATGGCATAGAGTGAACTTGACCTTCCACTATGTAATACTCTAAAATGTTTTCTTCAATGCTACTAAAATCATACCCATCTGCCAAATCCTGTAACACTAACGCATAACCACTATCAATCATCCAACGCGTTCCTATATCATATAACTGCATAATATCTGGCCCCGAATTGCCTAATGCAGAGCTTTTTAACTTGGTTAATGCATCATCATAAGCCCCTTGATACTCTGCTTTTACTGTAATCTCATCTTGAGAATTGTTAAACTGTTCTACTAATTCATCAATAGCAGTTCCAGCTGTACCACTCATTGAGTGCCAAAATACCAAGTCAACAGCCGTACTTGTTGCTGAAGCTGTTTGGTCTGCTGATGAGCTACATCCTGTTAACATTGATAGTGTTGTAATTCCTAAAAGTAATAATGACGCTAATTTTTTCATGTTATTCTCCTTATTCTTATTATCCTTTTACCGCACCCGATGTCATGCCTTCTACTAATAATCTCTGCCCTATTACAAACGCTATTATCGTAGGGATTGATATAATTATAGAACCTGCTAAAATTACAGCTTTACTTGCCGACTCCGATTGCAACATAGTTATTCCAATTTGTACTGTTCTATTTGCCGTGTCATTTATCGTTAACAGTGGCCACAAATATTGGTTCCACGCACCTATAAATGAATAAATTGATAGAGATGCTATAACTGGTGTTGATATTGGCAATAAAATTTTGATAAAAAATTTAAAATTAGTGCATCCATCTATTCTAGCTGCCTCTAGTAACTCTTTTGGAACTGTTAAATAATATTGTCTGATTAAAAATATCCCCATAGCTGATGTCATAAATGGAATTATTAATACATGCAACGTATCATTCCATCCCCACGAGCTTATCGTTAAGAAGTTTGATATTATTGTAACCTCCCCCGGTATCATCATTGTAGATAATACCATTAAAAATAAGATTTTTTTAAATCTAAATTCAAAAAATACAAATGCAAACGCAGCCAAACTAGCTGTAATTATTTGCCCAACTGTAATTCCCACTGACATAACTAAGCTGTTAGTCATAAATCTCATTAATGGTACTGTTTCAAATGCTTCTTTATAATTATCTAACGTAGGAGATGATGAAATTAATTTAGGTGGATACTGTGTTATTTCCGATGAGTCCATAAAGCTTAAAGACGTAGCATAAATCACTGGAAACATAATTATTAGTCCTACTATTAGACATGTGATAGATAATGTAAAGTTAGTTAATTTTTGCTTAGTCATAATGAACCACCTTTTTCTCAAATTTAAATTGTAACAATGTAACACAAAGCATAATCACAAATAACACTAAAGCTTGTGCACACGCCACCTCAAATCTGCCGTATTTAAACGCTTCTTGGTAAATTGAATATACTAATACGTTAGTAGAATCTCCAGGCCCTCCTTCTGTTAACAGTTTAATCTGACCAAAAGCTTGAAATGAACCTATTACATTAATAAATACTACTACAAACATCTGCGGCGAAATTAGTGGCAAATATATATACCTAAATTTTTGTAAATAATTTGCGCCATCAATTGATACACTCTCAATTAATTCTGTAGGTATGTTTCTAAGTCCTACAGTTAAAAATATAAAATTAAATCCTATACTTAACCAGACTGTAACGATGCTAACCGCTATAAGAGCGTAGTCTGGATTAGTTAACCACTGAATTTCTTGCCCCAAAACATAATTGATTATTCCATTAGTTTGATTAAAAGCCATAGACCAAAATGCCGTAGCAGGTGCTGAGGCGATTGCCATAGGTAATGAAAACATTGTTTCATAAATCCGATTTCCCTTTAACTTGTTATTAGCTAATAAAGCTAATATAAAAGCTATTAGTACAGATGGAAAAGCAATCATTAATACAAATTTAAATGTAATTGTGATAGAGTTATAAAACGCTGGTGAATTAAATAAATCAATAAAATTTTGTAACCCTACAAAGTCTTTAACTCGCCCTCTTAAGTCGGTTGTGTACATACTAACGTAAATTGTATTTATAAATGGATAAAATACAAATGTTATAAATATAATAAACGACGGAACTAAATATAAATAAGGTTCAACTGGTGATAATTTTATCTTAGGTTTAGCTAATGATTTAACCTTTGAAGCTTTTGAAGCTTTTAAAGTTTCTTGTGCATACATTGTGCGATGCCTCCTTAATTCGATTGATAAGTTAAGTATAAAAAAGCAATGTTAAATTTACCCACTTAGTTCTATTAAATTATAGTTAAAATTAGATTAAAGTATATAAAACAATCCATTTAGTAAGTTTAGCTGTAATGTTACGTCTTAATGATTAACTATTTGTTAAATGTTTATATTGATTTTTGACGAAATTTGTAATATAATAGAACTATAAATACCAAATATAAAAACTATCAAATATCAGGGGGGTCACTATGAAAATATTAAAAAAATATAAATCATTAGTAATTGCCGCAGTAATGTTAGCCGCAACTGTACCAGTGGAATTAACAACTCCAACTTATGCTAGTGAAGCTACTCAGCTAGATGCTAACCTAGAAGACATGATATTTAACGCTTTAATGGCTGGGGACACAACTATCGATTTATCCAATTTTAACATTAATATAGATGATATAGACGAATTCGCAAAACAGTATAGAACCTTACTTTTTGATGAATTGCAGTTGTTCCATGTTATAGGAGATATAAGCTATTCTTACAGCTCTAGAACGGGTAAGTTAGCAACCTTAACCCCTTATTATGATGAAGTTTTACAAGAAAATTATGACCACTATTATAACCTGCTTAATAATGAAGTAAATAAAATTGTTGAGTTAACGCACGAAGGGGCTACTAATCTGGATAAAATGTTAATTTTAAATGATTACTTAGCTACAAACTACGAATATGACACAACTTTAGAAATCTCAGATTCAGCTCGTCTTGTTAGCACGGGTAAAGGTATATGCCAGGCTTATACTAACCTTGCAAAACTTGTACTAAACGAACTTGGCATTGCTAACGTATCAGTTGAATCATATGATATAAACCATACATGGAATATGGTTGAGTATGAAGGCGAGTGGTATAATATAGACTTTACGTGGGCAGACCCTACTCCTAATATGATTGGGCACTCTGACCATTCAAATTTTATGATTAGCAATGAACGAAAGATGGAGCAAAATGAAGATACATATAAAAATTTAATAGACGACTGGACAGACACTGTCCCTAAAGCAACTAACACTCAGTTTGAAGACCGCTTTACATTAACTTCTTCACCATTTGTATTTTCTGGCGGACAAGCTTACTATATGGATACTACTGCAGGTTCGATTAACACAATTAACACTGCGACTGGTGAAACTACAGTTATAAATGAAGTTTTAAGTGAAGTCGTTTGGCCTGCTGGCGAAGGTTACTATTGGCTTAACAACTTTACTGGCTTTGATGGAAGTGGCGATTATTTATATTATAATACTCCTACTCAAATTATGGCTTATAGCATTAGCGATGATACTTCCGAAGTGCTTGCAGAGCTAGAGCTAGCGGATGATGAAATGCTTTTAAACTTTTCAATAAAAAATAATGAATTAACTTATGTAACAGGTACAGACCCTACTAAGAAGAGCGATTTTACATCTGCAACTATGGAAATCGATTTATTCTAAACTAAAAACAACCCCACAAAATTAACTTTTGTGGGGTTTTCTAATAATCATACGACATGGCCATCGCAACAATTTCTTCAGAAGACAACTCTTTATAGTAGCGATTGTTTAACTCAAACAAAAACTTATATAAACTTTGCATATAATCCCCATCAGAGTTAACAATCAATTTCTCATGCAAAACTTCCACACCCCCTCTAACATACTCATTATACCTCTCCACCATAACCCCCTTTTGAACAGGGTCATAATAACCACTAAAAGCTCTATCCACACGTTCTTTAGAACACAAACTCTCCTTATCAATCACCAACATAATCAATTTAAAATTATATGCGATTTGTACTTTTTGTGCATTTAAATCTTGCAGCGCAATAGCAACCATCATCGCATCATCTTTACTAATAGGTGCTACTCTATTATACAATACCCCTACAATAGGCGCTAAAATATAGATTTGTAAGTCGTTTTCAAAAAATCTATATTTATTTTGCACATCAAAATACGTACTTAAAGCTCTAACCATTTTGGCATGCTTACCATAAAATATATAATCTCTCTCGTCTACTATCACCATGTTACTACCTACCTTTTATCAAAGTATTGGTCTCATTAGATTTTTGTAAAAATAACCGTTTCCCAATAATATCATTCATATGTTGTTCCGCTAACTCTCCATCTGTATCTTTAATAAAAATAATAACTTGTTCAGCGATTTGAGGTAATACTGTGCAAACATTTTTAATACGACGCTTATCAAAAGCCGATAAAGGCGCATCCATCACTAATGGATAAGGTTCTGAAACGATATTGTTTTCTGCCGAATGTCCATCCGCTCGTTTTTTAGCCATCTTTAAAACACCTGCAATAAACGCTAAAATTACCGAAATGCTTTGTGCTGTTGATTTTTCCACACTGTCCTTAACATCCGCTACCACAACACTCACTCTATATTTGTTATCTAATTCAATTGACATTTGTCCATCGTATATAGTAGTAAAAATTTCGTTAATAGTTATTTCTAACTCCTGTCTAATTTCAATTTCTCTTTTACCATAAGAATCTACAATCTTCTCTCTAACCGCTTTAGCATACTCTCTGTAAAGCCTATATTGCAGATTTTCTTTATCTAAAGTAAGTAAATTTTCGCGCTGTGCTTCAAGCTCCCGAATAATAATTTCTGCCTCCTGTTGAATTTGGGTTAACGTTCTAAGCTGATTTTCAACTGACTTTCTATTTTCAATAGTATCTTGCTCTTGAATTTTTATAGTTGCTACTTCTCCATTATTAATGATATACTTATTACACTCATTCAACCTTAGCTCCAAATCCTCAATCCGCTCATCATTCATCATAATGTCCTTAAATAAATCATCCACTTCATTAAACAAATTCACCCTAGTTTGCGAATAGATTTCCGTGCTGCTAATAAAATCTTTAATTTGCGAACCAATACTTTTAGGCGGCACATAATGCAGTAACTCTAACAATTGTGCTAATTCCTTACTCCCTTCCTCTAAAACCTGATTACACAAACACCGCCTTCTATCAATCAAATACTTCACAGTTTTAGAATGCAACTCCGGAATACCTGTATCAGCCATTTGCTCCTGTTTTAGCATTTCAGTCGCATTAGTATGAAGTGGTTTAGCTAAATAATTCAATGCATTAGTAGCAAAAGTTTTTAAAATTTTTTGTGTTAACTCCTGCTGCCGTATTTTTATCTTATCAATTTCATCAATAAATTTTTTAGCTTCCACCTCATAGTCTGCAATGCTTTCAAACTGCTGTAATTGGTTAGATAACTCTTTCTCCGACTGAATAAACCTCTCCCTTTGCTCTTCAAGCTCCCTCATCTTCGTTTCAGTATCAATTTTGATTGCTTCCTTTTCTTTAATAGTCTCACCAAGAGTTTTAATTTTTGCATTACTTCTATCATCTATCCTACGCTCTAATTTCCCTATAACTCCCGTACCTCGGTTAGTTCCTAAATGGTCTATAGCCTCAGCTAACGTATTTAATCCTAACAACCCTCTCACCGCATCTAAAAAATCCTTGTTAGATTTATCACTTTCTAATTCACGCCCCATCCTCTCAATACGCTCACCATCAAAAAAGAAATATCGCGATAAATTATCAGGAAGAATACGTTTAATTTCAAGCTTAGCCTGAGCTGGAGTTAACATCACCTGTTTTACCCCTGTGTTCTTTGACATAGTAAGGCGACTAGGTTCCACCTTTAACTCTTTAGTGGCCTTCGTATATTTTTGCTCTCTTTTTATAGTATAATCAATGTTACTATGAGTTAACTCTAATGTCACCGCTACAGTCACACTCTTTCCTACCTCCAAGCGTTCTGCTAAAGAAGCATTTATTAACTTTTTAGCCTTAAAATCAGTCTTTTCATATAACACCCACCGAAACGACTGCGCTAATGTAGTTTTTCCCGTACCATTTTCCGCTAACACAACAGTAACATTATTCGTTTTATCAGTACTAAATTCAATGCTTTGCTTACCATTAAACTGCCTGAAATTCTCTAAGGTTAACTTCTTTAGTAACATTCAAGCTCCTCCTTAATCTCATTAATTATCTTATCAATCATCTTTGTTCGCGAATTTTCTTGTGTTCGTAAATTTTGTGCTTCTAACTGTAGTATACGGTGAATTATTGCGTTTACTTTTTGTGGTTCTAACTTATTACTCATATTGTCACATCCTAGTTATATTAAAGAAATATGTATTCTCTTTGAGCTATTTTACCATATAATGTATAGATTGTATAGATTTTAACTGGAAAAGGCAAGAATTCTCCCACCTCTTTAGGTGGTGAGATGAATTGCCTATAAATATATCTTGACATTATAAATCATTCTTATTATAATCAGTATATCAAGATGAAAGGTAACAATTACAATGATTTTAGACACTAATAAACATTCAGTATTTAGCTTGAATTATCATCTAATATTAGTCATTAAGTATAGACGGCAAGTATTGAATGATGATATTTCAACTAGACTTAAAGAAATATTTGAATATATAGCACCTAGCTACAATATAAGTTTAGAGGAATGGAAACACGATAAAGACCATGTGCATATCTTGTTCAAATCTCATCCTAATAGTGAATTATCTAAATTTATTAACGCTTATAAAAGTGCAAGTAGCAGGTTAATAAAAAAAGAGTTCCCTGTAATTAAACAAAAATTATGGAAAGAATATTTTTGGACTAGGAGTTACTGCTTAATAACTACTGGTGGTGTTACTATTGAAGTCCTAAAAAAGTATATAGAAAATCAAGGTCAAGGAGGTAAATCTAGTGCAAAATAAGGCTTATAAATTTAGGTTGTATCCTACTAAAGAACAAGAGATATTGATTAATAAGACATTTGGTTGCGCTAGGCTTATATTCAATAAGATTTTAGGTGACGGGATTGATTATTATAAAGAACACAAAAAATCCAAGTTAAATACACCTGCGTCCTATAAATCTGAATTTGAATTTCTCAAAGAGGTAGATAGTTTAGCTTTAGCAAATGCACAATTACAGGTAAGGGTTGCGTATAAAAATTTCTTTTCAGGTAGTGGATTTCCTAAGTTCAAAACCAAAAGAGATAACCATAAATCGTATACTACTAATAATCAAAAAGGTTCTATTAGAATTGAAGATAATAAAATTAAGTTACCAAAAGTTGGTTTCGTAAAATTGAAAATACACACAGAAATACAAGGCGTTATCAAATCTGTTACAATTTCTAAAAATCCAAGTGGCAAGTATTATATTTCAATATTAACGGAACAGGTTATTACTCCTCTACCTAAAAGCAATAAGCAAGTAGGTATAGATTTAGGGATTAAAGATTTTGCTATTACATCAAATGGGGAAGTATTTGAAAACCCTAAGTATCTAAGACAAGCAGAAAAACAATTAGCAAAAGCACAACGAGAATTATCAAGAAAGCAAAAAGGTGGTAAAAATCGAAATAAAGCTAGAATAAAAGTAGCTAAATTACACGAAAAGGTAAAAAATCAAAGAAAAGATAATATGCATAAAGTATCTACACAACTAATAAACGAAAACCAAGTTATAGTTATAGAAGATTTAGCAGTAAAAAATTTGATGAAAAACCGTAAATTAGCTAAGTCAATAAGTGATGTAAGCTGGAGTAAATTTAGAACTATGTTGGAATATAAAGCTAAATGGTACGATAGGGAACTTGTAATAGCACCTAGATTTTTCGCTAGTAGCCAATTATGTTCAAATTGTGGTTATCAAAATAGTGAAACTAAGGATTTATCTGTACGTGAATGGGAGTGTCTTAGTTGTAAAACAGTCCACAACAGGGATATAAATGCTAGTAAAAATCTATTAAAACTAGCTGTATAACAAACAAATTATCAGGGTAGGGACTACCCGTAGAGCTTGGTAAATATATTTGGCTAGTAAAAGCAAATACTTCCCAAGAAGCCCCCACTTCTATAAGTGGGGGTAGTTCACGCAACCGAGAGTATATAATTTATAAATGAGCATACAAAGTTAAGGAGAACAGTCATGGACAATAGATTATCGAATAAAACTAAAGGGATAATTTTTATTTTAATAGCCGCATTTGGATTTGCCTTAATGGCAATGTTCGTAAAATTAGCAGGCGATTTGCCTAGCATACAAAAAGCGTTTTTTAGAAATATAGTAGGCCCCTTTACTGCTGGAATTTTAGTATATAAGCATAAAGCAAGCTTTTTTGGGAAAAAGAGTAGCCGTAAATTATTATTGTTAAGGTCGATAGCTGGAACTATAGGAGTTGTATTTAACTTTTATGCAATAGATAATATGGTTTTATCTGATGCAAATATGATTAATAAGCTATCACCGCTATTTGTAATTATTTTTTCGTATATATTTTTGCATGAAAAAGTACATATAAAACAAGCGATAACTATAATAATAGCGTTTTTCGGCGCACTGTTAATTATCAAGCCTGGCTTTAATGCGGACATCTTTCCGGGAATAGTCGCTATGTTAGGTGCGCTTAGTGCTGGTGCAGCATATACATGTTTGCGAAGTTTAGGTAAAAGCGAACCTTACTATACTACTGTATTTGTGTTTTCCACATTATCAAGTTTATTTTTATTGCCTTACTTACTATTCTTTTTTAAACCAATGACATTAACTCAATTGGTTTTATTGTTATTAGCCGGAGTGTGTGCTACAATAAGCCAATTTTGTATAACACTAGCCTATAAATTTGCTCCAGCTAAGGAAATTTCAATCTTCGATTATACCAACGTAGTTTTTGCAGCGTTAATTAGTTGGGTAGTGTTTGGAGTACTACCTGATTTTATAAGTATTTTGGGTTATATAATAATATTTGCAGCAGCATTTTATATGTTTTTATTTAATAGGGAACCTTGATTTTACGCAGTCAATATATTAAAATCTAGTAAAAAAAGGAGCTGTTAATGTTAACAGAGCCAAAAAAATTTTTAAAGGAGGCCATTATGGCTAATTTAACTATCGTAGCAAAAATTATTGTTATGCCGGAGCACGCGGATTTCGTAAAAGAGGAGATGTTAAAACTAATCCCTCCTACTACACAAGAAAAAGGTTGTGTATACTACAATCTGCACCAAGATAATGAAGATTCTAGAGCATTCATTTGGGTTGAAGCTTGGGAGACAAAAGAAGATTGGCATGCGCATAATAATAGCGCGCATATTCAAGCATACCGCGCAGCTACAGGTGAGTTTGTAGAAGATAGAATTATTTATCAAATGACTCAAATTGGGTAAAAAAAAGAGCCACAGACTTTTTACAGTTTGTGGCTCTTAAACATTTTGTATTTAAATTTCATCAATACGTCTAACTCTAAAACCATTTTCTTCTAGCTTTTTAGAAAGCTTCTTAACGTTTTCCACATCAACCCTTAATACAATTTGGCGTAAGTCCATAACCTCTATGTCTAGTTCAACTATACTTATGATATTTCCGCCTTGCTTATAAATTATATCTGCAAGTTTAGCAAGTCGCCCCTTCATATCATGTGTAGTAACAACCATCCTAGTATGTCCAAATCCAAATACGTTAGTTAATGTACTAAATACTGCTTTATGAGTAATAATCCCAGCAAACTCGTCCTTACTGTTAAGAACAGGAATAAACTGTAAGTTTTTTGCGTTTAGCATATGCACAGCAGTTTCAACTAAATCATCTTTATAAACAGTAGAAATACTAGTTTTCATAAACTCAGAAATAGGTCGCTTTAAAAAATCTTCTTTAGATTGCTCTTGTTGGAAGTAATCAGCGTAAAGACACTGCTTGGAAATAATGCCGATAAATTTTTTATCTTTAACTACTGGCAGCGATAGTAAATTGTGTGAATTTATAGTTGAAATCGCTTGCTCTACTGTATCAGATAAGTTTAGTGTTGTAAGTTTGTCTACTGAAATCATAATATTTTTAACTAACATAATACATTCCCCCTTTATTGTTACTTAATTATATCATGTAGGTAATAATAATGCTATAGTTTTAATACATAAATACTAATATATTTGTACAAAGATTATGTATCATTATGTCAGTAATAACGCTTAGGAAATATATAACAACAAAAAGGTTAACAAATTTAAAACAAGCGTATTGTAATAAAACTTTGGATTTGATATAATTACATGAAAAGGAGGGGGCGCAATGGATAATTCAAGTAAAGGTAAAAGATTTATGGCTATTGGTATTGTTTCGGCTATATTAATATTAATTATATATTTTGCATTAATGGAACTTACAGGGCTAGTTTATACTTCAGTCGGTGCACTTGTGACTTTTATATTTGTCGCTATCGGTATTTCGGTTGTGTTTACTGTAGTTCAGGCAGTAATAGTATCATCTTTAAGGCGCACTGGCGCAATTAATGCTAGGGTAAATATAGTTAAATATTCACTATGTGTTATTTCTAATTATATCCCATTATGGCTTGCTGATGTATTTTCACCAGAAGTTTACTTACCGTTTAAAGGATTGCTTATAGTGGGAACGATGCTTGCAGTTTTAGAATTAGGATTAACGTTTTATTCTTCTAAAATTAAAGGCCAATAATTATAACAAACTCTATGTATATACCGCATTTAGTGTGGAATAACTGGAAATACGAAAAATAAGTGCTGACCGTTTTGGTTAGCACTTTTTTTATATCTTGAACATATAGAATATTTGCTAATCTGGTTCATAAGTATCGTCATAAGGTATCCTCTAATTCTTTCGATTTATCATATAAGTACAGCCCACACCAACTTTGTGGAATGCCTAATAACTAATATTAATTAGGAGAAAATAAACCAGGAACTAGCTTTAATATTAATATGGAAACTGTTACTACAATTAATAGAAATATTAGTTTTGTGAAGTCTTTGTGTGTTTTAGGTGTCATCACTATCATTATTAATATTAGAACAAAACCATAAA
>MDJM01000043.1 GCA_001994995.1 Candidatus Parepulonipiscium sp. PG-Nuni2H_MBin01 | reverse complement strand
TGGCACTGTAATAGCACATCCTAATGAAGATTATATGCCTAAAATGGATGGTTTATTTAACTTATCTAGTGTTAGTGCTTCATACGCTAGTGTAGTTTCCATTGCTGATAATACGGTAACTAAAATTACAAATGCCGAGGGTGACACTTATTATAGCACAGTACAAACCATACAAGATACACCATTTAAAATTGTAGTTAACTATCCTAGTAGCCAGGTGAGCACTGCAATATGGAAAGAAGTGGGAATGAGCATAGCAGTTTTAATTGGAAGCCTTACATTAATTTGGTGTGTAATTGCAGTTTTAGTTAAAAAATATATTTTACCTCTAGAAGACGTTGTGGTTGCTTTAGATGAAATTAAAAATGGAAATTTAAACATTCAAACGTCTCATATAAGAACACCAAATTTAGAGACAGAAAAATTAGTTAATTCGTTACAAGTTGTATCTGATACGTTAAATATGTATATAAATGAGATAAATCATATTTTAGATAGTTTTGCAGATGGGGATTTTACAATTGAACCTAAACAGAACTACATAGGAGACTTCGTTAAAATCAAAGTTTCTTTGCTTAATATTTCTAAGCATTTAAAAGAATTACTATTTAATACACAAGCGTCTACAAATGAAATTAGCACTGGGTCTAAACAGATTGCCATATCAGCTCAAGACTTAGCTCAGTTAACAGTTGATCAGTGCGAGCTAATTACTGACTTTAAACAAGAAACGGTTAAAGTAGCAGAAGACGTAATTAATATAATTGAAGATATTGATAAAAGTTATGGAATTGCAGATGCAATGGCAGATAAAGCGCTACATGGAACTGCGCAAGGAAATAATTTATCTGAGGCTATGCAATTAATCAAAACATCTAATCGTGAGATGACAGAAGTAATTAAATCTATAGCTGATATAGCAGACCAAACTAATCTATTGGCGCTAAATGCAGCGATTGAAGCAGCTAGGGCAGGAGATGCAGGGCGTGGATTTGCTATTGTGGCTAGAGAAATTAGAGATTTATCCACTAAAACTGCGGAAATAGTTAATAACATCTACGATATGATAAACGATAATATAGATAGCTTGGCAAAAGGTGAGGAACTAGTGGGGATTACAGCTGCTGCTTTAACTGAAATTTCTAACGCTAGCGAAGAAACGCGTAATGTTGCAAGGCAAGTTTCTGAAACTGCTGTGACACAAAAAGATGCGCTAAATAGAATGATTGTAGCAGTTGAACGCTTAGAATCTGCTATGACTAAAAATGCTTCTATTTCTGAAGGTAATGTTCTAATTAGTGAGGAGCTTGAGGCTCAACTTAATAGTTTGAAACATCAACTTGCTCATTTTGTTATATAGCCTATAAAACTTACTCGCTTAGGGTAAGTTTTTTTTTGTATATAAATCGCCATGCAATCCATAAAGTATTATTGCGCAAATAATGGTTATAATAAAAATGAAACTCTTAAAGAAAAGGATGAGTTAAGCCATGACAAAACACTTAGCAATACTACTAATAACAACTCTATTTTCTGCCCCACCAACTTCAGTTGCTTTTCCTGAAGCTAACGGACTTACAAATAGAAATATGATTGAACGCGCTAAGCAATCAAGCGAGAAATTAACAATTGATCAGTTGATTGCAATTGCTAAAGGTGTATTTAGTACACCAAATATTTCGTATAAAGAGCTAGGTAAATATAAGGGGTATACCTATTATGCATTTGAAACCGTTGATTTACCGTATATGAGTTGTATAATAAGAGATGATGGTGCTGTGTTTGACACTTCAACTTATAAGGGAAAAAAAGGAGACTTAGCTAAGTTAAAACCATATATCCAAGACTAGCAATCGCTTAATAGTGGTTGCCATTTTTTTGTTAGTTATAAGCTAAATATGTATAATCTTTATAAATAAGTAAATTATAATAATACTACTATACAAAAGAAAGGGAATTATATATGAAAACGAGATTAACTATATCGTTATTAACATTACTTATTAGTACCACACCTACGTTTGCATTTAATTCAACTCCCCAATCAACTGATGGGTTTAAACTGATAGTACCTACAAAACCTCAGCTTACCACAGACTTTAAATACGGCCCCATAGAATACCATGATTTTAATGATGAGAAACCACCAGCCTTTCATATTATTACTCCTTCTAATACACATAAATCTAATTTAATCCCTACAAATTTAGATACTAAAATTACTTCTGATGAAGCGCTAAATTTAGTAAAAGCTGAATTTACTAGCATAGGAGATTTTAAATATGAAGGAATTGAATATAGCAATTATGGAGTATACGGAAAAACACCACCTGCATTTCATATCATATCACATGATACAGGAAAGGCAGCAGTGCATACTGAAACTGGTGAAATATTTTTTGGCACACAAGGTATTCCAGAAAAAATTATATATAATGGGTTTCCTACATTAACTAATGAACAGTTGTATGAAATTGCAACTGATATATTTGGTAGTTCAAACACTATTGTAGGAAAAGAACAAGTAGTTGATGGTAGGACGTATCATCATTTAAAGTCGGGGAAACAAAATGTTATACTTAGAGATGATGGAGTTGAGTTTAGCGAAAGAAGAATGTTAAAAAAGGTTAAATTGGAACCAGTAGAAGTCTCAAAAGTGGGCTATATCTTTCCTAATAGCGATACAAAACTTATTGAACAGTGGGAATTAGATGGGCTGTCACTAGAACAGCTGAGGTTAGGGCGTAATGAAATTTATGCACGCCATGGCAAAATATTTAATAGCGATGACTTAAATACTTATTTTAATAGACAGTATTGGTATGATGGTGATATAGCAGCTAATAATTTCTCTGATAAACAACTTAATGCAGTAGAGTTAGAAAATGTAAATATAATTTTAAATTGTGAGCTATTAGGGGGGTTTGAATTAGAACGCTTATCGGCTAATGAAATGGCTAGTTTAGCTAGAGCTATGTTACATTCTGATAATGTAGACAGTGCTTTACTAGGCAACTTATTAGGATATAATTATTATCAATTTTCTACACCTGCTTCATCGTCTAAAGTAATTATAAGAGAAGATGGCTCTATTTATGATGCTAGTTCTTATCGAGGAAACCTTACTACACTAAAATGCATTAGCTAAATTACAAATTCAGCTGTGCTAATCAAATTTTGTATGCTGCTATGACTAGATTGCTAAATATCATACAAATTTATAACAAAAATTTATAGTAACTGCCAATACATGGTAGTTACTTATTTTAGTATAATAAAATATAGTAATGATGAATTAAACAACACGTTACTATATATATTTTAGTGAGACTAAAACAATAGGGAGGCTGCGCAAATGCGTAAAAAAGCAATGAACTTTAAGAGCCTAGATTCATTAGGGCAAGTAAAGAAGGTATTAGGAGAAGCGAGTGAGGCTATAAATGACAGAAATAGAACGATAGGGACATCGTATATGCCAGAAACGCTAGCAGGAGCATTAGGAGTAGGAGTTGGAGGAGCAGTAGGATTTTCCGCATTATACTTGGGAGGCTCTGTAGTTGGACTTAGCGGCGCAGGTATAACTAGTGGATTAGCTGCTGCGGGTGGAGTTGTAGGCGGTGGTATGATTGCTGGAATAGCAGTATTAGCAGCTCCGGCTGTAATTTTAGGCGCAAGTGGCGTAGGAATCGCATCCCATACTAAAAATAAAAAGCTAAAACAAGCTAAAGAATTGTGTTATATAGAGGCGCTGTCAAAACAAAATGCAATTTTTAAAGCGTTAAAAGATGAAGCTGAGTCTGATAAAGAAAGAATAGAATATTTAACAGCAATAAATATATTACTACAAGCAGCCTTAAAAGAACTAGCAGAAGATTTAGGTAGAATAGCATAATTTCTTAAATTCATTTAGTCAGCACAGGAGGCCAAAATGAAAAAATTTTATACAGCTGAAGAGTTTGAACAAAATAAAGTATTAAAGAGTAACTTAGCACAATCTGATGAGTTATTAAAAGACAGCGAGTTAAATAACGTTAGAGCTAATGCAGATGCAAATATTGCGTCTTCAGAAGAGTTATTAAAGTCTTTAGGTTATTCAAAAGAGGTATTAAGAGCAAAAACTAAAGCAATGGAAGTTAATGAAAAATCTCGCATTAGAGGCGCTAATCAATTGTGGGAGAACATCGTAAAAGAATCTAATGAGTATGTACCGCATGAGGTTATGTTAGAAGATATATTAAGCGAAAGTGAGATAAAAAAAGCTTTTAAAGAATTAGACCGTATAAATCATCAGTTTAGCAAAAAAACTTCTATTACTAATAAAACGGATTTAATTATTTTAACTATAGCAATAGCACTGCAAGTTACAAAATCAGTTTTATTTCCTTATTTGGCACGAAAATTTGGATATGGTGATTCTTTTGATAAAACTACTAGACTCTCACATGATGATAGTACAATAAAGCAAGCACAAAAAGCGGCAACGGATGAATTTAGAGATAAATATATCAACACTTATGGAACAGGAGCATGGGTTAATTTTTTATATCAAACGCCAGCTTATGATGTAACATTTGGTTCAAAAAATATAGGTATAAATATGGAAGGGATGTACCATCGGTTTCATACGTTAGGACACGATCCTATTTTGGGATGGGTGTTTGGAACAGCAAATATTTTAACGGATACAATCACTTTAAATAATTTCACATCATATAGAATAATACGCACTCCGACAATGACAATTACACCTGAGCAAGTATCTATTTTTTCACTATTTAATGAAGCGTATGGCGTTGCTAATGCAAACTTTTTAAATTTACCAGCAGCCTTATTTGCACAAGCACAACATTTAAATTCAGATGCATATACCAAATTAGGCCTACCAGTGCCTATGCTATCTGTAATTAATGAAAGTTTAGCGAGTAAATTGTATAAGAACCAGTATGATGCATTATGTTTTGCAAGAGATGCAAGAGTTATTGAAGCATCTTATATAGTATCAATGATAATAGATATGTTAATCAGTTTACTGCATGGAATATTTAGAACAGCAGACGATGATATAGACTTGTATGAAATAAGAACGCGAAAAATTTTATTAATTTCTAATGCCATAGCAAGTGGGAGTACTATAATCGCAACATCAATTACGCAAAATATTAAAAATTTAGATATAGGAAGTCTTCTATCAACGATTACACATTTATTCTTTGACATAAGATTTATAAGTAAAATAAAAAAGGAATATATAAAAACAGAAATAGATGCAAAATTAAAAACACAATTAGAAGAGATAAATAGATTATATAATTCGATCTAACTTAATTATAAAAGCAATCGTCAAATAGGGGATTGCTTATTCTGCGATGTATATTCTACAAATTAAGAGGGGTTAAGCCAGTAAGATACGGCGATTTTGCTAAATAAAATAAGTTTTTTAAAGTTTTTTTAAAAAACTGCTTGACTTATTGGAAAATATAGTGCATAATGATACAAGTCAGCAGGAAATATTTGTTGATTGAACATTGAAAATAGAATAGTATTAAGAATTAAGACCAGTCGATTCATCTACCATAAGGTAGAATTGAGTAGTATAAATTTGTCAGTAGACAAGCTCTAATTGTACTATATTAATATAGTACAATTAATTTTCATTGAGAGTTTGATCCTGGCTCAGGATGAACGCTGGCGGCGTGCTTAACACATGCAAGTCGAACGGACTACTTCGGTAGTTAGTGGCGGACG
>MDJM01000042.1 GCA_001994995.1 Candidatus Parepulonipiscium sp. PG-Nuni2H_MBin01 | reverse complement strand
TTAGGGTGCCACCAATTCCCGCAGAGAAGTTTTTTTTATAAAAAATTTCAGTTTCCTGTATGCGCTAGATGTACAGGAGTAATTGTCGCAACAGCTATATCAGTTCCTGTATTTTTTGCCTATAAAATCAGCATTTTAACTGCAATCATTATGAGCGCTGTTATGCTAGCGGATTGGTCTATTCAGTACTTTGGGATTAAACAATCTACAAATTTTCGTAGGCTGCTTAGTGGGCTAATTGGTGGCTTTGGCTGGAGTACGTTGCATTTATATTTCTATAGTTATATTATACAAATGATTTTTAGGGGTTAAGAGCATGCTCTTAGCCTTTTTTTTATCTGTAGATTTATACTTCTTTATACTACCAATTTTTGTGACGTTATATTATGGCTAAAATAGGACATATTATTTGATATATAGGTGTGTTTTTGTAAGGGAGAAGATTATGAAAAATTCAAAGATACTTTTATCCACCAGAATCAAAATAATTGTTAACATCTTAATCGTAGTACTTATTTTGTTTACTTCTTCATTTAAAGTAATCGAGCTATGGTCTTTGACTATTTCTAATTCACGCGAAAAAGTTATAAACAATGCACAGATAGCTCAAGCCCAGTTTAGTTCATGGTTTACCGAAAAACAAACGTTTATTGCCGACCTCGCCAATGACATTAGCTATCACCGAATTTACATGGATATTGAAGCTTTAGAAGACTACCTTACAATGGCTCATAGCACAATAGAAGATGTAGTAGATGTTTACGCTCATGTACACTTTGACCAAGGTTGGGCGCACTCTACTGGCTGGGTTCCAGGGCCAGACTTTGATGTTACCACTAGACCGTGGTATACTGGCGTTATGGAAAGTAACGACCTTTCTATAACCGACCCTTATATTGATGCTGTTGATGGAGCGTTAGTTGTAGCAATTTCCCATCCTATAATAGGACCTAATGGCAGTATGGTTGGAATTGTTTCTATGGGGGTTAGTTTAAACACTCTTCAAGGTATTATTGAAGATTTCGCTAATGATGAGGGTCTGTACGCTTTTGTAATTACAGGTGACAACGATGTTCTTATGCATCCTAAAGCTAATATGCTACCTAGCTCTGCTGGCATGCTTAACTTAAATGCTACCCTAGCAAATTATTCTAGGCTGTTTGCACAAGGTGAGGGTATTGTTTCTAATAATACTACTAGTGAAGGTTATTCAGCTTATAGTGCTTATTATGGTATGCCTAACACAGACTGGAAAATAATTTTAACTTATCCGACTAGTTATACTACTGAAATTCTCGTGACTGAGATTATTATTGCTATTTGTATTTCCATTGTCGCTATTGCTGTTGGTAACATTGTTATCTCGGTATTTGTTAGGAAATATATCGGGCCTCTTGGTAAAGTTGTTCTAGGCTTGCAGTCGCTTAGTGAAGGTAATTTAAACATCGACACTTCTAACATTGCTCGCAATAGTTTTGAACTTTGTAAAATTACAAATGCTCTAGATATCGTTTCTAGCAACTTGGATAAATACATTAAAGAAATTGCTCAAATTTTACACATCTACTCTGAAGGCGATTTTAGAGCAGTACCTTCACAAGCTTATATTGGTGATTTCGGCCAGATTAAAACTTCTCTTATAGAGATTTCAGAACGACTATGTACATTGCTTTCTGATACATCGTCTTCTACTATAGAAGTTACTACTGCTGCAGCCACCATCTCCGATTCTGCTATGGAACTTGCTAACATTACTAGTTCCCAAGCTACATTGTTAGTGAACTTTAAAGATAATACGAGCAATGTAGCAAGTGATATTATTAGCAACATTGAAGCTATAGACGAAAGTTATGTTATTATTTCTGATATGGTTAAAAAGGCTAACAACAGTAAAGTTCTCGCTAATGATATGGTTGATGCTATGAGCCAGATTAGTTCTTCAACGCGAGAGATATTACAAATTATCCAGTCGATAGAAGATATTGCTAGTCAGACTAACTTATTAGCACTTAACGCTAGCATTGAATCAGCTCGCGCTGGTGAGGCTGGCCGAGGATTTAGTATAGTTGCTAATGAAGTTAGAGATTTATCTGGTAAAACAACTGATATTGTTCAAGAGATTTATGAAATGATTCAACTGAATTTAGAAAGCGTGGAAAAAGGTGAGCAAATGGTAGAGCTTACAACTAATGCTCTAGAGGAGATTATTACTGCTAGTAATGAAACTGCTGATTCTTCTAAATTCATTCGCGATAATGCTCTTCGCCAGCGCGAGGCTCTTAAGCAAATTGTTTCTGACACTGAACAGCTATCAAAAGACATTGCTAAAAACGCTTCAATTTCGCAAGAAAACGTTGCTATTAGCGAACAGCTTGCAGCTCAAGCTGATAACCTACAAGCTCAAATGGATTTCTTTACTGTTGATTAAAATATGCGGCTACATTAGCCGCTATTTTTGTATGTACTTAAATATGTTTGCATAGTATTAATCGGGAGGGTTTGTTATGAATAAATTTAAAAAAATCATTATTGCATTAACACTACTTATTGTGGCCGCCGCTATTGCTTTTTATATTTACGTTTCAGATTACTATAAAGCTGATGAAGTTGCTCTAGCTGTTTACCAAGCTGGTTTAGACAATGGGCACATTACTACTTACAATAACTTAACTATTATAGAACCACTACAATCTAATGATGTAGGTATTATATTTTATCCTGGTGCTAAGGTGGAAGCAATCGCTTATATGCCACTGTTACAGCAGTTAGCCGATGAAGGCTTTAGTGTTGTTTTAGTCAAAATGCCTTTTAACCTTGCTTTCTTAAATGCAAATGCCGCAGATGACGTTTTGGATTTACTTAAAGACCATGTATCCAGCTGGTTTATTATGGGGCATTCGCTTGGTGGTGGAATGGCTAGTTCATATGCTTCAGATAACCCCGATAAAGTCGATGGCTTAATTTTAATTGGTGCTTATATTTACGGTGACTATTCGCCTAGCAACGCTATTACTATTTATGGCACATTGAATGATAATCTAGAAGAGTATATAGATTACACTGAAAACATTGTTATTATTGATGGCGGTAATCATGCCCAGTTTGGTAACTATGGTGCGCAAGATGGTGACCGTGATGCTACTATTTCCGATGTGGAGCAGCAGGCTATTACTGTTGATGCGATAATGGATTTTATTTTTTGAAAAAAGGCTAGTAAGATTACGTTCTTACTAGCCTTTTCTTAACCTTAATGCCAAAGTTGTTTGTATAACTCTATAATATCTTTGGTTTTAACATCACGTATAGCACGAGAGCCACTAGCTATTATAAATCACCATACTTTGCTTTAGTTTCTGCTATAAACTTTTCAACTTCTTCAATAGTAGGTAAATCGCTAGAAGAGTGATTTCTAACCATCATAGAAGCTTCAGCACTACCAATCTCTAAACACTTTGCAATGTCAAATCCTTGGAATATACCATATAAAAATGCAGATGCATAACCATCACCACCTCCAAAACCTTTAAGCGCTTCCACTGGAAACGGTTTAACGCTAAACTTATTTCCATCTGCCACAAATGCAGTCGAGCCTTGTTTTCCATGTTTAATAACTACAACTTTAGCTCCTAAGTCAATCCATGCTTTTGCAGTTTGCTCATCTGTTCTATCTGGCTCAATAAGTCGTTCGGTAAGGTCAAATTCCTCTCTAGAACCTAAAATTATATCTGCATTTTGTGCTACAATCGAATAATAAATAGAAATTTCATCTAAGCTTTTCCAATTATACTCCCTATAATCTATATCGAAAATAATTTTAACGTCATTTCTTTTAGCTAAATACATAGCTTTAAGCGCTGCCTCTCTAGATGGACTTTGGGCTAGTGCTGTACCTGATATTAGTAATGCCTTAGATTTTTTAATATATTGCTCATCAACATCTTCTGGGCATACTTGCAAATCAGCTGCCATATTGCGATACATTAAAATTCTGCTTTCTTCACGTGATATAATTTCAGTAAAAGTTAATCCTAACTTCTCTCCGTTAGTGCATCTTCTAATGTTAGAAATGTCGATACCTTCCTTTTCAAAGCTGTGTGTAACAAAGTCGCCAAATTGGTCGTCTGATACTCGCGCTATAAAACCAGCTTTTAACCCATGTCTTGAAACACCGATTGCGATATTAGCAGGAGAGCCACCTACATATTTTTTAAACGTGCTACATTCTTCTAGTGGCTGAAAGTAATCTACTGGGTTAAAATCAATTGCCACTCTCCCTAATAGGATAATATCTAATGGTCTATTTTGTGCAAATGTTATCATTCTTAAATCTCCTTAGTTTTATATTTTTAAATAAAAGTCATGCCACCGTTAATGGTAGATAGAATTATATCAAATTCAAAATCAATTTTGTCTGCGCTAATGCTTTGAACGCAACTACTCGAACCCATGCCAGCATTTTTATAATCAATACACAGCGTTACAAAGTCGTCTGGAACTAATTTAAAATTGTGAGTAGTGCTAAGTAGCTGCTCTTGACTATAATTTGAAACGTTAAAACTAAAATCATCCGCCTTAATAGTTACTTCATTGCGACTATCGGTTAAATAAACGTATTTAGCACCAAATCGAGCGCCATGTTCTTGCGGAACAAGATAATCTTCATACATATTATTAACTGTATCGCTAAACTGCTCAAAGTAGCAATAATTATGTTTATCGCTATAACTCTCGTGTGGGCCATAAGCTTTATACTTAACGGATTGAAACTGCTTAGGCAAAAACATCCTAACGCCAAAGCGAGGTATTTCAGGAAATGCTTTATCTTTGCGCGCTGTAATGTGTACATTGATTTTATTATCAATCGTATAAACTGCTTTAATCTTCATTACTGACTCCATCTGTATAATGATAAACTCAAATGCTATTTCATTACCTGAAATTTTATAATTAAGCATTTTAGTGCGCGAAACTGTCTTAGTCGGTTTTGTAAGTTTTCTAGTTCTAAATAAATTGTAATCCATAGGCTTAACTAAATAAGCTACATTATTTTGCACGATACTAATAGGAGCACATTTAAACTTATCAAATACAATATGCAGATTATCGTTATAAGCAATTATCTGAGTATCTAAATCCTCAATCTTTAGTGCAACGCTATTATTTTTAACAAGCACGGTACTAACTTTGTTTAATATAAGTTGGTCAAAGCCTACCAGCTGTCGGTCTAAATTATAATACTCAATCATTATATAATTATCCTTGTCACTACGCTCCACTTCAAATGGCAGCAGTTTAGTTGAACGAGGCGGAATATCAAAATTTTTATACGTTTTAGACCACGTTATATTGCCATCAATAACATGGAAAGCTTGAATAGTATAATGCTGTGCTATATTGATAAAATCATTTTGATTGGTTAGCAAAATATGATTTTCTTCAGCAACATACTTTGCGCGGATAGGACGATTTACATTTTTAAATTCAAGTAAATTCGTTTTAGGCGTTCTATTAGGATGAATTAAACCGTCTAAACAAAAATTAATGGCATTAAACTCACCGCCATAATGAAACTTCTCTTTACCATTAGCATCTTTACCTATAAAAATTGCTTGGTCGTTCCATTCCCACACAAAAGCACCTATATAGCAATCATAATCCATCATAATATTATAATACTGTTCTAAATCGCCATTGCTATTGCCTTTAGCAGCGCTATACTCACACAAAATAAGCGGCTTAGTAGGATTGCTGCTGCAGTAATTAACTACAGCTTCAGGCGACATATACTTTCTGCTATATACATCAATGTTAGTTAAGTCATTTGTATAACCAGCTTTTTGATATATGCTTCCTTCATAATGCACAACAGCATTAGCGTCAAAATCTTTAATCCACTGCGCGCACTTTTCTAAATTAGGACCGTAACCACAGTTGTTACCTAGCGACCACATAAAGATGCATGGCGAATTTTTTTCACGGATAACACATGCCTGCACTCTATCTAACATAGCTTTATACCAATTTTCATCTTGAGCTAAAACATTAAATTGATAATTATCATCAAAGACTAGCTGTGTACTAAAAATATTCTCATCGCCATATACATCACGTGTTTTACGAGTTTCTAAATCCGCCTCTGCCATTATATAAAATCCATATTGTGAATATAATTCATATGCCCAAGGCGAGTTTGGATAATGACTAGTACGAATTGCATTTATATTGTGTTGCTTCATTAATATAAGGTCCGCAGTTAATTGCTCTTTAGAAATAGCGCTAGCTGTATAAGCATCTGAGTCATGGCGATTAACTCCTTTAATTTTAATGTTTTGGCCGTTAATATACATAACGCTATCCTTAATGATAACTTGTTTAAACCCTATTTTATATGGAATAATCTCATCATTACTAATGATTTTTAATGTATATAAATTAGGCAATTCAGCAGACCATAGTTTTGGGTTTTCAACACTAAAACTTGGATTATCTCCTTCATAAACAACATTATCTCCATCTAGCAGTTGTAGCTTATAATCTACTTTAGCGTCAATTTCAATATTTACATCAGCAGTTTTAAAATCATCCGACAGTTGTGTACGGACATAAAAATCTCGCACATGCTTATGTGGACGCTGCAAAATATATACATCTCTGAAAATACCAGGCATTCTAAACTTATCTTGGTTCTCCAAAAATGTGCCTTCGCAATACTTTAGCACAATAACTTTTAATATATTTGGCCCTTCTGATACAAAGTCCGTAATATCGAATTCAGCAGTAGCATGTGCCGATTGACTATAACCAACGAACTTATCATTAAGCCATAAATAAAAACATGAATCTACCCCATCAAAATTAATATAATTTTTAAACGCTAAAGCTTCTTCGTCCATATTAAACTGCTTAATATAAAGCCCTGTAGGATTTTCATCAGGTACATAAGGGGCAAGAATAGTACTAACGAAAAAATGATTATCATATCCAAGCATATTCCATGCGCTTGGTACACAAATGTTAATAAGGTTCTCCTCTACCACTTCATAAGGATTGTTAAATAATCTAAATTTCCAGTCATCGCCATTTAAATCAATGTAGCGAGCCTTACCCGCTGTATCGGTAGGAATATAATAACTTCTGTAAGGCATCGTATTAATGTGTAATACATTTAAATCTTCATAATACCGTTCTAGTTTCACAGTAAAACCTCCTCTAAAAAAGGCTTCAATAAGTATAAAAGCCGATAATAGTAACATTATTTCCCGTTAACATTTGTTCTAACCGCCTTTTATAAAACTTTTGGCCAAAAAATAGGCTGTATACATAATGCATACAGCCTAACAAATTAGTATTGAGGAGTAATAAAGTAATCGTTCTCTTCAAAAGCTTCTTTAATACGTTGAATATGTTCAAAACCATTAGTTTCAACAGTAACCTCAAGTTGAACATTTTGATATTTATTTCTAGCCTTAGACTGATTATGCTCCAGTCTAACAATATTAGCACCTAGATTAGTAAGCAGCTTAGAAACGTTTAACAATTGCCCAGGCACATTAGCAAGCTCTACGCCAAAGCAAAACAAACGTCCATGCGAAACAAATCCACTATTAACGAGAGAAGACAACGTAAGCATATCAATATTACCGCCACTTAAAACGCAAACGACATTTTTACCTGTGCAGTTTAACTGCTTAAGCGCAGCTAAAGATGCTGCGCCAGAAGTTTCGGTAACCAACTTATGTTTCTCTAGTAACATTAATAGCTTATCAACAATTAGGTGGTCAGAAACGGTTAAAATTTCATCCACATACTGCTGAATTAGAGAAAAAGTTAATTCACCAGGAGTTTTAACCGCAATCCCTTCAGCAATAGTATTAATTTGCTCAAGAGAAATTAACTTATTAGCCCCAAAGCTACGCGCCATAGCATTAGCACCTTGAGACTGCACTCCTATTATTTTAACATCACGAGCATACTCCTTGGCATAAGTGGAAATACCGCTAATTAGACCGCCGCCGCCAATAGGACAAACTATAATATCCGCATTAGGTAAATCCTCAAAAATTTCCAGTCCCACACTACCTTGCCCTGCAATAATATCAATGTCATCAAAAGGATGAATAAAAGTTGCCCCATCTTCTACCTCAATGCGCCTAGCTTCCTTATAAGCATCATCGTAACAAGCACCATGTAAAATAACACGACCGCCAAACTCGCGGGTAGCTTGAACCTTTAAATAAGGAGTAGTCTTAGGCATAACAATAGTAGCATTAATTCGCTCAAGAGTAGCGGCATAAGCTACACCTTGCGCATGATTGCCAGCAGAAGAACATACAACACCACGTTGTTTTTCCTCATAAGACAAAGTCCTAATTTTATGAAGAGCACCACGAAGTTTATACGCTCCAGTTGTTTGCAAATTCTCACACTTTAAATAAACCTTATTGTTAGTTCCACAAATTTTAGAAAAAGTAGGACTGTAAATAAGAGGAGTCCTTACAACAACATCTCTAATCTTATCATAAGCGCTTTCGATACTTTCTAAATACATAATAACCACCTTTCAAAAAAACATACTCTATACATACTATGCCTAATCTCTATCATACTATAAGCAGTATTTTTACGATTATCCCCCATAACGACTAACTTAGGTTATAATTATAAGTACCTCTACGAGTATTGTACAGGTATTTTGCTAAAAAAATTAATTTTATCTCGCTGCCTATAGACTAATAAATTAATCTGAAATAAATATATTCACTAAGGAAAGATGTATAATTTATGCTATTTACGTGAATATTTAGACATGTACCTAGCATAATACGTTGGAATCGTGTATACTTGAAATTATGTTTATAGACCTGAAGGAGTGGTAAGATGGGGTAATTGTATCATTCGCATATATACTACTACTATTACTATTATCAACAGTGATGAAGACAAATAACATTGAATATAGCCGCAAATTTGTGCATATATTAAGTTCAAATTGGTGGTTGATACTAATGTACTACTTCGATGAAATAACGCAACCATTGTTCGTAACATGTTGCTTTTTAATAGTAAACTTAATAAACTTCAGATACCCCGTATTTGCCAGCATAAAACGCGGCTCTAAACCTGAGTTTGGAGAAATCGCATATAGCTTAACTTTAATGATATTAGTTATAATAAGTTATGGCAGTGGAGATTTATTAATAGGGTTTGTGGGCAGCTTTATAATGGGATATGGAGATGGGCTAGCAGCAGTTGTAGGGACAAAGTTTCCTTATGGACGCTATCAAGTTCTAGGTCGCAATAAAACTGTGAGTGGCAGTTCCGCTATATTTTTTGTATCAATAGTTGTACTAGTGATAGCAAGTTATCTTAAAATCTATGAAGTCAACTTAATTAAAGTAGTGATAGTTGCTGCACTAGTTACTGCAGTAGAAGCTATCGCAATTTTTGGCCTTGATAACATAGGCGTTCCGCTCACTGCAATCATCGGCTATATGTGGGTTATCCAAATGTAGCCGAGTATTTCTTTATTTAGGGCTTGTATTGTTGCCAATTTTAGGATATAATTTTATTATGCACGTATAGCTCAGCAGGATAGAGCGACTGACTTCGGATCAGTAGGCCGAGGGTTCGAATCCTTCTGCGTGTGTTTGTTATTGACACCTCTTTATGTGGTGTTATTTTTTTTGCATAGAAAGTGGTAATAATGCAAAAAATAAAGGTCAAGTTAAAGAAACTGATCATAAGATTAATGCTAGGAGGCTTCAAATGAAAATTTTAGTTGTAGGTGGTGCTGGCTACATTGGCTCTCATGCAGTTAGAGAGTTAATTAAGGCTGGCAATGAAGTTGTAGTTGTAGATAGTTTAGAAACTGGATTTGAAAGTTCCGTTTCTGCTAAAGCAAAGTTTTATCAATGTGACATTCGCGATGAAGCTAAACTAACCCAAATATTTAAAACAGAACAAATTGATGGCGTAATGCACTTTGCGGCTAATTCGCTAGTTGGCGAATCAATGGTCAATCCGCTAAAATATTATAGCAATAACGTATCAGGCGCACAAGTTCTACTTAGCGTTATGGTTAAATGTAACGTTAAATACATTGTATTTTCATCAACAGCGGCAACGTATGGCGATGTTAAAGTTATGCCAATTACAGAACAAACGCCAACTAACCCAACTAATACGTATGGCGAAACTAAACTTGCGATTGAAAAAATGCTTAAATGGGTTAGTACAGCGCATGATATTCACTACGTATGTTTAAGATACTTTAACGTAGCTGGCGCTGATATAGATGGCGATATTGGCGAGGCTCATAATCCTGAAACTCATTTAATTCCTATAATATTGCAAGTTCCACTGGGACAGCGCGAACATATTACTATTTACGGAACAGACTATGACACTCCAGACGGTACTTGTATTAGAGATTATATTCATGTCACCGACTTAATTGAAGCTCATATGCTTGCAATGAAATATCTGATTAACGGTGGAGAAAATAATTATTTTAATTTAGGCAGTAACACCGGTTACTCAGTAAATGAAATGGTAGCAGCAGCTCGCGAAGTAACAAATCATCCCATTACAGCAGTTTATGGTACGCGCCGTGCTGGTGACCCAGCTTCTCTAATTGCTTCATCAAACAAAGCACGCGAAATTCTCGGCTGGAATCCTAAGTTTACTGACGTTAAAGACATTATAAACAGCGCATGGCAATGGCATAAAGCTCATCCAAATGGGTACAAAAAAATCTAGTAAGCACAAAGCTTACTAGATTAAATTCTACTGGGTCAGAAAATGCCTAATATTAAATTTATCAAAAATTTTATTACGTTCAGCACTAGATACACCTTTATAACCGTTAAAATCAAGTGCAGTCAAACAATTTTTACAAATATGAAGCTTATAACCAGCGCTAGAAAAACAGTCAGTTCTGCGACTAACAACATAAGGACCGATGCGATTCCCTCGATACATTCCGCGAATAGTGCTGCACCAAGCAATATGGTAACGGCCGCTGCCCAAAATATCATCAGTAACGTACAAATAAACTTTAGTCCCATCTACACGTAACACTCTATCTCGCATCTCATTATCCAGCTGCTCTAGCTTAATGCGCCCTTCTCCATAATCAAGAAAGCCTATATCAATGCTGTCGCTATTAGTAAAATCTCGAATTTCGCGGGTATATAACTCCTCTTTGATATTCATACTCTCTCTAATATCTTTAAACATAGCTGAAAAATCTACTACCATTATATCACCCCTTATTCTTCTGAATTCAAACTCTCTTCCATAATCTGATTAATAATAGCTTCTGAGTCAGTAACAATTTTAAACTCAACCCTTCTAGACTTTTCCTTATCCTCTAACCCTGTAATTGGGTCATAAATTAACTTACTAGAAGACAATCCATTAGCAGTTACAAATTCCATAAGCCAATCAATATACTCCTCACCAGCAGACATGCCCATTACATATTTTAAAACTTCTCGTGTTCTATTTTGAGAAAGTTCCATATTATTAAAATAAGCATCGAATACAGTAGAAGTAGCACTCCAGTCACTTGAAGTATGCCCCTCAATTCTAATCTCTTGTATTGTGTCTTTATGAAGACCGTATACTAACTCAATATACGCTGGGAAAAATTCATCCAAAATCTTTTTAAACTCAGGGCTAATGTCAGACTTACCAAGCTCAAACAACACATCTGGAGAGTTAAAGCTAATAGTGTTATCCTCAGAAATTACCATATCCCATTCATCCAATTTATCCTCAAATGCAATGTTTAAGTCAATGTTAATACTAGTTCGTGTATCCTCATAAGTATCAACAATGTCTTGAATGTGTGTCACTGTATCTTGAGCCTCTTCCGCTTGAAGGTCAATCTGCATCATAAACGAAATTGCTATAAGTAAAAATACTATCATAACTCCAGTCATCAAGTCGGCTACAGAAGTGTAGAATGGGTCTTGGGTTGGAGTTTTTATTAACTTATTAAAGGAAGTATTAATTGGTTGTTTTGCATTATTTGGTTTAGGCAACTTAAATGGCAGAACAATTGGTGGCATATCGCCTTTAGGTTTTTTTGCTTTAAATTCTTTGATTTTAGGTTCTTTACTAGGTTTAACTGTAGGTGCAATGTTATGCGCTGTAACAGTAGGCTTTTTAGGTCCTTTAGTTACATTAGGCTTCTTAATTGCAGAAGCTTGAGGACCTTTTAAAATTATAACAGCAAGTTTTTTAGAAACTTTAGGCATCTTAGGAAGCTTAGGTTTTTTAGGAACAGTAGGCTCCACATCATCTTCTTTAGAATCCGTAACAATAACAACATCAGGCTCTTTAGAAACTTTAGGCATCTTAGGAAGCTTAGGTTTTTTAGGAGCAGTAGGCTCTACATCATCTTCTTTAGAATCAGTAACAATAACAACATCAGGTTTTTTAGAAACTTTAGGTTTTTTAACCTTAGGTTCTTTCGGTTCTTTAACAACCACAATATCAGGTTCTGTAGAATCGTTAGCCTCAGTAACAATTACAACATCAGGCTTTTTAGAAACTTTAGGTTTTTTAACCTTAGGTTGTTTAACAATTATAATATCAGGCTCTTTAGAAACTGCTGCCATAAAAATTATAATATTATGTTTTGTAACTTTAGGAGCTTTAGGTCCCTTCACTACCTTAGTTTTTTTAATTTTAGAAGCTTTAGGTCCTTTAAAAATTATAACATTAAGTCGTTCATCTTCTTTTGGCTTAGTACCAGTTGGAAGATTTGCTTTTAACTTAGCAATAAACATAGTTAATATAGCTAAAAACTTAGCAAAATCAGGTAATCCTGGTACTTTAGGCTTATCTTTTTTAACATCTAAATCATCTTGACTACCAAGTGGTGGCTTATTAAGCTTATCTGGATTAAGTACAACTAATGCTCCTGTTGTATCTTCCGATTCATCTTCAGTAGAAGCAAGTTCTGGCTTTTTAAGCTTATCTGCGTCAATTACAACTTCCGTTATATCTTCAGTAGCATCAAGTTCCGGCTTCTTAAGCTTATCTGCGTCAATTACAACTTCCGTTATATCTTCCGTAGAAGCAAGCTCTGGCTTCTTAAGCTTATCTGCGTCAATTACAACTTCCGTCACATCTTCAGTAACAGCAAGCTCTGGCTTCTTAAGCTTATCTGGGTCAATTACAACTTCCGTCACATCTTCAGTAACAGCAAGCTCTGGCTTCTTAAGCTTATCTGGGTCAATTACAACTACTTGCTCAGCAGGCTTTTTAGAACGCTTAGACTTTTTACGCTTATTTTTTTTAGGTGGTATTACTGCAGTTTCAACCAATTCAACTTCTTCAGCCTGCTCCTCATCTTCAACAGAAACAAGTTGTGGCTTCTTAAGTTTATCTGGATTAATTACAACTGCTGTCGGTTCGCTAATTTCATCCTCTTCTAAATTTTCTATTTCTAAATCTTCTGTTTCTAAGTTTTCTATTTCTAAATTTTCTATTTCTAAATTTTCTGGTTCTACATTTTCTAGTTCTGCATTCTCTTTAGATTTACTAGCTAGTTTAAGCTTAAGCGCCGCAATTAGTTTAGCAAAGTCTGGTAAAGCTGGAGCTTTAAGTTTATCTTCATTAACTTCTTTTTCATTTAACTCTTCTAAGCCGTCGTTATCTAAATCAGTTTCATCAGTTTCTATATCTTCGTTTTCCAAGTCTTCTGCTAAATCAGCTTCTAAATCAATATCTTTATTAGCTTTAGGCTTTTTAGCAAACTTAGGTAACTTAAAATCAATAGGCTTGCCAGTTGGTTTTTCTAAGTCTTGCTCTAAATCTTCGTCTATATCGTTTTCTAAGTCGTTTTCCAACTCAATATCTTTATTAGCTTTAGGTTTTTTAGCAAACTTAGGTAATTTAAAATCAATAGACTTACTAGTTGGTTTTTCTAAGTCTAATTCAAATTCTTGTTCTACGTCGTTATCTAAATCAGTTTCATCAATTTCCATATCTTCGTTTTCCAAGTCATCTACTAAATCAGCTTCCAATTCACTATCTTTATTAGCTTTAGGCTTTTTAGCAAACTTAGGCAACTTAAAATCAATAGGCTTGCTAGTTGGTTTTTCTAAATCTTCATCAATATCGATTTCTAAATCAGTTTCTAAGTCTTCGTCTACATCGCTTTCCAACTCAGCTTCCAACTCAGTATCTTTATTAGCTTTAGGTTTTTTAGCAAACTTAGGTAACTTAAAATCAATAGGCTTGCTAGTTGGTTTTTCTAAGTCTTCGTCTACATCGTTATCTAAATCAGTTTCTAAGTCTTCTTCTAAGTCTTCTGCTAAATCAGTTTCTAGCTCAATATCTTTATTAGCTTTAGGTTTTTTAGCAAACTTAGGCAACTTAAAATCAATAGGCTTGCTAATTGGTTTTTCTAAATCTTCGTCAATATCGATTTCTAAATCAGTTTCTAAGTCTTCGTCTACCTCGTTTTCTAAATCAGTATCTTTATTAGATTTAGTCTTTTTAGTAAACTTAGGTAATTTAAAATCAACAGATTTACTAGTTGGTTTTTCTAAATCTAGTTCTAAGTCTTCTTCTACAATGCCTTTCTGAGATGTTACAAACTCTTCATCTTCTACATCTTCTGCATCTAAGTTATCATCAAAATCCAACTCATCTTCTTCATCAATATCAGACTTAGCCTGCTTATTGCTAGCAAACTTTAGTTTAAGCGCAGCTAACAATTTAGCTAAATCAGGTAAAGCTGGAGGTTTAAGCTCTCCTATTTTTTTCTTTTCATCTTGAAGCTCTATGTCATCGTTATCAATATGTGGTTCTATGTCGTCATTATCAATGTATTGTTCTATGTCATCGTTATCAATATGTTGTTCTATGTCGTCGTTATCAATATGTTCTATGTCATCGTTATTAATATGTTGTTCAGATACAAGTGCTACTTCATCGGTTTTTACATCTTGTTCTTCAGTATCAATTAGTTGTTCGTCAGCTACAGATTTTAGTTGCTCAGCTACCGAAGCAATTTCTACTATATCATCTAAATCTACATCCGGAGTTTCGCTAGCTGCAGATTTATTAGCTTTAGAACGTTTCTTATAATTAGCTCGTGGAATTTCAGACTTTTTAAGATTTATAGGTTCGTCTGGTATAAGCTTTTCGCTGCTGTCATCATTATCTTTAATATCAATCTCAATTCCTTCATCAATATGTTGGTCTAAGTTATTATCAATAAATTTATCATCATCGGATTTACTCCCAGCAGTAGCTGGCAATTTAAATAATCCTAATAATTTTGATAAGTTTGGAAGCTTAAGCTCCTTTTTAGGCTCTGTTATTTCTGTAGGTTTTTTAATGTTAGAAATAACAGGCTCCTTAACATTCGGTCGCTTCGGCTTTTTAATCTCCGTAACTTCTTCAATTTCCGTAATTTCCGGTGTGCTATCTTCAAAAATTTGTATGTCAGCAGCTGATACTTGAGTGTTATCAGCTACTTGTTTAGTATTTTTAGGTTTCTTTATATCAGCCGCAATTCGGCCGGTAATATTAGAAATTTTTTCAGCAGTTAGAAACTCCTTAATATCTGGCATTTTAGGCTTTTTAATCGGAGTATCGTCATTACTAGATAGTTTAGCCACATCAGCAGTAATCTCGAATTCAGCATCAATTACATCTGTTTCATCGATTTTTGCATCAATAGCTTCTGTTGCATTAGCATCAATTACGTCTATTGTATCAATTTCAGCATCAATAGCTTCAGTAGCATTTGAGTCAATTACATCGATTTCAGTATCAATAGCTTCAATAGCATTAGTTATATCTGTTACATCAATTTCAGTATCAATTGCTTCTGCTGCAATAGCTTCTATTACATCGATTTCAACATCAATAGCTTCAGTAGCAGTAGCATCAATTACATCTGTTATATCGATTTCAGTATCAATAGCTTCAATAGCATTAGCTTCTGTTACATCTGTTACATCGATTTCAGCATCAAAAGCTTCTGCTGCATTTTCGTCAATTACATTTGTTACATCGATTTCAACATCGATAGCTTCTGCTACATTTTCGTCAGTTACGTCTGTTACATCAATTGCAGCATCGATAGCTTCAATAGCATTACCATCAGTTATGTCTATTACATCGATTTCAGTATCAATAGCTTCAGTAGCGTCAGTTACATCTGTTATATCAACTTCAGCAGCAATAGCTTTAGTAGCATTAGCGTCAGTTACATCTGTTATATCAACTTCAGCAGCAATAGCTTCAGTAGCATTAGCGTCAGTTACGTTTGTTATATCAACTTCAGCAGCAATAGCTTCAGTCGTATTAGTTTCAGTTGCATCGATTACAGAACCACTAACTTCCTTATTTGCCGTCTTTTTTGCTTGGTTCTTCTTTTTAGATGATTTTTTAGATGGTTTCTTAGGGTGATTTTCCTTATCCATATACTCCTGCTCATTATCAAAGTTTCTCATATGCCATCACCCGCCCTATACATCTTTTACATCTTCAGCAATTTGAAGGAGTTTTTGTAATTTTTCTGTAAGAGGAATATAATCATCTGCGAACTGTTTAGATATGTAGACTAATTGTCTTCCTAACTCTTCTAAAGACCTGCTCACTTGCTCCTCTAAAACACTTGTAAAGTTTTCACCTTGTTTAGCAAACGTTTTATCTAATTTTTTCGTTGCATCATTTACATTTTTGGATACAGAAGAAGTCAACTCTGTTAAATTAGATTCCATAGTAGTTGAAATTGTATCTACTGAATTCTGTAGTGCAACTTGATTGCTAATAGATGCTTTTTCTAAAGCTTCACATTGCGCAAGTAACTGGTTTTGTTGAGATTTTATGGTGTTTATATAATTATCTGTAAACTGAACTAAGTTTTCTTCATACTGTTTAAACATACTATCTACTGCATTTGTATTGTTTCTATAATACTCATCTAGATTTGTTATTGAAAGTTTTACTTTATCATTTAATTGCATAATTTGGTGCAAGTGACCATGTACTAACTGCTGTGATTCATCCACATACTTAAGCGTATCATTAATACCTTTTGTAGCTTCAATTAAATCATTAGCTCCAGCTATCATAATACCATGATTATCTGCCATAGTTTGTATAGCGTCGTTTGTGTTTACCAACATATCAGCGTTTTTCTCAATAATAGCTTTATATGAAATTTGCCAGTTTCTAAGTTCCACAACACCTTCATTAAATGCTTGGAAGTTTTCACCCAACTGATTAGATACTACGATGTTAAAGTCTTTAATAATTTTCTCTAGCGATTTAACGATAGTTTTACTAGTGTGGTCAGAAATCTTATTTGCAAATACTCTAAACTCACTAATTAACTGTGATTGTTTAGTATCAAAGTTCTCATTAAGAGCTTCTAAGTTAGAATTTGTATCCATAGCAATTTCTCTATAAGCAGATTCCAAATTGTTTAAACGCTTATCCATAGTCTCGTTTAGCTCTACTATAGAACGGTTAAATGTTTCATTGCTTGTTGTTAAAACTTCTACTAAATTAGTAGCTAACTTCTGTGACAATTCTTTACTTAACTGAGATGCTAACTTATCCCCTAATCTTTCTAAACCTTTTTCTTGCTGCGCCTGGTTAGCGATAAGAGTTTTAGTTAAAACCTCAACACTATCATTTACATTTTTAACTACTTCCATAGAAAAACCGTCACTTTTAGCAAGCTTATTTGTATTTTCGCCAATTTGTTTAAACACAGCGATAAGTTCTTGGAGTTCAACGTCTTCTTTTTGCTCTGGCTCTACACTGAAAACCGAATGTACAAGTTTAATAACTAAACTTCCTAATAACCCCGCAATAGATGTTGCAAAAGCAGTTTGCATGCCTGCAAGTAATAGCGGGATACTTGTTTCTATGTTTGCTGCATCAAAGCTGGTTAATCCTCTGTGTATTCCCCAAAACGTTCCTAACAAACCTAACGAACTAACGAACGAACTGGCAATTAACGCTTTATTTGAAAAAGTTTTCCAGTCTCTTACCATTAGATAACTGGCCGCGACAGTTATTGCCACTATGATTGCGATTATCAAAAATCCCATTGTTTATTTCTCCTTTCAAAATTTAAAATTTGACTTTTTAAGTATATGACACTTTAAAATCTAAGATGTATTATACTAGGATTTTGTTAACAAAAAATTAATCAGCTGTTACAGCGACGTTACAAATGGACAAGTTATGAGGTTTTATGTAAAACTTTGATTGCTATTCTTATGCTTAATATTAACTTTACGTGGATTTAACATAGATTTGATATACTTTTTTTTATATCTATGTATAATATTACTTAGTCAAACAAAAACAAAGGAGATTATTATGGCAGCAATAAAATTTGAAAAACTTACAAAAGCGTATGACCACAATGCGCCTGTAATACAAAACTTAGATTTAGAAATAGAAGAGGGTAGCTTTACCGTGCTACTTGGTGCTTCTGGATGTGGGAAATCAACATTGTTAAGGATAGTCGCAGGATTAGAGGAGAAGACTGCTGGCACGGTTTACATAGGCGGTGAGGATATGGAAAACGTAGAACCAGGTGATAGACATATTTCCATGGTATTTCAAAACTATGCTTTATATCCTACAATGACGGTATATGATAATATAGATTTTGGTCTAAAAAATATGAAAGTGCCTGTAGATGAGCGTAAACGTAGAATTGCAGATGTAGCTGAAGCTGTAGGACTATCTGATTTTTTAGATAGGAAGCCAAAAAATTTATCTGGGGGGCAACGTCAGAGGGTAGCTTTAGCCCGTGCTATTGCTAAAGAGCCACAGTTGTTTTTAATGGATGAACCACTGTCTAACTTAGATGCTAAACTAAGAGCACAAATCCGTACAGATTTAATAGAACTGTATCGAAAACTTAATACAACTTTTGTATATGTAACACACGACCAAATAGAAGCGTTATCAATGGGGACAACAATTATATTATTGCGTGGTGGTGAAGTTCAACATATGGGTTCTCCAACTGAGATTTATGAGCGACCTGCTAACATTTATACTGCTAAATTTATAGGTTCTCCACCAATGAATGTATTTGATGTAGCTCATTTAACAAGTGCTCCACAAGTTCTTGGCGCTAAACATATAGGATTTAGGCCTGAGAAAATTTTCTTAGATAAGTCAGCAGTTCAAGACGGCGACTTAACTTTACATGGTGATATATTAGCTAGAGAACTTCTTGGTGACCAAATATTATATAAAGTAAAGATAAATCCAGTAACAATAGTAAATATTAAAACTTTTAATGAACAGCCGTTAGATTACGGTCATATTGAATTTTATATAAAAGCGCAACACTTAAGTTTCTTTGATGATAGAGAACGTCGTATTGATTGGGGTGGGATAAATGAAATCTAAAATTCGCCCATATTTAATGATAGCTCCAGCAATGATTATACTTGGAGTATTTGTAATTTATCCTATTATATATATGAACTATTTAAGTTTCTTTAGTTGGAACATGATGGGGAGTATGAAATTTGTGGGATTTGATAATTTTAAAACGTTAATAAGCAACAAAGACTTTCATCAAGTGTTAGGCAATACGTTTAAATTTGTATTTTGGACAGTGGGACTATCAGTAATATTAGGTTTATGCGCTGCGCTATATTTAAAAGCGAATACAAAAATAAATGCCTTTTTACAAGGTGCAATATTTGTACCACATATAGTATCATTAGTATCAATTTCATTTATTTGGATGTGGTTAATGGACAGTCAATATGGACTGCTTAACTATTGGCTAGGGTTAATCGGTATTGACCCTATCAGATGGCTAGAAGACCCGAATGTAGCAATGACATCAATTATAATTATATCTGTGTGGAAAAGCATAGGGTATAACACACTAATATTAGTTGCCGCTATGCAAGGTGTGCCAGAATATCTATACCAAGCAGCAAGCTTAGATAAGTCACCTAAAGTAACTACATTTTTTAAAATTACATTACCAATGATCTCACCATCACTATTTTTCCTAGTGCTAATGAATTTAATAGCGGCATTTAAAATATTCGAGCCAGTGTATATTATAACAAATGGTGGACCATTAAACTCCACAAATACACTAGTTAATATGATATATGAAGAAGGTTTCGTATTCTATAAAATCGGATACGCATCAAGCATCGGAGTAGTTTTAATGTTAATACTTAGCGTATGTACAGTGTTATATTTCCACATGTTATCACGCCGAGTACACTATAGATAAGGAGAAAACTCATGAACATACTTAAAAAAATATGTAAGACAATAGTAAACATACTGCTAGTGCTAATATTTGTTACCCCATTTTATTGGATGTTTCTAACCGCTTTTAAAACAATATCTCAAACGATACAAATGCCACCATTGTTTTATGTACTAGACCCGCAGTGGAGCAATTTCTCACAAGTGTTTGAAAAAATTCCATTATTGCATATGTTTAAAAACAGCGTACTCATTAGCGCAGGCATACTACTTTGCCAAGCGATAACTGTAATACCAGCAGCTTATGCATTTGCACGATATAAGTTTGCTGGGTCAAAGGTTTTATTTGGTTTAACACTAATAACCATGATGATACCATCCCAATTAATATTTCTACCAGTATATTTATTACTAAGCAAACTAGGTTTAATAAATACTTACGCATCAATGATACTACCATCAGCATGTAGCGCGTTTGCAATATTTATGTTAAGACAAACTTTTATGCAAATACCAGAAGAGCTAGTAGAAGCGGCAAGATTAGATAAAGCATCTGAACTTAAAATTATGTTAAAAATCATGTTACCAATAGCAAGGCCAACAGTAACTACATTAGCATTATTAACGTTTATAAGTAGCTGGAATGACTATTTCTGGCCACTAGTATTAACGACTAACGACACAGTAAGAACGTTGCCACTAGGAATAAGCATGTTAAAAGCAGTAGATGGAGCTGTAATGCCATACCATATAATTATGGCGGGGAATGTGCTATTAGTAATACCAATAATAATTGCATTTATATGCGCACAAAAACAAATTATTCAAGCTTTCACATATGTAGGTGAAAAATAAATTATTGTAACTTAAAAGGAGCCATAATCATGAAAAATTTTATTAGTAAAGTAGTAACGACGATGTTAATAGCAACAATGGGCGTAAGTTTAGCAGGATGCAGCAGCAGTGAGCCTACAACAACTTCCGGCGCGGATGTAAGCGCAGAAGCAGCGTCACAAGAAACTATTAAACTGGAATTTTGGTACTCATGGACAGACCAAATTCAAGAGAATAATATTAACTTATCAAATATGTTTAATGAAACGATAGGAAAAGAAAAGGGCATAGAAATAGTGCCAGTATACCAAGGTTCATACGATGAAACTCACCAAAAGTTACAAGCATCATATATCGCAGGGCAAGCTCCAGCACTTAGCGTTATGGAAATTGCATCTACAAAGCTATTCGCTGAAAATGGGATAATTAAAAGCTTAGATGATTATATCGATAGAGATGATTTAGATGTGGATGACTTTTACACTGGTTTAACGGAGAACTGTATCGTAGATGGTGAGTATTACGGATTGCCATATTTAAGAAGCACGCCTATATTATATTTAAACAAAACGTTATTAGAGCAAGCAGGTTTAGACCCTGTTGGGCCAGCAACATGGGATGAAATGGCGCAGTATTGCGAAGTGATATATAACGAGCTTGGAATTGTAGGTTTAACAAATTATTCATATGACTGGGTATTTGAAGCATTCTTTTTCCAAGAAGGAACATCGGTATTAAATGCAGATGAAACAGCAACAAACATTAACACAGCAGAGGGTAAAAAAATCTTTAGCTATTTCCAAGACTTAATACAAAACGGTTATGCAAAAATGTATGCTGGAGTTGACTCATCAAAAGTAGCAGTGGATGTAATGAACCAAAATACAGCAATGTGGTTTTCATCAACTGGAGATTTAACAAAATATATAACGTTAGCTGATGAGAGCGGATTTGACATTACAGCAAGCTACATTCCAGCAGGAGTAACATATGGAGTGCCAACAGGCGGATGTAATATTGTTATGACAACGGGATTAACACCAGCTGAAGAAGAAGCAGCGTGGGAATTTATGAAGTGGTTAACAGATACTGAGCAAACAGTATATGCATCTATATATACAGGGTATGTAACTACAAGACAAAGTGCTGTTGAAACTGATGAGATTCAAGCATTGTTTGAGGAATTACCAGAAGCTAAAATCGCATTAGACCAATTGGAGCAGTATGGTCATGGTAGACCAATGCATTCACGTTATGCTGAGGTGAAAAAGGAATTTGTAAATGCTATGGATGCAGTGTGGGTTAATAATGCAGATGTGGATACAACACTTGCTGAAACTGAAGCTAAAGTTAATGCTATATTAGCAAATTAATATTAAAAAGGGCAGCCTTATACGCTGCCTTTTTTGTTTGTTAATAACTGATTAAGTGTTAAATCTATATTTAATGCTGTTGATAACTCACTATACTCAGCATACTTATCCGCGTCCCATAAAGGTTTATTTAAAACGGCACGGATTAATATGTTTTTAGGAGTATGTTCTAAATCTATAAACTCTATCACATTTACTTTATAACCAACTACTTCTAACAATTGCGCTCGTAAACCGTCGGTAATATGAGCTGCAATTTTTTCTTTTAAGATTCCATGTTTCATTATAGGGTTTAATAAATTAGAAGAAATTTGCTTATAACATTCGTTATGACAACAAGGCACCGCTAATATGACTTTAGCACGCCAATCAACTGCCTTAGCAATTGCTAAATCCGTTGCAGTATTACATGCATGTAACGATACTACCATATCTACACGCTCTTGTGTAGTGTATTTTCCAATATCGCCAACTTGAAAATGTAAATTTTCGTAATTTAGTTTCTTAGCTAGGTCATTACAAAATTCAATTACATCCTTTTTTAAATCTAGCCCTATAACACAAACTTTCCTTTTCTTTACTTCTGTTAAGTAATGATATAAGGCAAATGTTAAATAAGATTTTCCACATCCAAAGTCCACTATTCTTACTATCTCTTGTTCTCGTATAACTGTATCTACAATTTCTATATACTTATTTATCTGCTTATACTTATCATACTTAGAAGGTTTAATGTTACCATCAGCAGTCATAATGCCAAGTTTTATAAAAAATTGTGCATCATTTAATATATATTGTTTAGAACGGTTATGTCCCATAGGGCTAGTTAATTTTTTTGTAGCACCATGCTTCTTAATATTAGCAACGCCTTTTTTATTAACTAAAATGCTATAATCACATGTTGATGTATAAATCTGCACTTGCTTAAAGCTGTGCATATACTGCTGTAAAAAATCAGCTAAATTTGATTGCTTCACATTATAATGATGCGCTTGGTTATTTATTATAACCTCAAACTGAAATGTATATTTATCATTTAATATAACAGGTTGAAGTATAATTTTAGTAGCTTCACACTTTCTCGGATTACTCCAAATCGCATTAATAAGAGTTTGTTCTTTATATATTTGTTCTAAAATTTCTATCATAGCATTCTCCAAACATTTTTTTAGAGTATTACCTAAAAGAAATTTAGCTAAACATTTTTTTAGGGATTAAAACTAATAAAATAGCTCCAAAATCAGCAGTAGCTTGCGCGTAAAACACTCCTTGCGCACCTAGTAAACTGGATAACACAATAGCCATAATAGTTTGAAGAACCATACCGCGCCCAATGGTAATTATATTAGCTGCTTTTTCTCTATTTATAGATTGATAATATGCTGACATTGTATTAACAAAACCTAAAGCTGGCGCGCCGATACAAAATATTACAGTGCGCGAATAAGCTAATTCCATTATATCTTCACTAACGCCATATAGCGCAATTAAATAATCACCAAAAAAGTATAGAGCTAATAAAAATGATATTCCCAAACTAACCGTAACTAATATTGTAATTTTAAGCAACTGTTGTAACCTTGTAGTAGAAGAAGCGCCAAAATGAAATGCCATAACAGGTTGAATGCCTTGGCCAACACCGAGGCAAATAGAACTATATAGTGCATAGACATAGCCTGCTACACAGAAAATTGCTATATCTGCTGTGTCGCCATGCATATATAGTAATTTATTTTGAACAAGAATTATAACGCCAACAGATAATTGAAAAAATAATGAAGCGGCACCTATTTTACAAACTGCTTTTAATATTTCAATTTCAAACTTAAAATATTCTTTTCTAAATTTCAGATTAGAATGGCCTTTAGTAAAGTGCCATAAACCAATTATAGTAGATAAAATTACTCCACAACCTGTTGCAAGCGCTGCGCCAGCAGTTCCTAAATCAAATACAATTACAAGTAACCAATCCAAAATTATATTCCCAATGGCACCTGCTCCTACCATTAGCATAGCTAAATTAGGGCTACCATCAGCTCTAACTAGCGGTGTTAACGTATTTGCAAATAAGTAAGGAATTGCCATTAAGTAAACTATAACAAAATAATCTTTAGTGTAATCAAACGTATCTACTTCAGCACCCAGTAATAAAGTAATAGGAGTAGCAAGCAAAATCCCTATTATAGTTAAAACTAAACCGATAAGTATAATAAATTTAAACGTACTGGCCAAAGCCTTTTCTGCTGCATGTTTATTATCCGCACCAAGTTCCTTGGATACAAGGATAGTAGAACCAGCACCTAACATAAGTCCTGCACCAAGAATTATAGTAACTGCGGGCCACGCTAAATTAACTGCCGCAAGACCTGCTTCCCCAGTTCCTTGCCCAACAAAAATGCCGTCTACCATAATATAGACGGTATTCAATACAACGCCTATGATAGAAGGGATAACGAACTTAAGCCATAAAGGTAATATTTTTGCATTTAAAATATATTCCGTATCCATAAACGCCACCTCTAATATTGATTTTTTATAATATTATGTGCAATAACCAGTTTTTATAATCTAAAAGGTATATTGTGTCAACCCTTACTTTTTTGTCATATAATATCTAATACCATGTGGTGCATCATTATTGGAGGCGAAAAATATGGACCCTATTGCTATTTGGTCAATAATTACCTCTACTTTCGCGCTTTTTATATTTTTGATAGTACTTATTATTTTTGGATATGATAAGTTAAAAAGAAAGTAAGACGCGCTGTCTTATTGTATTAATTTTAATAGTATCTGCCATACTAACAATACTATTTTAATATAGAAAGGAATTTACACATGAAAAAATTAGAAAATAAAATCGGACTAGCTAAAGTATGAGAAAATTAATCTTATTGACCGGACTAATATTTATATGTACTCAGCAATCGGTTGGCGCTTTTAATAAACCTTTGCCGCCAGCGGTTGATGAAGTATCGCCTATATCGGAAGAAATTATAGATAGTTTAGTTTCTGAAGAGTTCCAAAATGTATTTACTAAGTTTGATGAAAATTTAGCTACAAAGTTAACCCAAACGAATTTAAAAAATACTTGGCACACAATTTTAAACCTGTTAGGAAACCACATAAGCAATATAGATACTACACAGCAGAACATAGATGACATACAAATTTCAATTGTTACCGAAAAATTTGAGTTAGGAGAATTAAAGCTTGTAATTAGCTATAATGAAGCGTTAGAAGTGATAGGATTAAATATGAACTATAGCATCTACCCGATTAGCTCTGAGCAATTTAATGAAACTGTAGTAAAAATAGGCTCCACTGATATGAAACTTGAAGGGATTTTAACTATTCCAAACGGCGTACAATCACCGCCAGTTGTATTACTAGTGCATGGCGAAGGTCCTTTAGATAAAAACGAAACTATATATGTAAATACGCCATTTAAAGATATTGCTCATGGCCTAGCTAACTATGGAATAGCTACTCTTAGATATGATAAACGCACATTTGCTTATCCTTTAATGATGGCGCAATATGGGGAAAATCTTACGTTGCGTGAAGAAGTTTTAGATGATGTTTACGACGCAATAAAATTTTTAGAAGAATATCCCGAAATTAATTCTGATGAAATTTTTGTACTTGGCCACTCTTTAGGTGCAATGTTAACTCCGGCTATTGCTGCAGAAAATAGCCAAGTTGTTGGTATAATATCAATGGCAGGCTCGTTACGACCATTGTATGAGATAAGCTATAATCACCATAAGTTTGTTCAACGTGATATATTTGCTAACCCTAATATGTTCTCGTACTATCGAATTAATTTTATTAAAGATAAAATGGCACAAATTGAAACTGATATTAATATTTTAAGGCAAGATTTATCGAATGTTCCAAATGAGCGGATGTTGTTGGGCCTGCCGGCAGGGTATCAAAAGTCTATAAAAGAATATCAAGGTCTTAACTTTATAGATGATATAGATATTCCTATTTTAGTATTACATGGAGTAGCTGATTATCAAATACCTTTTGGCGATTTTGAACTTTATCAACAAGTTTTAGCTAATAAAGATAATGTAACATTTAGAATATATCCTAACTTAAATCATTTATTTATGTTCTCAACTCATAACTACAATGCACAAGAATATCAAATTAAAAATAAAGTGGCTGATGAAGTAATTAATGATATTGCCAACTGGATTTTAAATTAAACAAAAAAACTTCTATGGAATTTACCACAGAAGTTTTTTTTTATAAAATTTTATTCATTATTCCTAAGTTATCTCCAATACTTTGCTCTATTTCAATCATCTTATCTGGACATAATGTAACCAAGGGAGTTGGTTTAATTATTCTTTGCTTAGAAATAGTACGCATTTGATCCGCTAAAATAATACTATCTTTATCAATCTCAGTATACTCAGCCTTATCAATATATATATGTGTAGGTAACTTTTTCTTTCTAGGTTTAGTACTAAGAGGCAAACATATAAGGTTAGGACTATATTTATTCCCCACATTATTTTGTATAACTACAACAGGTCTTATTCCACCCTGCTCACTGCCAATAACATCTTTGCCTAAATCAGCTATGTAAACCTGTCCCCTTCTAAATTCCACTGTTCGTGCTTCATTTGATGACATATCAACTTTCCTTTCTCTTTTGTGAGTATTGTATTCTTTTTTCTTATAGTAGAAACAGTAACCCCGTTTTTACAAGATTAGTTCACTTATTATTATACTTTCTTTTACAGATGTTGTCAAATCATCTATTTAACTAAATTATAATATCACATTATATACATGTTGTTGAATTATGCCTATTATTAACAAAAAACTTAAGTCAAGGTCCTATTTATACAAAATTTACTGAAACAAGTTTTTAAATTTTGTCAAAAGGTAACAAAATATTTTATGTTACCTTTAATCATTAACTGTTTATTTAGAACATTTTTAACCAAATAACGCTAAGAAATACCAATCAGTTAGTAACGTGCCCCAAATTAGCGATATACCTATGCCAATTGATAAATACGGCCCCATAGCTAGCCGATTATTAACCCCAAATAGTTTCATTCTAATGGGATGAATTATAGAGCCTAACAAACAAGCTGTAAAAAATGCTATTAAAGTACCCACCAGTCCTAAATATAGACCAGCTCCTGCCATAAGCTTAACATCCCCTCCGCCTATAGCAGTTCCTTTTGATATAATAAATATTAACAATAATATAGTAGAAATGCAGAAAAATCCTAATAAATGCTCTCTCCAATTTGAAATATTAAACATACTATATATTATACCAAGTATACCTATAAACACAGTAGTCTCAATTGGAATTATCATAGTCTTTGCATCTATAATTGAGATTACTAATAATGTAGATACTAACATGCATCCTAACAATGCTTCTATATTAAACCCTATATAATAAACTATTACTACCCAGATTAGTCCGTTAAACAACTCTACTAATGGATATTGTATAGATATTCTACTTTTACACCCATAACACTTACCTTTTAGCAACACCCAGCTTACAACAGGAACTAACTCCCACCAAACAAGCCTTTTGTTGCAACTTGTGCAGTGTGAAAATCCCATAACCACACCTTCATCTTTAGGTATTCTTACAATGCATACGTTACAAAAACTCCCTACTAACACTCCAAACAATGCCACTAATATGTACATCATTAGCGTCACAACCTTTCTAAATCAATTCAATTTATATTTTTAGTATTGACATATTTTTCGGATTATAAACACTATATTAAAATCTACCATATGGTGCCCCAGTGCTCTGGGGCAATTAATTATTTCTTTATACATACACCTTTCTTACTATCATTTACAATAGTTTCAACGTTAGTTATTTCTTTTTCTAAATCTTTAGCATCAATTTTTACAATTTCTTTTTGAGTATGTTTAATATATTTTTTATCTACTCCCATAAGATTAATGGCATGTAATATGCTAGCTTTTTTCAAATCGTTTCCTAATACCCCAAACTGTGTTTGAAAATCACACAATGCCTCTGATTTAGCCATCCTTAGCTTCTCTTCAATATCAGATAGCTCTAACATATCTGCCATATCTGCTATAATATCAATTGAACTTTTATAGTGAGGGTCACGATAAGTGTAGATACTTATTGTATTTGGAAACTTAACTTGCATTCCACTACCATATGCACCTTTTTTAATACGTATTTCAGGTTGTAGATAGTTTTTAGTGGCATAGGCAGCAATAAGATAATCTATGGCCTCCACATAGTCTTTTTTAGTATCATAATTATACAGCAGATAATCCACCTGACCAGTTTTATAATATACACTATCTTTTGAGATTGTTACAAAGTCATATTCTTTATCATCAAATTTCTCTAATTTATTAGTCTGACAATACTCTTTCCACTCTTTTAATGTAGCTTGGGCCTCTTTTTTCTCGCCTATTACTGCGATAGAACTACCAGCACGAGGCAATATTCTATTAGTCATATTTTTAGTCTGAGAAATATAATCCATACAAACATCATTTTTGCAATTTAAAATAAACGTGTAAAATGGATAGTGAGCTTCATATATATATCTCTTATAACCTGACTGCGCACCATTAGTAAGCTGTGACAGTGTTCCTATTATATCATTTTGGAAATTGCCATAAAATTCACCTACTATTTTATCTAATTGGAGCTTAAACCATTCTTCATCCTTATTCATTAATATCTCTTGAGACTTTTCTAATATTTGTTGTTGGTTTATACCTTGTGTCGTTAATATTTCAACTTTTAAATAAGGTGTATAATTTTTCTCATTTTCTAATGCTACTATCTTACTTTTTAACACCCCTTCAAAAGGCGTAATTTCCTTAGAAGCTTCGCTTAAACAGTAACTATATAAAAATAAATAAGGTAAATCTGGCTGAGGAATATGTGACGTTTGTAAATATATTTCGGTGCTTAATAGCTCAGTTTGCGTATCATAAACCGTAAATTTAATATTATCTTTAGTACTAGTTTTTGGCTTTAAGTCAGTGCCTAACACCATATTATTAAGTTTAGTAGGCTCTAATACCTTATCACTATACATATTTTGCCATGCTCTCATAGATGCCACCAAATCAGGCCATCTATCTGGCTCAACTGAACTTTGCGTTAACGGATTGACTTCAGCGTCAGGGATTTTTTGTGGCAATACTTGCAAATTAACTTGGTCTGCTGTTTGTAACAATTCTTTACCAATTTCTTCATCAATATCATCTATATTTTGTAAATATTCTTTAATTTTATAGTAAATCAAATCATCCTTTTCATGCACCCAACTAGCAACTATTGAATGACATATATCTAGCCCTCTATCTTGCGAAATATCATCTTTAGCTAATGTTAACTTACTTTCTTGCAAAGTATCTTGCTCTAAATCTACATTTTCCTCTATGTTCCACAACTTATCTAGTTCCGCGTCTAAAATATTTTTAACGTTATCAATGTCCTCTTCAGCCACCTGCGAAATTATTAATGAATATATAGGACGTAGCAACTCTGCATCTTTAAAAATTTCTACAGAATCTATTCCCGCTTCTAATAAATTTTGTTTAAAATCAGAAGTGCTGTCCATCAAATATGTGTTTAACCACAAATCTAATTCCAACATATCAGTTTCATTTATATGAGCAGGGAGTACAAAGCTTTTTATAATATACGCACTTTCACCACCTGTGTTATACGTGCTAGTGAAGTTATCATATTTTAATGTAGGCTCTACATTTACATTAATAGGAGGAGTTTCTTTATCATGGGGCTTATTTTCCGCATAGTCAGTTAAATAAGAATCTATAATTGACAGCGTCTTATCAATATTTAAATCTCCATACAATGCAATCATCATATTTTGAGGGTAATAATAGTTGTTATACGTATCCACAAACTGCTTATAAGTTAATGTAGGAATTTCATTTACTTGTCCACCGCTATCGTTTGCATAATGAGTATCCTCATATATTACGTTTCTAATATTTCTAAATATTATTCTACCAATTTGGCTATTAGCACCCTTCATTTCATTAAACACTACCCCACCATACTTTTTTGTATCTGGGTCATAGTAAAACGACTCCTCATAAAAGCTATGTGGTTGCGTTAACATATTTGGATTTAGTACACTATCTAAGTATACTTCTAATAGTCCATTAAAACATTCTTCATATGGCGTTTGAAATGGATACATAGTGTAATCCGCTGCTGTACTGGCATTCATATAAGTGTGCGGAAAGTTGGAATTAGCATCAAAAAATAGTGTGCTACTTGGAAATTTGTTAGAACCTGTGAATACAGTATGTTCAATAATGTGATTAACTCCTGTATTATCAGTTGTAGGAGTCCTTACCCCTAGTGTAAAAGTGGCTTTTGGGTCCGAGTTTTGTACCCATTTTACCGTCATATCTGTTTGCTCATGCAAATAGGTATGTATTTGGTCGTTGTTATACGTTACAGTGTCTATCTTCTTAAAGTTACTATCAGCTGCATATACCTGTGTTGATATTAATGCCAAAGTTGCTATTACGAACAATCGTCTCATATGTTAATCCTCCTTTTAGTTAGGGTATGCATTTTTCAATAGTTCATACTCTTAATTTTATATTTTTATTCATAAAGCGCTTTTGTCCGTTCATATATTATGATATATTTGTAATCAAGGAGGCTATTATGTATATACATACATCTTCTAAAAATCGAAAACAAGGTAATGGTTCATTAATAGTAGAGGTGCGCACAGCTAATTTAACACCGGTACCCGGGGTTGTTATTACAATTGTGAGCCTAAGTAGCAATACTATTGTTGCTGAACTACAAACTGATGTGGTAGGTCAAACTGACACTATCGATCTGGAGGCTCCATATGTGGATTTGAGTGAAACTCCTGAATATTTTATCCCACCATACGCGAGTTACAGAATTACAGCTCAGAAAAATGGTTATATACCAGTTATAATTTTAGGAAGTCAGATTTTTGCTGACACTAAATCTATTCAACCTATCGAAATGCTGCCTATAAATCCGGTAGTAGATGACCCTTTTGCTATGCCTAATACAAGAACAGACGTTGAAGCCATTGTTATTGGCGAACCTACTTTATATGGAGATTACCCTCCTAAAATACCTGAGAGTGAAATTAAAAATACTACTGCTGGTGGATTTGTTGTTCTTGATAAGGTTGTTGTTCCAGAATTTATAGTTGTACATGATGGTTCTCCTAACAGTAATAGTGCACCTAATTATACAGTTAGATATAAAGATTATATTAAAAATGTTGCTTCTTCTGAAATATACCCTACTTGGCCTTACGAAACTATTAAAGCAAATGTAATTGCTATTATTTCGTACACATTAAACCGTGTGTACACTGAGTGGTATCGTAATCAAGGTAAAAGTTATACAATAACTAGTTCCACTGCATTTGACCATGCATTTTTCTATGGACGCAATATTTTTGAGGAAATCTCTAGAGTAGTTGATGAAGTTTTTGATATATATGTAAAACGCCCGGGCGTACTACAACCTTTATTTACACAATATTGTGATGGACAGCGTTCAACTTGCCCAGGTTGGATGACTCAGTGGGGTTCTCAACGACTTGGTGAAGATGGGCTTAGCGCAGTACAAATTCTTAAGTATTTCTATGGCTCTGATATTCAAGTTTTATCCGCGCCTGTAGTAAGTGGCATTCCAGAGTCTTATCCAGGATACACCTTAAGAGTAGGTAGCTCAGGCTCTCCTGTTAGAACAATCCAAATACAATTAAATCGTATTTCAGATAACTACCCATTAATTCCAAAAGTAGCAACTGATGGGGTTTATGGCTCTGGTACTTCTGATGCAGTTAAAGCATTCCAAAAGATTTTCCACCTTTCTCAAGATGGAGCAGTTGGTAAAAGTACTTGGTATGAAATTTCACGTGTTTATGTAGCAGTAACAAAAATTGCAGCTTTAAATTAGATGAGAGGGGGAAACCCCTCTTTAACTATGTATTAAAAAATTTCAGCTTATTTTTAGAAAAGCCTTGATTTATTTTATAAGTTATGTTAATCTTAATAAATAAGCGCCGGTGTGGCGGAATGGCAGACGCAACGGATTCAAAATCCGTCGCCCATAAAGCGTGTGGGTTCGAGTCCCACTACCGGTATAAAAAAAAGAGGCTGTTAGTTTAACAGCCTCTTTTTTCGCGATTTTATCTATAGTCTAACTCAAACGTCATAGAAACAGGATTATGATATGAAAATATAAATTCCTTATCTAACGTTCTTGAACTAACTAAGTTAACATTTTTAGAAATTAAAAACCCGTCAGTAATAGAAGTTTGAGTTTCTTCCTTATTATAGGAAACAGAAGCATCACGAGTAGTGGGGGTATCCCCATCTATAACCCATCTAAAATCTACAATATCACTTAAGGAAAGTATATTAGTATTGAAATCACCACCAACAATTACAAAGTTACCTTTATTATATTCAGCAGTAATAAATTCTTCTAAAATACTCATATGTTGCCTTATAGTGCTAGTTTCAGAGGTTGGATATTCAATAAAATGCACATTAATTAATATTAACTCTTTTCCCTCTTTTGTTGGGAGTCGCTGTACAAGCAGAGCAGGGCTGGGCGAGATTACGCTCATAGGCCATGAAATATCAAGAGATAGCGGAATTCTAATACAATCCTCAATTTTATACTTCCCTAACGTAAGTACCCCTGAATTAATTTTCCCTTGCACACTATCTAAAGGAAAACCTATCCATTTTACAAAATAATTTTGGGTAAACGAGTATGCATATGATGACAACACCCGTGTTAACATTAGTATTTGTGAAGTGTATTGGCTTCTCGTTGATTTATGGTCAACTTCTTGAAAAAATACAAAATCAGACTTTGTTACTGCATCTAGTGACATAGACAAATTATTTATAACTGTTTCTAAACGTTCTGCTTTAGTAGAATTGCCACCAGATAAATAATAGTCAAATTCGGGAGTATGTGCTCCAAATCCAATGTTTAGAGTTGTAATTGTAAGTGGTGTATCAATTGGTACAATATTAGAGCTATTATTTTCAATCTCCACTGAAATTATATCAGACGGAGCATATTGAGCAAATGTTAAATAACCTATATATACCAACATAATTGAACAACCTATCATTAGTATTAGTCCTATGCCAAGTGTAATTTTATTAAGTATTTTTTCCAATTCTACCCTCCCTTTCTAACAAGCTAATGCAATCTGAGAATATCTAGTCCTACTTTAGGAGAATATTTAATCCTAATTAGGACTAGATATAGTATACTTTTATAATTATTAAATGTCAATCTAGTCAAATAATCGTAAGTATGTTATCATTAGAATAACTAATATTGTGGAGGTAAAATTAATGAAAAAAGACTTTATTGAGTTTATGATGCATTCTAACGTTTTAACATTTGGTGAATTTGTTACAAAAAGTGGTCGTAACACACCATATTTTGTTAATACTGGTAAGTACCAAACTGGCGAGCAAATTGCAAAATTAGGTGAGTTTTATGCGCACTGCATTAATGAAAATTTCAGCGGGAAAGACTTCGTGTTATTTGGCCCAGCATACAAAGGCATTCCTTTAGTGGTAGCTACAGCCATAGCTTTATCTACACAATATGGCATAAATGTAAAATATTGCTTTAACAGAAAAGAAGTTAAAGACCATGGTGAAGGTGGCGCAATGGTAGGATATAAGCTACAAGATGGTGATAATGTAATTATAATAGAAGATGTTATAACTGCTGGAACTGCTATTCGTGAATGTCTGCCAGTGTTAAAGCAAGCGGCAAATATTAATGTAAAAGGGCTTATAATTTCTGTTGATAGGATGGAGAGAGGCCAATCTGATAAAACTGCAATACAAGAAATTGATGAAGAATTTGGCATTAAAACTTATCCTATTGTGACAGTACAAGAAATTATAAATAATACAACAATTGATACAACTATAAAAGATAAGATGGAAGCATATTTTGAAAAATATTGTGTAAGATAGGCAAGCAGTTATATTATTTTTTAATACATAGGATTATTTGTTTTAATTAATAATATAACTATCTAATCAGTTCTTATATCTTTGGTAAAGAAAGGATTATTATGAATAATAAAGCTATTTATAAACTAGAATTTAATAAAGTTCGTGAAATGATAGTTCCTTATGCAGTAACGGACGAGGCTAAAGATATAATTAATCGATTACAGCCAACACCCATTCCAAGTGAGGTATATCGTTTACAAAATGAAACTCTAGATGCACTTAATATGAGCATTAAAAAGGGAAAACCCCCTATTAATAAAGTTCTAGAAATTCAAACTGCAACTAAACGTGTTCAAATAGGAGCAATTTTAAGTGCTGCTGAGATTTTAAATGTTGGTAAAGTATTAAAAACTTCTAGGTTACTAAAAAAATATTCTAAAGAAGAAGTGCAAGGGTTAACATTTGAAACTTTAATTCCATATTTTGAAGTGTTAGCGTTATATCCTGAACTTGAACATGAGATTTCTAGGTGTATATTAGGTCCAAATGAGTTTTCAGATGAGGCTACACCAACCCTAAGTAGCATTAGAAAACAAAAGGCTAGACTGCATAATCAAGTAAGAGAAACTATACAAAATATATTACATGGGCAAACGTATAAAGATATGTTACAAGAAGCAGTAGTAACTATTCGTGAAGGGCGCTATTGTGTACCAATAAAAGTCGAATATAAAAGTGCTTTTAAAGGTATTGTTCATGACCAGTCCCAAACGGGTGCAACTGTATTTATGGAACCTGCTTCGGTTGTTGAAATGAATAATAAAATTCGTGGCTTAATGTCCCAGGAAGAGGAGGAAATAGAAGTTATCCTTTCTAAGTTTAGTGATAGTATTGCGGAGATTATAGAAGAACTCAATATTACTTTTGAGGCGATTTGTAAATTGGATGTTATATTTGCAAAATCAGAATTTGCTATAAAAATCAACGCTCGTACTCCAAATTTAAACGAGAGAGGATATGTCAATATAAAAGGTGGAAGGCATCCATTATTAAGCCCTAGCGATGTTGTACCTATAGATGTTTATGTAGGAGGAGATGACTTTACAACATTATTAATAACAGGGCCTAATACAGGTGGTAAAACTGTAACATTAAAAACCATTGGCCTATTTACAATTATGGCGCAATGTGGACTTCAGATTCCGGCTAAAGAGGGTAGTGAGCTAGCTATATTTGATGATGTGTTTGCAGGGCTTGGCGATGAGCAGAGCATTGAACAAAGCTTAAGTACATTTTCAGCTCATATGAAAAACATTGTACAAATATTAGAAAAGATGACAACTAATTCGCTAGTTTTACTAGATGAATTAGGTTCTGGGACAGACCCTATAGAAGGTGCTGCACTGGCTATGTCGATTTTAGAACATTTACGTAAGCAAAAAATTTGTACGATTGCAACAACTCACTATAGTGAATTAAAGCTATATGCCCTTTCCACTAATGGAGTAGAAAATGCAGCTTGTGAATTTGATATAAAATCACTTAGACCAACCTATAAACTTCTTATAGGAATTCCGGGTAAAAGTAATGCATTTGCAATTTCACAAAAGCTAGGTTTTCCTACCCATTTAATTGAAGATGCAAAAGTATTTTTAGAAAAAGAAAATATCAAAATGGAAGATATTTTAGTAGAGCTAGAATATAGCAAAAAAACTGCACAAATCGAAAAAGAAAATGCGCTTAAATTTAGACAAGAAACAGAAACTTTAAAAGAAGAAATTAAACAACAACGCCAAAAATTAGAAAAATCGCGCCAAAAGATTTTAAAGCGTGCTGAAGATAAAGCACAAGAAATACTAAGAAATGTGGAAATGGAAACAGAGCAAATTTTAAAAGAAGTTAGACAAGCAGCACGCCAAGCGCAAGTAACTATTGATGAGAATGCTCTACAAGACGTTAAGAAAAAAACTAAAGATATAATATCTGGGCAAAAAGAGTTAATGCATAAACAAATGGGAATTTCTCCTAATAAAAAGAAAAAAGCTCTACAAGATGTTAAAGTTGGTGAGCAAGTGCTAGTGCTAACTTATAATCAGTATGGTACAGTGACAACGGAGCCTAATAATAATGGTGAAGTTATAGTACAAATGGGTATTTTACCTTTAACAGTACATGTATCAGACATAGAGCGTTCTAAGCCACCGAAAGAGAAAGTAACAAAGCCTATCATAGGAGCTAAACAATCTAACAGAATGAGCAAAGCTATTTCCATTAGGCCGGAAGTAGACTTGCGTGGAATGATGGTGGATGAAGCTATGACAGCTGTTGATAAGTATTTAGATGATGCATATTTATCAGGGTTAAAACAAGTTACTATTATACATGGTAAAGGAACAGGTGTACTACGCGAGGCTGTGACAAATATGTTAAGGAAGCATCCTCATGTAGTTTCTTATAGACTAGGTAAATATGGTGAAGGCGAAAATGGAGTAACTATTGTAGAAATTAAATAAATTGGGTTTAGTAGGAACTGTTAACTGGGCCGTTTAGTAAATATGGAGGTGACTATGAAAAAAATATTAATTATAGATGATGATAATAACATAGCAGAGCTTATTGTGTTATATTTACAAAAAGAAGGATATAACACATCAGAGGCGTATACAGGAAAGCAAGGGCTAGAATTATTTAGAACTTATGAGCCTGATATTATATTACTAGATGTTATGTTGCCAGAAATGGATGGCTACGATGTTTGTAAGGAAATTAGAAAAACTAGTCGAGTCCCTATTATAATGTTAACTGCAAAAGGTGATGTATTTGATAAAGTCTTAGGTTTAGAGCTTGGAGCAGACGATTATTTAGTGAAGCCATTTGACCCAAGAGAGCTAATTGCACGAGTGAAGGCAGTGCTAAGACGTACTGAAATTGAAATTAGCCCAACATCAAGAAATTGTATAGTATTGGATGATTTGATTATAGATAAAGACAATTATTCAGTAACTTACAAAGGTGAAGTTTTGGAACTACCACCGAAAGAGCTGGAAATCCTATACTTTTTAGTAAGTAACCCTAGACAAGTTTTTACTAGAGAACAACTTTTAGATAAACTGTGGGGGTATGACTTTATAGGAGATACGCGTACAGTTGATGTACACATCAAACGGTTAAGAGATAAATTTGAAGGTGAACATTCCTGGGGTATAAAAACTGTCTGGGGGGTAGGTTATAAGTTTGAAAAATAATTCTAAACAAAGTCATACGAACAGAATAAAACAATTTACACTGTTTCCTACTCTGTTTACTAAGCTCTTTGTTATGTATCTGACTATGTTTATCATAGTGTTAGAAATATTTTTTGTTGTTTTTTCAGATCAGTTCCAACAATATTTTATTGGCTATACGCAAGACATGATGATACATCATGCTAAAGTAATTGCTGAAGAGTATGCGGAACTGGCGTTACTGCACCAAACTCCGCTAGACACATTAAATCAAATAGCTTTTAAAGTGGAAACGCTAGACACATATTTAAATTCTACCACATTAATAATAGATGCTCAAAATAGAGTATCTATTATTTCGGAAAATGTCCAAACTAAATTGACAGAAGACCAGGTGCTTTATGACGAAGCAATAGACCAAGTGTTTGCTGGCAACGTAGTAAAAATAGACAGTGGATTTGAAGAATATTTCTCAACCTCTGTACTAACAATTGGATATCCTATTTGGGTTTTTAACAATATCGAGTATGCATTATTTGTGCATACTCCTCTGCCTCACATTTTAGAAATAACGCAAGATATTGACCATTTAACTGTTCAAGTAATACTACTAATAGGTATAGGTATATTTTTAGCGATATTTTTTCTATCACGCCAACTCACTACTCCATTAGTCGCTATGAATAATTTAGCAAAAAAAATTGCAAATGGGGAATTTGATAAGCGCATTCCTATAAAAAGTAAAGATGAAATAGGTCAGCTAGCATCCTCATTTAATCATATGGCTTCAGAGCTGGACAAAATAGAAGAAAACCGCAAATCATTTTTAGCTAACGTATCCCATGACATGCGGTCTCCACTAACCTCTATACAAGGATTTGTAACTGCTATATTAGACGAAACTATACCAGCAGATAAACAAGGAAAATATTTAAATATAGTTTTAGATGAAACTAGAAGGCTTATTAAAATGACAAACGATATATTAGAACTAAATAGATTAGAGGCAGGAAATTTACCGCTACACCGAATTATATTTGATATTAATGCTGTTATTAAACAAGTGCTGTCTCACTTTGACGTATTAATTTATGAAAAAAACATTCGAGTAAATTTGAAACTAGAAGGCGTTACCCAAGAAGTTATGGCAGACTTAGACCAACTAATGAGAGTGATACAAAACTTATTAGATAACGCATTTAAATTTGTGGATAGAAATGGAGTAATAGAAGTTGAAACTATTAGCGTTGGAGATAAACTGTGGGTATATATTAAAAACTCAGGCGAAAATATTCCTACTGCAGAATTAAGCAACATATGGGATAGGTTTTATAAAACGGATTTATCTAGGGGTAAAGATAAACAAGGAATGGGAATTGGACTAGTAATAGTAAAAGAAATAATCAAACAGCATCAAGAAAAGATTGGTGTTACATCTCATAAAGGAGACATGACCAGTTTTTACTTCTCTATAGAACGAGTTAAAAAATCAAAAAAGAGAAACTAAAAATACTAAAGACTAAACTTTGGAGGTAAATATGTTTAAGAAGATATTTATAGGAGCTGCTATATTATTGTTTTGTGGAATTCCAGCAATTTTTAATGGTAAAGATAATGCTAATTTATATATTGACAAGCTATATGGGGAAGATACTCAGGCATTTTTAGGCCATACTAATGTATCTACAAATAAAATACTTCCAATTGCTACAAATGAACATATAGTAGATATTGCTCAAGAAGTGGGAAAAAGTGTTGTATCTATTACTAGTAGTATACCAAACAGCAAATTTTTAAAGCCAATATCCAATCTAGGCTCTGGAGTAATATTTCATACTGATGAGGACAATATTTATATAATAACAAATAGTCATGTAGTTAACAATGCTACAAATTTAACTATTAGTAGCTCTACTAACCAACGCTATAGAGGAAGTATAATAGCTACAGATGAGCTTACAGATATAGCAGTTGTAGCCATTGCTTTAAATGAAATTCCAGTGGAGTCTCAATTACAACTACCGATTGCTACATTTTCCGATATGAAAAACTTAAGAGTAGGTGACATTGCTATAGCAATAGGTAGCCCATTAGGTGAAGAATACTATAACTCAGTAACACTTGGTGTAATAAGTGCTGTTGATAGACATATGAATTTTACAAATATGCCTTTAGATGTATTACAAACAGACGCTGCAATAAATCCAGGAAATAGTGGTGGAGCGCTAGTAGATGAACATGGCGAAATTATTGGTATTAATACTGCTAAATTAAGTAATAAAGATGTTGAAGGGATTGGGTTTGCGCTACCTATTAATAATGTTTTACCAATTGCTTATGAGTTAATTGAAAAAGGGTGTGTTACTCGCGCAGGATTGGGTATTATGGGCAGTAGTATAAATTCGATTCAAGGAACGCCAGTTGGAGTTATTATAGAAAATATATTACCTAACGGAAGCGCACAAACTTCAGATTTAAAAATTGGGGATGTTATTGTTAGTTTTGACGGGATAGATGTTACAAACGTTAGCGAATTACAAAACGCTTTATACAGCTGTGACGTTGGAGATAAACTTAAAATTAAAGTTATTAGAGAAGATAAAATTAAAAATTTGGATATAGTATTAAAATCTATAACAAACTAAAAAAGTAGAGGTATCCTCTACTTTTCTTTTGTGAATTAATAAGTATTATCTATGCCTGAAACTCTTCTAGCTCAGCCAGTATGCTTGTAATATCATTTTCGTTAAAAATATCAAGTTTTAACGGTGCACTAAGATTTAGACTAAAAATTCCCATGATTGATTTCGCATCCACTACATAGCGTCCAGAGGATAAATCAAAATCCCCATCATACTTACTAATTGCATTAACGAATGTTTTTACCTTATCTACTGAATTTAAAGAAATATTTATTGATGTCATGTCCGATCACCTCCTTCTTTCTATGCTACCATAACCTTATTATATATGCAAGTTTATTATATGATGTTACTCAAACTCTATACGACTTAACCGTTAAAAGGTATAATTTCTTAATTATTACAAATAATACAAGTAAATCTAATAATGTAGGAGGCTTAGAATGAGAAGAGTAATAGGATTAGTATTTATTTTAGGTATACTGTGTATGCCGACATTAGTGCTTGGGGAAGAAATTGAAGAAGGAGCCGCCGCTGAGTCAAGAAGCCATGTTTTAATGGAAGCCAGTAGTGGACAAGTATTAAAAGACCATAATATGAATGATTCAATTCCGCCTGCAAGTATAACTAAAGTTATGACACTTTTGTTAATTCATGATGCAGTTGCAGAAGGTAAAATCACTTGGGATGAACAAGTAACTGTAAGTGAACATGCGGCAAGTATGGGTGGTTCACAAGTGTTTATGGAAGTTGGAGAACAACAAACTGTAAGAGAGTTAGTAAAATGTATAGCTATTGCGTCTGCTAATGACGCAGCAGTAGCAATGTCCGAACATATTGGCGGTAGTGAGCAACAATTTGTGGATATGATGAATGAAAAAGCTCAGGAACTAGGAATGGAAAATACCACTTTTAAAAATGCCTGTGGCTTACATGTTGAAGGGCATGTTTCAAGCGCATATGACGTAGCTCTAATGTCAAGAGAATTAATTACCAAATATCCGGATATTACAAAAACAGTAACTATATGGATGGATACTATTGTTCATCGTACTAAACGTGGTGAGAGTGAATTCGGACTTACAAATACTAATAAAATGTTAAAATGGTACCCTGGTATCACAGGTCTTAAAACAGGATATACTCCTGAAGCTAAACATTGTGTAAGTGCGACCGCTAAGCGTGATGATATGGAATTGATTGCTGTAGTATTAGGCGGTGCTGATAGTAAAGCTAGATTTAGAGAGGCTGGACTGCTGTTAGACCATGGTTTTGCTAATTACGCTGTAAAAGCAGGACCTCAAGCTGGGGAAGTGTTAGCGCAAGTTCCAGTTGTTAAAGGTGTTGAAGATACTGTAGATGCAACTATTGAAGAATCTATGAGATTTGTTATATCTAAAACAGCTAAAGATGATAATTATGAATATTCAATAGAAATGGTTGAAGAATTAAAAGCACCTATTACTAAAGGTCAAAAAGTTGGGGAGCTTTCTTGCTTAGTTGAAGATGAAATAGTTGGTTCAGCGCCACTAGTGGCAATGAATGATGTTGAAAAAGCTGGACTTAAAAATGTAATTCCTTCTACTCTAAAAAAATTCTTTGGTGGTAAAGACAAAGATAAAGATAAAGAAACTCAAGAGTGTGTGGAAGAAGAAAAATAAAAAAATTGCCTCCGTGTATAGTAAGGAGGCAATTTTTTTATTTTAAATATTCTAATTTATTAGTAGTTATCGAATTTACGCCTAACTGTTTTAGTCTAACAATATCATTATAGTCATCAACTGTCCATACAAAAACTAATTTATTGTTACGTTTCATAACATCAATAATTTGAGCATTTACGTATCTATAATCTATATTAATACCACCATAACTACTTTCAACTACAGTATTTGCTAGTTGCTCACAATAATGTATATCATTTAACTTTGTAACATCTACGTCGATACTAAAATAATCAATGCCTATATTACGTAATTTGATAATATCGTTTACGAGTAACTTACATCCAGTCGTAATTCCTCTATTTTGCATGTTAGTTTTACATATAACATCGATTAAACTATCTATAGGCAGAGCCTCTTTCATATCATAATTAATACAAATACTACAATGTGGTTCAATGATATTAAGCGCTTGTTCAACTGTAACTAAGTTTTTTCCTTCATAAATAGGGTCATGACTTAGCACTGGGACCCCATTATAAAATCTAACATCTAGCTCAATAATATCTACATTAAACTTAATAGCTTCAAAAATATAATCTAAACCATCTAAAGGCTTATCCTGGCAGCCAGCATGGGCTGTAACTTTCATCATTGTTGTGCCACCCAGTCTTCAGTTTCTTTCTGCGCTTTATTTAATGCGTCCTCAATACTCATTGTTCCTAAAATAATATTCTCTACAGCATCAGTTAAAATATATCTTGGCTGCGAAGCTCTATAAATATACCTAGGTGTCCAGAGTTGTTCCATTGATTCTACCATTTTATAAACCTCAGCATTATCGGCAATACCTTCAAATGTTAAACCCGCTGTTGTAACTGGTAACGTTTGATTATTATAATTTTCCCATAAAAATTGTTGCACAAAATCGCTAGAAGTAAATTTAATATATTCCCAAGCTAAATCAGGATTTTCACTAGTAGTTGAAATGGCAAGTGGGCTACCTGCAAACATACCACCCATGCTAAAATCTTCGTTTATAAATAGTTTGCTAACACCATATCTATCACCTAATCCTAATTCTATAGATGAAAAAATCGTCTTACTAGCATCTCTAAAATTTATAGCAATATTATTATTTGCAGTACCATAAAGCTCGCTACCTTGGTCAACTAAAGCAGTTTCAGGTGCATATTGAGCAAGGTCTAAGAAAATATTTGCCGCTTCAATCATAGTAGCCGAATTAAACTCTGTTTCCAATTCACTAAGTCTAACTCCAGTTCCCCAAATACCTCCAAGTGATTCGTTAATATTCATAATAGAATCAGCAGCATCCACTCCAGCGTAAGTTAATCCATAATTATATTCGCCTGTAACAGGATTTATCCCAGTCATTTGTGAAGCTTTATCTTTTATTTCATCGATAGTTGGATTTTCAGATAAATATTCTACGCCCCATTGGTCAAAAATTAACTTATCATAAGTAATAAATCTAGTATCACCTAGTAGCGGCAATGAATATATTTTAAGTTCGTCATCATCAGGCCCTGCTACCATCCAACCTTCAACTTGGCCATCTAAATATACCGATAAGTCATAATTATCTCTTTCAATATATGGTTCTAGCGATAGTAACATATTCTGGTCAACCAAACCTGAAATCCCTGGGACTTGATAAACATCTGCTTCATTTGAAATAATCATAGTTTGAGTTTTCTTTACATAATCGTCCCATCCCATTGTTATAAACTGCACATCTACTTCAGGATATAAGCGTTCAAACTCCTCTTCAATAACATGCAAACCAATTCTTCTTGTACCTGTTATAGGGTCAGTTGAATCTTGTTGCTGAAAATCTCCAATCCATTGAACACGCAGCACTGTCGATGCATTATTAGCTTCAGCTGATACTTCCCCTCCATTAGAGCAACCAGCTGCTAATAACATAACTGAAAATAATCCTATTAATTTTGTAAACTTTTTCATAATTGTCTCCTATTCTTTCAAACCAGTTGTGGCAATACTTTCGATAATATGTTTTTGTAACAATAAAAAAACTAGAACAACAGGGATAATTCCTAAAAATGCTGCAGCCATTGTAGAACCGGCTAGTCTTGAACCGTTTTCGGTAGCAAATGATGAAATAAATATTGGAACTGTTTGCTTAGATTTATCCGTTAATATAACTAATGGCCATAACAATGAATTCCAGCTAGCCATAAACTTTAATATAATTAAAGTAGCAGCAATAGGGCCTGTAAATGGTACAAATATTTTAATAAATATCTGCCATTTATTACATCCATCTATTTGCGCTGCTTCCATTAAGCTATCGGGGATTGTATCAAAAAAACCTTTTACTAATAAAATTCCAAACCCATCAACTATGCTTGGTAAAATTAATGCTAAAAAATTATTTTTAAGACCAAATTTAGTAAACATTAAATACATAGGAATCATACGTGTTTCAAAAGGTATCATCATAGTTGCTAAAATTATTGCTAACATAATTTTTTTCCCCGCAAATTTTCCTTTAGAAAAAGCAAATCCAGCTAACATAACTGAAAATAAATTTATAGCTACACTTCCTATTGCAACTATAAATGAGTTTATATATGCTGTTAATATATCACCATTCTCTAAAATAATTTTAAAATTGAAAAATGATGGCTCTTGTATGGAAAATGTAATAGGGAAGGGAGGTTGTAAATTTGCATACCGCTCTAACGAAAAGATAACCATTATTATAAATGGAGATATCATTACTAATCCAATAATAAGCAGAATAATACAACTTATTATATTAAACGGTACTTCTCTTTTTGTCATCTTTACTTTCATAGCTTATTGCTCCTTTTTTAAATTAGTTAGTGTCATATTAACGATAGTGAAAATTGCTATGATAGCAAATAATACGTATGCAGCAGCTGATGCTACGCCAAATTCAAAACTGCCAAATCCGCGTTCATAAATAAATCCTACTATTGTAAATAGTGACCTAGCAGGACTTCCTTGCGCTCCTCCAAGTACATATACATCAGAAAATCTTTGTAATCCACTAATCCACCCCATAATTATCAAAAATCTAAATGTTCCTTTCATAAGAGGTGTTGTAATATGCCACCAAATTTGTATTTTTGTTGCCCCATCAACTTGGGCTGCCTTATCTAATTCAGTAGGAATTGATTGTAGGTTAGCTAATATTATTATTATATAAAATCCTAAAGCTTGCCAGTTAGAAAAAATAATAGTTCCCCACTGTGCCGTCGTTGGATATAACAACCAATTAATAGGCTCTACCCCAAATAGTCCTATAAAGCTGTTTAATAATCCACTTGGATGTAACACAAATAAAAATACTGTAGCAGATGCAACAACTGGAGTTATATATGGTATAAAAAATAAGGATTTTATGAAATTTTTACATATTTTAAGCTCATTAATTATACATGCAATTATATAAGCAATCGGTATCCCTATTAAGAGTTGGAAAAACGTTATGTAGAATGTGTTCCAAACTGTTTTCCAAAATAAATCGTTGTTAAAAATATAAGTATAATTTTGTAGTCCTATAAACTCCTCAATAGTACCATTCGATTTAAAAAAGCTTAATCTAAACGATTCTAAAATCGGATAAGCTGTAAATAAAAGTAATCCCAAAATTGTAGGTAACAAAAATAAATACCATGTGTTATCATGATCGCGTAATTTCTTTGTAGTATTGCGCATAGTTCTACTCCTTTTGTCTAATAAATATCGGATTTGTAAAAGCAACCATTTCAGTATTTTGCTCTATAACTGCAATAATCCATTTCACACTTGTGATTGATATATTACTTACTATAATTGAATCTTGTGATATATTGGCAAAATGTATAGGTCCTAAATTAGATTTTATAACTAAAGAAGATGGTATATTATTTAACTGTGTAATTACACATTTAAAGTTTACTATACAATTAGATGTAAAATAATCTTCCCCTATATTAACTACATGGTCATTATCAAATAAGGTAAACTCTATAAGTGGCGCAAGACTAACAACTACGCGCCCTGCTTTAATAGCATCAATTACACCACTTTTCATATTATCTCCAATAACCCCAATGTAATTTTTTGCAACAATTTTATCAGCTGGGATTGGTCTATGCCAATCTCTACCATAAACAGCAGTGAGTTTTGTTGTATTTAATTTATCAAGCCAAAACTTAAATGCTTTTTTATTTGCGGCATTTATATTAGGATTTACATTTGACCAAACTTCAAAATAGTCAATATCATTCCAATCACTAACTTCATACTCCCAATGACAACCTGTAGCAATAGGACTACCGACTCTAAATGGATGGGCAATGCCTAAAATTGCATCTGATTTTTTTATATCAGTTACATCGAATTGAGAAGGCCCTATAGTCCGCCAATCTATATAGGAATGTAAATTTAAAATAACTAAATGACCATAAAAAGTAGTCCACTCCATTCCAGCTATAATATCTATATTGTATTTTTTTTCAAGTTTCCTTATGTGCGTAGCTGGATGTATCGTATTATGGTCAGTGATTGCAATTACATCCAAGTCTTCAGCTTTAGCTGATTGTACAAGTTCTTCAAATGTAAAATTTCCATCGCTAGCACATGTATGCGTATGAAGTTCAGCAGTTACCCATTTCACATTTATCCCTCCGTCCATATTTGTAATTCATAGTCACAACTATCAGTTACAATAGAATGTACACTAATAGTTATCTTCCAATAACCGTTAATCATTTCCCCATCCAAAAAACCAGCTGAAGAATTTTCATAAGCAATTAATAAAGCTTCGTCAGTTGGTTGACGATGTGCAGCCCCTCTAAAGTTTTTAGGATCATCCACTGATAACGTTAATAAATTTTTTAGAGGGAAATATTTTTCCCAAGTCTCTTCTTCAGCTAAGTTAGAGTATTTCAGCAAACAATCATAAATCATGGTTTTCGCTTTTTGCTTATCTTCTAAAGTTTTTGGATTGAAATCTAACTTAAAATATAAATGAGATATATTTTCTATATAAAAAGAATAACTGATATGAGTTTTATTACTACTTTCAAATAAAGTTCCTTTTACTAATAATATTTGTGTGATAAAAACCACCTCCACTAACATGGATTATATCTCCAGTAAGTTAAATATAAATTTGTATTAAGTTAAAAACATGTTAAAAAGGCACCAATCTTAGTAAGATTAGTGCCTTAGATTATTTAATAGTTGCTAATAGTTCAGTTAAATTTTTACCTTCTATATCATCGCCAAGTGGAAGAGCGTATAAAGTGTCGCCCACATAGTAAAATACTATATCGTCAATCTGCTCAACTTGGTCTGTAATGCTCTTAGTAGCATCAATTTCATACTTATTAAATACAGGATGTAAGCCAGCTTTAATTAAATCATTTACACTAACTGCCTGAGAATTGTTATTATATCCCGAAGAACTAATACCTGTGCTAAGCGTACCATTATTAATCTCTTCAATGGCAATCGCGCGTAACTCCTCATCCCAATCAGTTCCTATCACTTCCCAGTTATAATCTACATCAGGATTTACAATACCTTTGTCTTCAATATATTCTTTAATATAAGTCCTTAAAGCTTTATCAGATTGGAAAGTTGGTTCTGCTGAAATAATATTTAATCCATTTGGTCCAATTCCATTATAGCGATAATCATTAACAGCAAGCAAAAGTGTTGTATCATCCTCTAAAGGTTCCCCTTTATATATCACATCAGTGATACGACTTCCAGCCGGTTTAGAAATATCGATTTTATAATCAACGCCTTGGAACATATCGTAGTTAAATGTAGGAATAGTACTATCAAAACTAATCGTCAAGTCACCATCTTGATAAGTGTTATAAAATCCAGCACTCCATTCCATGTAATCTTTTAATTCTTTACCTGTAACTTCCACGCTTACTAATGTATTAGCATATTTATATATCTTAAATACATCAGAGTAATTTAACGAACCTTCATATAGGTTAGAAGTACTAGTAAATAGCGCTGCTCCAGATACATCTGCGCCAGTGAACTCAATCTGAACCGCATTAATAAAATCAACTACAGCTGTATCTTCCAAATAACCTTGGGCAACATGAGCAATTTCATTTTCAGGCTGGAAATCAGCACTTGCTGTACCAATCGAGTCACTTAAAAATTCTAATGCTTCTTGATGCGCATAATCAACAATAGCTTCTGCTGTAGTATCAGATTCAAATTCGCTTACTTCATGGATTGTAGCATTTCTATTAGTAACTTCCCATCCATCAGCAGTTTCAGTTAAAGTTAAATTAAATTCAGCAACTTGCCTATGGCCACTTGGAGCTACTACAAGCACGCCATTAATTTCTTCTTCAACCCTAACATGGTCATGGCCTAAAAGTAGAATATCAATTTCAGGACACATTTGTGCAATTACAGTAGCGCTAGTTTCATCTGAACCATTGCCATTAACTCCTGTATGAGCCGCAACAATAATAACGTCAACGTCTTCGTCTTCTAGCAAAATATCAACATATGTTCTAGCAGCTTCGCCTACATGTGTATAATCATAATCTAAAATACCTTGTTTAGTGCCATCCCAGTTAGGAATTGAAGGGATTACAAGTCCTATAACACCTACTTTTACATCATCAAATTCTTTTACTATATATGGTTCTACAAGGCTTTCGCCAGTTTCTTTATGAAATACATTAGCTGATAAAAATGGAAACTGTGCATCATCTTGTAGTTTGTTAAGGTAATCTATACCATAGTTAAATTCATGATTTCCTAAAGCCATTGCATCATATTGCATATAGTTCATAATTTCAATAACAGGATGAGTTTTATCCATTTCACCGTTAAATAGTTCATCCACCAATAATGTGCCTTGGATAGTATCGCCATTATCTACTAAAAGAGTATTTGGATTTTTCTCTCTCGTTTCATTTACAAATGTAGCAATACGTGCAAAGCCAGCATTTTCATAGTCTACTCCATCTTCATAGCTCCAGCTAGTTAAGTTGCCATGAATATCAGCCGTTCCGATTATAGTAAGTTCTACTTGTTCAGCTGCCATTACTGGGAATGACATTAAAGCTAACCCGAGTAGACGAGTCATTAATTTTATTGTACGATTTTTCACCGTTCAATCCTCCTAAGATTTATATTTAATTACATGGTAAGTTTATCCTATTAGTATTAAGTTTTAATTATACTTGGATTAAATTTAAGTTAAGTATACAAAAATAGCGAAGCTTATTTAATATAAACTTCGCTGTTATAGTTAACATGCCGAATAATTAGATTTTGCTGTCATAGATGCACGGTATATAGCATTATATTCTTCTATAGCTTCTTGAGCATATTTTTCACCACGCGAGCATCTATAAGAATTTAAGTTACATTTAAACATGCAGCCTCCACAAGTGCGGCTAGCTAAGTATTCATTTAAAGTAGGAATATCCCCAGTTAAAATTTCTATTTCAGTTTCTTCTAATTCATCAGCAGTTAATTCAGGCGCTAATTGCTCACTAATTGAAATAGGCTCTAATTCAGTTAATTCATCAGTAGTTAACTCGTGCGCTAATTGCTCACTAATTGAAATAGGCTCTAATTCAGTTAATTCATCAGCAGTTAACTCAGGCGCTAATTGTTCACTAATTGAAATAGACTCTAATTCAGTTAATTCCTCTACTAGTGGTACTGAAATCTGCGTTGCTTCTTTTTCTTCAATAACAAATGTAGATTCAGTTTCTTCTACAATGACAATAGGATGTTGGAATAATCCTTTTAAACCAAGTAAAGCCATTATAGCCAAAATACCTTTTATAATCCAAGAAGCTCTCTGGTTATTGCGTAACATATTGTTAATTAAATTCCAATGTAAAACTATATGAGCCACTATAAGAAGCATCATCAAACTTGCAGTGATTACATGCATATTACGCCATAAAAAATAATTAGCGCTATCTAACATCATAAGCAAGCTACTACAAGCCATTAAAATAACACCAATTAGTAAAGCTACATTTAATATAAATCCTAATTTATTTTTTCCTTTAACCTTTTTAAAATTACTTCCTATACTTTTCATCCACTTTATATTAATTACAAAATGAATACCAAACAATACAATTAAAATCGTACCTAACACTTCATGCATAAGCATTCCAGTCAATCTAATATCCATAAGCAAAATTAATATAATAGTCATAGCAATATTAATTATCATCCTAGCTCTCTTACTCATAAAAATCCCCCTTATTCAAACAAAAAGCCAACCATAGAAAATATGGTTGGCAGTAACATTACAAACAATAGTTTGCACAGCTAACAAAACGCTAGCAATATATATAATATGCATATACTAAGTTACAAAATAACAAAGTACGTAACCATTAACTTTCAGTTCTAGTATATGCATAACTACAAATAATAGAAGTTAGTGGTGAAACTATAACAAGGCCAATACATCCAACAAAAGTTTGTAGAATTTCCGAGGCAATAAATTTAGTATTTAATATATTTAATACAGGTGTGCCTTGAGCCATGTAAACCATCATAACTCCAATAAAACTGCCCATATAGGCAAGTAATAACGTAGTTGTTTGAGAGCCTACTATTGAACGACCTATTGTAAGACCAGAAAATAATATTTCCTTGCGAGAAATAGTAGGTTTTTTATCTACCAATTCATCAATTGCAGCTGAAATATCAATGCCTAGGTCTAAAATTGCACCTGAACATGATAAATAAATAGCAGCTTGATAAATTAAGGTTAGATTTAGGGTGTGAAAACCAGAGTAAATAAGTGATTCTGACCATTCTAGCACCGAGCCGGGAATTTTAAACCAGTTACCAAATAATACTGCTAATAAGCAAGTAACTAGTGAAGTACCAATAGAGCCAGCTATAGCGCAATAAGCTTTTTTGGTAAATCCCGCAACTAATATAAGTGTTACGACCGAAATTAATACGCCTATACTAAGTGCCAAAATCATAGGATGATAACCTTTTAATAAGCATGGGATAAATATTTTAAATATACAAGCTAGTGTGAATGAGAATGATATAACAGTACGAACACCTGTAGTTCCAGAAAAGACGATTAAAACTACTACAAATAATAACGCTAAAATCACTTCTACATTCAGCCTATAGTGGTCAATTAAATTAGCAAATAAGAAATCCCCATCAGCTGTTTTTTCCACTAAAACATAGGCAATATCCCCAACTTCAAATACAGTATCATCCGAAAGGTTACCGTTGAAAAGATTTATGGCGGTAACCACTTCACCTTTAAAAGTTTTATTTAATATCTCAATTTGTGCTCTTTGTTCCCCCTGATTAGTAACGCCAATCGCTGTGGCATTTGAATTATCCACACTTACTACCCTAGCTTTTACTGACTCAGCATTTATATATAACTGCCGTTCAAACCCCGTAGGAATAGCAAGTAAAACCCCTATTATTATTATGCAGACGATAGAAAATATTAAATCTTTATTACGAAAGTCAATTCTAGTAGTCATTTATTATTCTAAACCACATAACTCAACTAGTTTATGGTAAACTTCAGTGTTGTTATATGAACCAGAGAAGATTTCGTGACCTGCACCGATTGCATATAGTGGAACTGGTTGACCTGTATGGTAGTAAGAAGTCCAACCTACACCAGCTTTGTTGTTTAACACATGTGTAAGAGTTACACTTAATGGCTCGTAACCGCCGTAAGCAATAAGCGCTTCAATATCGTCGTTTCTGTCTGCTTTAGCTTTCATAGTTTCTGCGAAAGCTTCTTCTAATTTTTTGTATTCGTAGTCAGATAATATTAACAGCTCATCAGTAGAAGAAGTTGCGTTATCTGCTGCTACTAAACCGAAATACTCTTCAATAATTGGTAACATATCTGTAAATTCTCCATTTGGATTTTCTTCTTTAAACTCAGTAATGATATTATCAAATTTTTCGTAAGATACTTTTTGGTTAGATAGCAATTGGAACGCAGTATCATAACCAGTAGTTGTTTGGCCGATTGTCATACCACCTGTTTCATGGTCGCCTGTTACAATGATTAGAGTTTCATCTGGGTGCTCATTGTAGAAATCGATTGCTACTTGAACAGCATCATCAAATGCTATAGTGTCACCAATGTTTGCCATAGCGTCGTTCGCGTGACCTGCCCAGTCAATTTTCCCTGATTCAACTGACATAAAGAAACCATTCTCATCGTTATCTAATACATCAATACCTTTTTGTACAAGGTCAGCTAAAGTAATTGAATCTTCGTTCATATCAATGCTATAAAGCATAGCACTTCCATGTAACTCTGGGTTAATAGCGTAAACTTTTTCAGCAGTGTTATCAAGAGCAAGAATATCTTCTTTATCTCTTAAAATAGTATAGCCATACTCTTCTTCAAGCACTTCATAAATATTTTGTTGAGTTCCATCTCCAGTTTCCGAACCTGAAAGAGCTCCACCAGCGAAGTAGTCAAAATTACTTGCTCCTAATTCAAGTGCAATATCATAGTAGTTATTACGAGAAGCTTGGTGAGCGTAGTAACCAGCAGGAGTAGCGTGATTTAGTGTAACTGAACTAAGAACGCCAATTTTATACCCCTCATCTCTAAGTCTTTCTGCAATAGTGTAAGTAGGTGTAACCTTATCAATGTCCATACCTACAACGCCACTGTGAGTTTGCACTCCACCTGTTAGAGCAGTGATAGTTGAAGCAGAGTCTGGTGCGAATGAAGTTGCATCTTGAGTGTAAACTGTACCAACTGTAGGGAACTGTGCAAATGCTAATGGGTCAACTTCTACTGTGTCTTTATACTTAGCCGTTCCACGGTAAACTTGAGCTGCATTCACTTGAGTATAAGCTAAACCATCTCCAACAAACATAAATATATATTTAGGAGCTGTTACTTCCTCTGCATCTAATGCAGTTGAAAGCTCTTTCGCTACTAATTCTTGTTGTTGTGGTGCTACATACGCTAAGCCACCAATTAATGTCGCTACTGCTAATGCTACTATACCAGTCTTTTTCGCTAATTTCATTTTTAAACCCTCCGATTTTTTATATAATATTATTTTCCCTCACTATATTCAAGCGTATGAGGTATCTGTTGTTAATCTTATTAACATTATATATAAAATTTATTTAAACTATATTAGGTTTGTGTTAAATACTTTTAAAAATAAGTTAAAATCATGTTAAGTAGTTCTGATTAACTAACTAAATATTTCTAGTTTTTTATCAATTTTTCTTAGTAAATAATCTTTTTAAGCACTTAATATCCATAATTATTTGTTAACACTTGTTTTATGACCTAAAACTAAGTATACTTATATAAAAGGAGGTTTTTTATGAAGTATACAGCGTTAATAGATTTTGAATTTGTGAAGTATGGACAAGAATGTATATACCTAATTAGTTATGGTATGATTATTATTAATAGCAATAACGACATTGTAGAAGCTATCTACCGAAGGTGCAGTACACATGCAAAAAAACTTAGCAAACGTTATGAGAACCTACTTCATCTTACCAAAAAAGAATTAAAAATTGAAGGGGTGGATGAATATTTAATTGGTGAAGAACTAAAAGAATTTATTGCTAAGTATAAATTGAAAGGTAATTTATATGGTTGGGGAACTTATAATGATAATAAACTTATTAAATCTTTAGCAGGTAAGAAATTGTATATTAAAGATTTGCAAAGTAAGTACAAACATGAGTTGGTTAGGCTAGGCTTAGAGGGCGCTATTTATGAACCCCGTAGTATGGGGTTAAATAAACTATGCAATATTATAAATATACCATCCATTGACTTACCACACAAGCACCACCCCCTAGAAGATATGATTGCACTGAGTACTGCGCTAGATAAAATAAATGGATTAACTCACATTAGTGAGATTTTGGATGAAGCCACTATGTATAGGTTTGGTTTAATTAATGCGTACTATTTTGATAATACATATAATAGATATGACAAAAATTATATAGAACTTCTCAACGAACGCTATGATGGCAATATGATTACAGAAGTTAAAGCTGCTGAGGGAAAAGAACTTTATAAAATTATCGAATAGATGCTAAAACCTTTTTTTAACTTGCTTGGTTAGAAAAAGGTTTTTTTTGTTTCAAAATTCTTAAGTTAGGTTATACTCTAACTATATTATAAAAGGAAGGAACTTATTATGAGCGAAATTACTTATGATTATATAGTGCAATATTTGCGTGCACTTCATATACCTTCAGATAATGAGGTTTTATATAATATAGAACAAAGTATTGCAAGTGGAAAACAAACTTGGCCTATAATTACTCCTGAAGTTAAGAGTTTGATTAGTGTATTAATTGCAATGAATAAGCCTAAGCAAATTCTTGAAATAGGAGCAGCAGTAGGATATTCGTCGATTTTTATGAGCGGGTTAATAGATGGCCATGTTACTACTATTGAAAGATTTGATGTAATGTATGAAAAAGCACAAAAAAATATTATTGCAGCTAATGCACAAGATAAAATTACAATACTAAAAGGAGATGCAGCTGAAATATTAACTACATTAAATACAGCCAGTTATGATATGATATTTATGGACTGTGCAAAAGGACAATATATTAATTTTTTACCGGAGTGTATTAGATTACTAAAAGTAGGAGGATTGCTAATTACGGATAATGTACTTCATAAAGGTAGTGTAGCAAAATCGAGATATAGTATAGAAAGAAGACAACGGACAACTCATGGAAGGCTTAGAGAATTTTTATGGACCATTACCCATTGTGAGCAGTTAGTCTCTTCTGTTATACCTATTGGTGATGGAGTTTCATTAAGCTATAAGGTAGAGGAGGCAAGGCATGAATAGACAGTTAGAATTACTAGCCCCGGCTGGCAGTTTGGAAACGTTGCAAGTAGCGGTACTATATGGAGCAGATGCGGTTTATCTTGGTGGAGGTAGTTACGGATTAAGAGCTAAAGCAAAAAACTTTACTCAAGACGAGATGAGGGAAGGCGTTAAATTTGCGCATGAGCATAATGTAAAAGCATATGTAACTGCTAATATATTTGCTCATAACGTAGACTTTATACAAATGGAAGATTACTTTAACTTTATTAAAGATATAGGCGCTGATGGGGTAATTGTTGCTGATGCAGGAGTATTTAGTGTAGCTAAAAAAGTATTGCCGGAGCTTGAAATCCATATATCAACACAAGCAAATATAACAAACTATCATAGTGCTAACTTTTGGATTGAGCAAGGAGCTTCAAGAATAGTAACAGCCAGAGAATTGTCCTTTGCAGAAATTAAAGAAATTTATGATAATATACCAAACGAAATTCCAATAGAATCCTTTGTTCATGGAGCAATGTGTATGGCATACTCAGGTAGATGTTTAATGAGCAACTATCTTACTAATAGAGGAGCAAATCAAGGGCATTGTGCACAGCCATGTCGTTGGCAATATCATGTAGTGGAAGAAAAGCGTCCAAACGAATATATGCCAATTGTTGAAACAGAAAAGGGAACATATATATATAATTCGCGGGATTTATGTATGATAGAGTATATCCCTGAACTTATTGAGGCTGGAGTAACTAGTTTTAAAATTGAGGGACGTATGAAAACACCATTATATGTAGCAACAGTAGTTAAAGCATATAGAGAAGCAATTGATACGTATATACATTCAAAAGAGCAATATGAAATAAAAAAAGAATATTTTTTAGCAGAAGTAGGAAAAGCAAGTCATAGAGAATTTACAACAGGATTTTATCACCATAAAACAACAGCTAACGACCAAACTTATACACATAACTCGTATGTAAGAAACTATGAATTTTCTGGCGTAGTTCTTGATTATAATGATGAAACACAAATTGTTATCGTAGAGCAACGCAGAAAATTTAGTGTAGGAGAAGAGTTGGAAATTTTGCAACCTAAAGGAGACTGTATAAAATTTACATTAGAAGAAATGTGGAATGAAGACCAAGAACTAATAGAAGCGGCACCTCATCCTAAGCAAATAGTTTCGTTTAAAATACCACAAAAAATTTTCTTACCAGCAATTATTAGAAAATTTGATACTACCATAGGAAACAACTTATTAGTATAATATAGCCTCTATAGATGGAATACTGTTAATATTACATTTATGGAGGTTAAAATTATGAAAAAATTTTATACAGCTTTATTAGCATGCACCTTAGTATTAACAGCCTGTAGCAGTACATCAAAAGACCAACAAACTCCTACTACACCAACTGTCCCAATTCCATCTGCAACGCCAATAAGTGTACATTTTCTAAATGTAGGACAAGGGGATGCAATATTTATTGACTATGGCACATTTGAAATGCAAATTGATGCTGGAGACAATAGTTCAGGAGACACAGTAATAGATTATATAACTCCATTTGTAGATGGTGATTTAGACTACTTAGTGGCAACACATATGGATGCTGATCATATTGGAGGAGCGGACGACGTACTATATGCATTTAATGTAGCAAATATTATTGACTCTGGGGAAACAAACAAAACTACACAAACGTATGAAAGATATTTAACAGCACGAGAAGCAGAAAAAGCAATTTATAAACCAGACGAAGACATGACAATAAAAATTGATGATGATTTAACATTTAGAGTAATAGACACAGGAGACAATTTTTCTGACGAAAACGATAATAGCGTTATATTAGAAATGACATACTGTGATACAAAAATATTGTTCCCAGGGGATATGGAGACAAAAGCTGAGGAATCATTCTTACCTTTAGCCAATGATATAGATATATTAAAAGTGGCTCACCATGGTTCAAGAACATCTTCTAGTGACGCATTAATTGCAAAGCTAAAACCTGACTATGCTGTTATATCTGCTGGTTTAAATAATCAATATGGTCACCCACATGCTGAAACACTTGACACATTAAAAAAATATAATGTAAAAGTATATAGAACTGACTTAGATGGAAATATTGTTTGTACTATAGCCTCTGACAATTCTATTAGTTGGAAAACTCAGTACTAAACAGTATGGAGGTGTGCTAGATGAAAAAGTCATATATTATTTTTGTGATTTTAGTAATAAGTATATTAGGTATCTATAGAGTAATAAGATATTTTGATGGTCCTGCGATAACTATACAAGTGTATATTCCAGAAGAGGAAAACGAAAATAATTTAATACTCCATAAAACCTTAAACAGATATACTAACTCAAACAAAGTAGAAGAATTAATAACATTATTAGAAACTTCAAAATCTGTAATTACTGAAGATAACCTCGAATTGCAATATGACTTTGCTATACATCTAGTTAATCCAAGTCAAGAACTTTTGCTACATGAATATCGAATATGGGAAAATGAGGGTAATATATTAATAGGCAGCAGGGAAGGTGTAGATTGGAATGATAAAATACACTTCTCAATCTTGACAGGAATAGAAGCAGGTAAGTTACTAGAGCTAGTGGAATAGTTATAAAAATATAAGTTGAAACCAAATAATAATAGTAAATAATACCAATGATAAAAAGCCTGTTTTATTAAACTACAGAAATAAAAAGAATTTTACTAAAATATTTAATATAAAGACATGTTCTATCATAATGATATAATATGTCTTTTTTTTTAGTCTACTATTTATGTATAGAAATTAAATATAAGTAAAATTTTAGGAATGGGGGAGAATAAAAATGAAGAATATTAAAAAATATATAGCAGTAGTTTTGGTGATAACTGTTTTTAGTTTAGTAGCCGCGTATTTTTATCCATTAAGTTTCAGTCAATATACTGAAAAAAGCAATAGGGCTGCCGTTGTAGCACTAGAATATGATACAAACTCAGGGACAGAGTACTATATTGTTACTGCTGAAGAATCAGTGTTATATTCTGGGAGTGCAGAGTTTGAATTATTAATAGGATTTTTAGCTAACTATAAGTATTACAGAACAATACAATCAAGTGTTAACGAACAAGGATTTGGAAAATATCTTTTTGATATATACCTAATGGATTCAAAGCATTATTTAATAGCACATATAATGATAGGAGAAAATGGATATTTACAAATAAATGATAAATATTATAGAATGACTACAGATGACCACAATATATTAGTTAGTGCATTTATAAGCGCTTATAAGCCTGAATAATAAGTAAAAGTATTTATTTAAAGATAGACCAATTATAGTTGGTCTATTTTTAATGCATAATTATACTCTAAAGACAAACAAATACTCATGTGCTAGTAATAAAAAATTATGCTTTATACTATTTATTTTCCAATACTCTGTAGATTTACAATTATGCTGTTCTTTTATAATTACTTCTTTAAGATAAAATCCTTCTGCTTCAAATATTTTCATCACTTCAAAGCTTATGGGTTGCACATGTCCCTTAACTCTCGTATCACCCATTAGAACACAACAAAATTTATCTTTTTGTGAACTACCCCCACTTATAGAAGTGTGGGCTTCTTGGGAAGTATCTACTTTTACTAGCTAGATATGTTTACCGAGCTCTACGGGTCGTCCCGACCC
>MDJM01000041.1 GCA_001994995.1 Candidatus Parepulonipiscium sp. PG-Nuni2H_MBin01 | reverse complement strand
GTCTACTGACAATTAATACTCATTTTTTCTACCTTATGGTAGTTGAATCGACTGGTCTTAATTCTTGATACTATTTTATTTTCAATGTTCATTACTTATTTCGGTACTTATTTTGTTTGTCTGCGTTTTTCCCTGCTGACTTGTATTATTATGCACTATCTTTTTGATTCTGTCAACGTTTTTTTCAAACTTTTTTTAACTTTTTTTCAAATCCTTGGAAATACTGACTTTCTCTTTATTAATTTTGCCTTTTTTTCTTTTATACTTTCCTTATTACCTCCTATTTTTTTTATTTGTATCTTCTATTTTCTAAATTTTTATCATTCATCTCTATGTCTATTTTTTTATTTTAGTGGTTTGGATTTCACAATGAGTTATTTTTTTTATCTAAAATGAGTTGTTTCCTTATTAATGTAAATATTAATGCAAATTATAGAAACCTTTTTTGAATTTATTTTTTATTTTTTTGTATGCAGGCTTGACTTTTTCTGTGTTTCTACGTTAATATATTTTAGTAATAGTTTTGCGTCTGTAGCTCAGTGGATAGAGCGTCGGTTTCCTAAACCGTGCGTCGGAGGTTCGAGTCCTCTCAGGTGCATTTGTTTTGCCTCCATATTTTTTTATGGAGGCTTTTTTGTATCTTGATTTATTACTTATAACAATTTTTAATTATAGGCTTGAAACCTATGTGTATCTAGTAGTATATTAGAACTAAAGAATATGCAACACCTACTAGGAGGCAATGACATGAAAGGGAGTAAGCTAGCGATAGTAGGCACTGAATTAGATATTACCCCAGATAGAGCTAATTATGTATATTTATATAAAATTTTTAGCAGGTTAGCTAATAAGGCTGCTGATGATTTTGAGTTGGTGTATTATAATCACAATATGTCTACTGTTTTAAATCATGGATTTTCTATTATTGATACTGTTATTAATAAGGCAGTATATTTATTAATCTCAAAAGATGTTTCTGATATTAGTAAATCTTCTTTTTTATCTAAGTATTATTTAAGACTTTGTAATTGGTGGGATTATTTTTATAAGGTAAATGATAAGTATATGGATTTGGTATGTACGCCTGAGGAATTAACCATTTATAATATGCAGCGGCGCGATAATTGTCTTAGAATGAAGGGGGTTGCGTATGGTCTTGAAGATACGTTGTCTTCTGATGCGTTTAATTTAGCTCTTCAGTTGGCGCATTGTGCTTCTGGTCCATTTTTTGATATGGCTAAGGCTTCTGTTGTATATGAGCAGCAGTGGGCGTTAGATACGTTTAAAGAAGGTATTTATCATAATGTTTTTATGTTAATGACTGCGGTTATTAATGTTTTTAAATCTAAAAAGTTATTTCAGTTTTGTTGTGTTACCCCCTTAGATAGAAATAAAGCTCGTGCATTAGTGGAGCACTTTGGTAAGGTTAAAAATAATTCATTAATTATTGCTGCGCTAAATTTGGACCCATTTAATATTGAAATTTATAGGTATATTATTAAAAATGACCTTGATAAAGGCGGGAATATTGTAAAGTTAGCTGATTATTTTGGGGTATGTATTACTAGCATACTAGAAGATAGGTTATTGGCCTATTTGCCAGATAGAATTATTACGCAAAAACATGCTCTTAGTTTACAGCAAGATATTATTAATTATATGGAAGTCCATAATATTGACAGTAGCGTAGCGTTAGACTCTATTAATGCGATTTTAGCTGAGATGAGTATATTACTAGGTAGTTTTTATGATGTTAATGATTTACAAGTTGAAGATTTGGTTGATGTTTATACAGCTTATATTTCTATAAATGCTAAGCTGCAACCGCAGACTATTCCTACTTCATATTTGTATGATGAGCAGTTGTCAGTTTTACCAGCCACAAGTATAGTGGGTGAATAATTTTTTTTGTATAATGGAGGATACTTTATGTTGTATACGGAAGTTAAGATAAGCGAATCTGCACGATTAGAGGTGTATATTCCTTCTAATTTTGAGGCGGTTGATATTAATCGCAAGCGTAAGACTGTATTAATATGCCCTGGTGGTAGTTATATGTATACGTCTGATAGGGAGGCTGAGCCTGTTGCGCTTAAGCTTGTTGCTGAAGGTTTTAATGCTATTGTGCTTAGGTATAGTTGCTTTCCTGCTACGTTTCCAACTGCATTAGTGGAGCTTGCTAAGTCAATTGCTATGGTGCGTGAGCGTTGTGATGAATGGTTTGTGGATGTTGATAATATTGTTGTTGCAGGATTTTCAGCTGGTGGGCATTTGGCTGCACTTATTGGCACTTTATGGCATACGGATTTTTTAGAGCAGCAAACTGGGTTAGATAAAAAGATGTATATGCCTAATGGTTTGATGCTTGGCTATCCTGTAGTTTCTGCTGACTTTTTTGCAAAAGTGAAGGAGTTTGAAGCTTTTACTAATCATAATGAACAACATAAGCAGTTAGTTTCAGCAGATAAAAATGTAACTTCTCATATGCCTAAAACTTTTATGTGGCATACTGATGATGATAATGTAGTTGCAGTGGAAAATAGCTTGATGTTAGCAATTGAGATGAAGAAGCATAAGGTATCTTTAGAACTTCATATTTTCCCGAAAGGAAAACATGGATTGTCTTTAGCAAATGAGCAGACAGCTAAACCTGCTGATTTGGAATATGTAAATGTAAGGTGCCAAGTTTGGTTTGATATGTTTATAAAGTGGTTACAATCTCTATAGGAGGGTTTTTTATGAACACATATACTATTAGCTATAGATTTTCGCAAGATGGCCAAGGGTGGAACTTATGTTTTTCTGATTTTAAAGCGCTTTGTGATGCGGATGCCTTGGAACAATTTCATACTAAGTATGATGGTCTGTATAACTATTTGCAGATTAAAACTATTGAATGTAATTAATTTTAACTATGGATTGTCTAATTTGACAATTCATTTTTTTTGCCCATGTTCTGTTAATGTAGTAAAATGTTGTTTATCATTATATTTTAGTATAACTACTTTGCACTTAGGAGAGCCTAATTAGAAATAAGATTATTAGAATAAAGGAGAGTAGATTATGAAAAAATTTTTATTACCTATAGCGCTTGGAATGTTATTAATAGGATGCAGTGCTCCTAGGGCAGCAAATACTAGTGTACCAGCTCCTATTCCTCAGCCAAATTATCTCACTAGAGAACAGGCTAAGGAGATTGCTTTACAGTATGCTGGTAGTAACAGTAGTGATATATATGATTTAGAAATGGATTTTGATTTTAATGGCAACAGGGCGATTTATGAAGTGGAGTGGAAAGAGGGTAAGAAGGAGTATGAGGTTGATATTGATGCTCTAACTGGTACTGTATATAACTTTGAAGTTGATGGTAAAGATAGATTTTAATTTTTTAGTTAAGGGGTGGAATTGTCTACTCCTTTTTTTTGCAAAGCTAGTAATTATCTAAAAAAGGCCATCCTTTTTTCAAATTATATATTGAATATTCACGGGAAAAATGTTACTCTAAAGTATAAAGATACAAAGGGGGTAGATAGTAAATGTTTGACTATAATTTGTCAGTAGAATACGCATCTTTTATTATACTCATTGCCGTGCTGATAAGTTTTTTTAAAGATTATGACGTTAAAACATTAAATTATAAGGTAATTAGGACTCTATATGTCATAGCATTTTTATCAGTATTATTTACATTGATTTCAGCAGAGATGACAAATGGAAGTATAACATCAGGGTCGTTGTGGTTAAGCTATACGGTTACAATGATACGGTTTTTATTAGTTCCATGTGTAGTAGTATTTTTTATTGTATATTCAGTACAAATAACTACATTTAAGAAACAGGATAAACCTATAGTAAAACCATTATTTCCTATTTTTATACCATATATAGGTTACGTTCTATTTGTGTTAATAGCTACTCCTAAAGACTGGCTATTTACTATTACTTTAGAAGAAGGTTACATAAGAGGTCCATTTTATTACGCTCCAGCAGTTATAATTGGCATCTATTTGATTATTATGTTTGTTTTATTATTAAGCAATTTATATTCTCATACTAAAGATATTGCACCAGTACTTATTGCTACTTTAGGGTGTACTATTATTTTTATTTGTGTACAAATATTAGTTCCTTCTTTAATTGTAACTGGCATAGCTAATACTATGGCAATTTTGATTATTCATTTTCATGTTCAAAATATTAGTAAGTCTTCAGACAATCTAACAGGTCTGTTAAATCGTACGTGTTTGATGCATAAAGTAAATGAATCTATTAAGAAGAAAAAGAATTTTTCTTTATACGTTTTTAGCCTTAGGAATTTTAATATGGTTAATGAAAGATACGGTGTTGACATTGGGGATAATGTACTTAAGCAGGTGGGGCATATTTTAATGGATAGTTTTAATTTCCGTAATGTGTTTCGGTATGGTGGTGATGAGTTTGCTATTTTGCTGACTGAAGAGGCGGATGTTACGATTGTTGTAGATAAGTTCAAGCAATCAATCTTATTGTATTCTAAAGAAATTTTTATTGATGTTGTTTATGCTCGTGTGGATTATCCAGAGTTTGGTTTTACTTATCAAGATTTAATTTCGGCTATTGATTTTTCTATTAAAACGCTTAAGGAAGATTTACATGGAAAGCAGTATTTATATGATATTTCCATTGTAGAAAATAGATTACATAAGTATAATATGATTGATAAGCTTAAGAGGGCTTTAGAACATGATGAGTTTATTGTGCATTATCAGCCTATTTTTTCGGAGGAGCTTGGTTGTTATGTGCAGGCGGAAGCTTTAGTACGTATGCAAGGGGATGACGGTAAGCTTATTTATCCCGGTGATTTTATTGATATTGCAGAGCAAACTGGTTTGGTGGTTAGGCTTACTTATAAGGTGTTGGATATTGTTTGTCGGGATTTACGTGAAATTATAGATAATTGCATTGGTAATGATAATTTTGCTTCTATTTCTATTAATTTTCCGTATCTACAGTTTTTTAATCCTAATATGATTGATAGAGTTATGGAGATTTTAAATAGGTATGAGATTGAGCCTAGTATGATTAAGATTGAGATTACTGAGCGGACTCTTATTGATGATTCGGATTATATTAAAAATTTGATGGGCATTATGCAACATAAAGGTTTTGTTTTTGAGCTTGATGATTTTGGGGTGGATTATTCTAATTTAAGTGTGTTGCTAGATTTGCCACTTAATATTATTAAAATTGATAGAAGTTTGTTGTTATCGGTGTTTGGTACGCAGGAGAATGAGCAGTTTTTTAAGCATTTGGTGTGCGCGGTTAAGGCTGTTGATAGAAGTGTGTTGATTGAAGGTATTGAGGAAGAAGAACAAAGGGATTTTTGTTTGCGTGCTGGATGTGATTTATTTCAGGGGTATTTTTTCTCTAGACCAGTTCCTTTTGAGAAGTTTAAGGAGCTGATTTAGGGGGGCAAATGCCTCTTTTTTTTATGTTAAATTTTTATATTAAAAAAGAGTACTCTAAGCGAGTACCCTATATTTGTCGTATTGTATATGTATTTTTTCCACGTGATTTAGATTCGTAAAGGGCAGTGTCTGCTATTTTGTATAGGTCTACAAATGAGCAAATGAATTCAGACACTTCACAAATTCCAATTGAGGCTGAAATTGTTACCGAAATATCGTTAATGGAATACGTTTTTCTAATTGAATCGCAAATTTGATTAGCTCTGTCATTTATATCAACATTACCAAGTGATGTAACAAATACCATAAATTCATCACCACCCATGCGGCCAATGATGTCTTCAGGTTTGAATATATAAGTTAGTTTAGCAGCAACTTCTTTTATAACTTCATCGCCAATATCATGACCAAAATTATCATTTATGCTTTTAAAGTTATCCACATCTATCATAAATAATACGCCCCATTTATATTCCTGAAGATGGTCGTTTATTAGACCTTCTGTGGTGGATTTATTGTAAAGCCCTGATAAACCGTCTACTGTAGCAGATATTTCAAGATTTTTGCTTGATTGAATATTGTTTGTTACCATAACAGCTTTGATGTTATTTGAATTGCCTTCGCGGTAAACTGAGATTAAGTCTTTGTACCATGTGTAGCTACCATCGTCGCTTTGTAATCGGTATTCGCATTCATAAAATGATGTTATATCGTCGCTACATAAGATTGACATATAGGATAACTTATGCTTACTTACAAATGAGTCTTTTTCAGCAGGATGGATTTTACCATGCATTATATCTTGTAGTAACGATTCATAATGCTGACCCACAAAGGCTTTTTTTGCTTCCCCTTTATACATGTAGTTTAAAACTCTACCACTTCTGCAGTCTATTTCTATTGTACGCTCTGATTTTTCAATTAGCAAATTGCGATACATATTTTCTAGCAACTTAGAATGGGTGTATATCTTATAATCATCAAGCATTTTAAAGCCAACTAACATAAACATGCCAAGGTAGAAAAAGCCGAGCATAGATATTGCTACAACTAGCATATGAATTATTACTGTATAGCTAAATTCAAGGCTAACAAACATACTAGAAGCGCCTAGTAAATTAGTAACAACTAGTATTTCAAGCATTACACAAATTTTCATGCGTTGTGGATATTTTTTTAGTTCGTCAAAATACTTAAGGCCAAATACTTTAGATAACAAATATATAAGTAGAGCTAGTGTAATGGCATTTGAAGTACGTACCATCATAAATAAATTTGTATCATTAAATAGGTCGTAGTAAGTATATTTAGTTACTAGTGCTACAATCGAATTTATAATAAACGAATTGGCCATTAGATGAATGGGTGTCATAAGGCCAAAAGTAATTTTAGTAAGTATATCGGTTTCTACAAATAGTGCTACTTGAAAAAAGTGAAATAAGGTTAGTGCCATATAAGCTACGGGGCTAGAAGTCATAAATACAAAGCGTAAAACTAGATTTATCCCCGCAGCTGTGGCAGATAGAATGATTATAGAAACAATATCCCCCTTGATATAAAACATCTTTGATATAAACTTAAGTAGCAGAAAGTTTTGGATAAAAAATGCTGCTACCATAAGACACATAAGAACTGATGTCATAATAATAAACCCCCTTGAAAATTAAGTGTAATGAATAGTAAATGTATTTTTTCCACGTGACTTTGATTCATATAGAGCGTTATCAGCAACTTTATATAAATCCTGAAAGTTAGTTATAGCTTCTGTGACTGAACAAATACCAATTGAGGATGATATTGTAACAGAACCAGCATCGTTATAGTAAGTGGTGTATATCGCCTCGCAGATTTGCAGAGCTTTGTCCTCAATGTTAACTGGCTCTGGAGATTTTACAAATACCATAAATTCGTCTCCACCAATACGCCCTAGAATATCGCTTTTTTTGAATATACAACTAAGTTTTGTAGCAATGTCTCTAATAACTTCATCCCCCACGTCATGACCAAAGTTATCATTTATACCTTTAAAGTTGTCTATGTCTATCATAAATAATATACCAGATTTTGAGTTTATAATGTAATCCTCAATTAGTTCTGATGTGGCTTTTTTGTTATATAGCCCTGAAAGACCATCCATATTGGCACAAAATTCTAGATTTTTATTTAGTTGTATGTTGTTGCTTACTAGAACTGCTTTAATGTTATCATTTGCTTCTTTTTGTACGTTTATAAAGTCTTTATACCATGTGTATTCTTCGTCGTCTCCTTTTAAACGGAATTCGCTTTCATAAGCATATTTATCTACGTCGCTACAAACGGTACTCATATGAGAGACTTTATGCTGTTCCATAAACAAGTCTTTATCATCAGGATGGATTTTATTTTCCATTACATTGTGTATAAGAGTTGTGTAGGATGTACCAATAAATGATTTATCAACTTCTCCGCCTACGATATAGTTAAGAATTTTTCCGGTTGTACAGTCAATTTCAATAGTACGTTCTGACTTTTCAATTAACATGTTGCGGTACATATTTTCTAGGAGTCTTGAGTGGGAATAGATTCTGTAGTCATCTTCAAAGCCCACTAACATATAAACGCCAATGTAAAATATACCGCTAGCACCAACTCCAACTAACATTACAACAAACACTAGATATATATGTGCTTGAGATATTAGAAATATAGTAGACGTAGCAATTAGTTGGATTAAAATTAAAATTTCTGCCATAAATAGCACTCGCATACGTTCTGGATATTTTTTTAGCAGGTTACAAAATTTTGTGCCCAGTTGTTGATAAATAAGTGCGGATATTGATAATAAAATAGCGGTTGCAATTCTTACTATTAAGAATTTATTTGGGGTGCTAAAGATTTCGTAGAAGCTAAAACCACCAACAACCGCAAGTATTGCACCAAATATAAATGAGTAGGCAATTAGATGTAGAGGGGTTATAAGGCCGAAAGTGACCTTAGTAACATTGTCTGCATCAAAGAAGATTAAAGCTTGAACAACGTATAGCAAAAGAATAAAAGCATAAGTCGTTGTGCTGTTAGCGGAAAAAAATAATCCAACCGACAAGTTAGCATAAGCATTTATTGCTGATAAGACTATCATTGTAGTGATACCGCCCTTGATTTTAAAAACTGTTGTTAAAAACCTAAGGCACAATAGACTTTGGATAAAAAAAGTGATTAGTAAAATGATACTTAAAATATTCGTTATCATAAGTGATTTCTCCCTTCAGTATGTACTAAAATATTTGATTTAAGTATACCATTATAGACTAAAATAGCCAATACCAAATTTTATTTAGCGACACAAAAAAAAGGCCAATCGGCCTTCTTTATTTTAAGTTAAATCTGTCTAATTGTATAGGTGTTTTTGCCACGCGACTTTGATTCGTACATTGCCATATCCCCAATTTTATATAGGTCATTGAAGCTACAAGCTTTATCGTGTACTTCGCATATTCCGATTGAAGCGGAGATGGATACTTTAACTAAGTCGTTATAATAGGTTGTATAAATTGTATCGCAAAGTTGAGTAGCTTTATCTTCTATATTTAAAGGACCTGGGGATTTTACAAATACCATAAACTCGTCGCCACCCATACGGCCGAGTATATCGCCTTTTTTAAATATACAGCTAAGTTTTGTAGCTACATCGCGAATTACTTCATCGCCTACGTCATGGCCAAAGTTATCATTTATTGCTTTAAAGTTGTCCACGTCAATCATGAATAATACGCCATCCCGATTTGTTTCTAGATATTCGCTTATTAGTTCTTCGGTAACTGTTTTATTATAAAGACCAGTTAAGCCGTCCATATTAGCGCTAAACTCAAGATTTTTGTGTAGCTGTATGTCGTTGGTAACTAATACTGCTTTAATTGCGTTGTTAGTAGGACTTTTTTGAACGCTAATGAAGTCTTTATACCAGTAGTATTCCCCCATATCTTCATTTAATAATCTGTATTCGCAATCATAAGTAGCAACGTTACCGGCACTACACATTATAAGCATATAAGATAATTTATGTTTAGCTATATAACTATCTTGGTCATCGGGATGGATGCGACTGTCTATTATGTCATGAAGCGCATCTTCATAAAAAGCACCTACAAAAGTTTTCTTAGAGCTATCTTTAACTACGTAATTTATTATTTTCCCAGTTTTACAGTCGATTTCAATTGTTCTCTCTGATTTTTCAATAAGCATATTACGATACATGTTTTCTAATAACTTTGAATGAGAATATATTCTATAGTCATCAAGCATTTCAAACCCTACTACCATAAATACTCCTATGTAAAAGATTACAACACATGCAACTGCAGCCACTAGTATAGTTAATACGATATATACGTTAAATTCGGTGCTCATAAATATTGTGGATATTACGAGTAACAATATTAATAAAACTAGTTCTAGCGAAACAAATATTTTCATGCGCTCAGGATGATTTCTAAGCAGGCTAAAATATTTTGTGCCAAATACCTTACATAAAATTATTATAAAACCTGATAGAGATAATGAAGTAACTATTCTTGCAACTAAAAATAGGTCTGGCATTGAGAATATTTCGCTATAAGTGTAACCGCTTATTAGTACAAAAATTGAATTGATTATAAATGAATCCGCGACTAAATGAACTGGGGTCATTAAGCCAAATGTTATTTTGGTTAGCCTCTTTGCATCGAATAACACATAAGTCGGCCAAAAATATAATAGGCATATTATAAAATATGCCATTGGCACAGACATAGGAAATACAGTGCGTACTGAGAAGTTAACGACTGCGTTTATAAAGGCAATGAGTAGCATAAAAGGTGCCCCACTTTTAGCGCTAAACATTGTACTCATAAATTTTAACAATAAATAGTTATGTGCTGTAAACGCCAGTACAAATATACATATTAATAAATTTGTCACCATAATTTTTAATACCTCCCTTAAAATAATTTTCCCTCAAACTAATATACTTAAGTATACCATTTTATTGGCTATTATCCAATAGTAGAATTTATTTCTAGCTAAATTTTTATGCATTTTCTTGATTTTATGCAAAAAAAGAGGCTAGTTTTTTTTAGCCCCTTAAACTGTATAGCTTTTGTAGCAGTTAAACTTGCCCTATAAAGATTTGTACCGCTAGCGATACAACTACTACTATGGCTGATATTAAAAAACCATGTAGCATAGGTAGAAAACCAGATTGTCTAAGTTTATTTATATCGGTTTTAAGTCCAATTGCACCAAGAGCTATAACCATAAGGAATTTACTGATGCTACTTAGCTGAGCAGATACTGCAGCTGGGATAAAGCCAATTGTATTGATTATTGCAAGTAGTAAAAATAGTACAATAAACCATGGGAATACTGAACTTAGATTAATAGATTTTATACCTTTAGCGTTAGCATTTTTTTTTGTCGTTATAATAGAAAATATAACGATTATAGGGATTAGAGCTAGTGTACGAGTTAGTTTTACGATGGTAGCGAATTCGCCAGCTGCGTCGCTAAAGGCGTAGCTTGCTGCTACTACTGATGATGTATCGTTAATAGCAGTGCCAGCCCATAACCCAAATGCTAAGTCGCTAAGTCCGAGTGCACGGCCCATTAGAGGAAATAGAATAACCATGATGATGTCAAATATAAATGTTGCGGAAATTGCGTATGCTACTTGACTCTCATCAGCTTCTATTACCGGTGATAGAGCAGCGATTGCAGAGCCACCACATATGCCAGTACCAGCTGAGATTAACGAACTAAGCCGCCAGTCCATTTTAAACCATTTACCAATTATATGGCCACAGCCAAACGCGGCAAGTAGTGTGAATACCATAACTATAAGCGAAAACATTCCTGTTCGCAGTATTACATCCAAACTAAGTCCGCTGCCTAGCAGTATTATTGAAATTCGCAGAATTTTTTTGGATGCAAAATTTAGCCCGTGTGAATACGGCGATATATCTTTTATAAAATACCTTATCGCCATACCTAAAAGTAATGCTACTACTGCTGCGCTAATTAAATAATTCCCCAAAATACTTGATACTACCGCTAACACAAGCGCTAGTGCCAAACCCTTTACCATATTAAAGCCCCCTTTTGACATAATAATAAAACTCACTTTTATATTATATGGAGGGTGAGTTTTATTATAACTATTTCATTGCTATTAATCTAATAACTTAATAGGTTGCTCTATTGCAGGAACGTAACTAAATAGGGAAGCTAGCGTAACGCCGTAACCGGGTGCATATTCAAATAAAGTGCTTTCTAATATCGTTTTATCTTCTAAAAATGTTGTTAATATTGCCATATGGGAAGTGTTTACTAGTAGTTGGTATAGTATTTTATTAATTGCACGCCCAACTTCAGGGTGACGTTTACATGTATATTCTAAAACTACAATATCATCAATTGTTCCAACAGGGTAAAATAATGAAGCCACTGGTTCTGTTGTATAAAATTTGTTTAGAAGTACGTTTGGGAATTGTAAACGGTAGCCTATTTCATAAGTATTTAGCCATGGTGAATCAGGGTCGCAGTTAAGTTCTACAACTAGTTCTTTCTCTGGTTGATAGTGCAGGGTATCTAAAACGGTGTCCGCTTCTCCTATTCCAAATGATATAGTTTCTAGCTTACTAGCAATGCCTTGGTAGTGAAGTAGAGATAAGATGTTTTCAATAGATATACGCAATATAGGATAGTCTAATAGACCATCGAGTCTAACGCGAAACCAATCTTCATCATCGACTTTAATTGCTATAGGCGACAAACCACCCCATTTGTCATCTGGTTTAGGCAGACGAATTAGCTCCTTTCGCTTTGCCTCTAACTGCTCATACTGGTCTTGGTATAGTTCAAAAAATATATCTAATCCTTCTTTTGGCACATAAATTACAAATACAACGTTCATATAAACAATCCCCCTATAATATATGTCTTATGATTATATATTACACAGATGCCAGAAGTGTTACACTTTTCAAAAAATAAAAAAAGTTCCCGTTTATTAGGAACTTTTTTTTTACTTTTAACTAAATTTTTGTTCTAAAAGTTGTTTGAACTCGGGCCATCTTACAGGTTTGGAGAAGTAATATCCTTGTATAAATCCAAACTGCTTAACTTCATCAAATTGTTCTTGGGTTTCTATGCCTTCTAGCACTACTTGCATGTTTAGGATTTTAGCAATTCTACTCATTACGTCTATTATCTCGTAGTTTGAATTATCTATAAATATTTTATCTATTTTAAGTATGTCGAGGTTATACTCAGTTAGGTAGTTAAATGATGAGTAACCTGTGCCAAAGTCGTCTAAGGCTACTACAATGCCTAACTGCTGTAATTTCCTTATATTGTTTTTAACGATTGCTACGCCTTCTAGCAATATCCCCTCAGTAATTTCAATACAAATATATTTATAAGGAATATAATAGTTATCTAAAATATTTATGATGTTATCAACAAAGTCACGCTCCATAAGTTGAATAGGAGAGGCGTTTATTGAAATTTGCACTCCAATGCCATCATCTAGTAAAGCGCGTAAATCACGAGCTACGCGTTCTACTATCCAGTTGCCAAGGTCTATTATCATTCGGGTTTGTTCAGCTACGTAAATAAATTCAGCAGGTGAGACAAATCCTAGGTCTGCACTAAACCATCTAATTAGCGCTTCGGCTTTAACGATTTCTTTTTGTTCATTAATTATAGGCTGATAGTTAATAACAAATTCATCTGCAGCAATGGCGTAACGTAAACAATCTTTGATTTTTTCCTGATAAATATGATGTTTATAGATTTCGTTATTAAATACTAGTATGTCACAGTTATTTAAAGTTTTTTTCTCTTTTATCATGATATATAGCTTACTAATCATGTCTTCTTCACATGTGGCATGGTACGGTAAAATGATAGCGACTGCGTTAAATTCAAGGTTAATAGGCTTGGTGTCCATATGACTTAGCGGCATATTAAATGGGCGCACAATACGTTCAAAATAAAAATGTTCTAAGCTACCTTGTATGTAGGATTGGTCTATCATAAGGATAAACTCATCACCGTTATAACGAATTAGCTCAAAGTTAATGCCACTTAGAGAGCTTATTATGCGCTGCGCTACTGTTATTAAAACTCTATTACCAATATCTTCGCCATAGCAGTCGTTTATTTTTTTAAAGTTTTTTATGTCTAGAAATATTACTACAAAAGGTGTACCACGGCTAACAAAATCGTTATAACAAGTTTTAAGCATTTTTCTATTGGCTAAGCCAGTAGTTTCATCATAATATAATAGGTATTTAATCTTTTTAGGCAATGTGTTTTCAATAAACCGAGCCATATGTACTAGCTTAGCTAAACTGACTGTAGTGTTTGAGTATTCATCCCCAAGCTCTTTTATTATGTTAAGAAGGCTTTTAACGACTTGCAAAACCGGATTCATTATTAAAACTACCATTAGAAGTACGATGCTAGAAATACCAATGGTTAACATACCAATTCTATAAACAACGTATTCCCTATTTTGAGCAACGTTCTCATGTTCGTTTATTGAATCTAGGCATACAGCAAAAACTAAGCGTTCCGAAATGCCTTCTATATAGTAGTCTAGAACGGTGTAGTTCCTATACATATAGCTTAGAGCAAAGTCTACGCCTATTTCATCAGAATATATAATCTCATCGCCAACTAAATAAATGCCGCCTGTATCATATTCAATAAATATATCCACGTCGGCTATACGGTATTTTTCCCTAAGGTTTATTAGAAGTTCTTCAAGATACATATTAACAATAACTAACCCAAGCGGTTCGTCAGATTCAGGATTTAAAATAACTTGAACTGCGCTATTAGCTTTTTTATTATTTAATGGGCAGTTATAAACGTCTGTTATAACAACGTCAGTTTCTAGTAGCTCGTCATAGAACCAATCGGCTTCAAGTATGTTATAGTCAAACAATATTAACTCTTCGGCGATAAGAAAATTATCTTTTATGCTAGTAACCATAATAGAGTCAACTATTCCTAGATTATCTGTCATACTGGTAATGCTTGCGCAAATCTCTTCTATATATACACTTTGTACACCTTGGTTTAAAGCATTAATAATTCTGTTGTCATTGGCAATAGATTCAGCAGTACTTTTTAGAATTTCCATATCGTTTTGTAAGTTAACTACTAATTCTTCTCCTTGTAAACGGCTAACAAAAGATGCGCTATTATTGTCAATTAGGTCTATCGAGCTTACAGTCATATAGACAATAATTATAGCAAATAAGATAGCGAGTAGCAAAAATTTTATATCAAATACTTTTATTTTCATAACGGTAGTACCCCCCCTCTAGATTTTTTTTAATTTAATTTTATCATTTATAATTATGAATGTCCATATAAATTTTATTTTGAGATATTTAATCAGTTGTTAAATATATATTAATATCTGAATATAAAACATTAAACTGGAAATAACTAAAACAGGTATAATAACAAAGGAGTGATTAGTATAATTGTTAATTTGGCATTAATAGCATCAATAATGATTATTATAGGGTTAGGGGTAAGGAGCGTATTAGAGGATATCGGGAATAAGCAAACGTTAGACGTAAAGAATAACCATATTAAGGTGTTGGAGCATCAGACGAAAGCGTTGCAGGATCAGGTAAATACGTTAAAGAAGTATAAAGAGGAGAGTAGGATAGAAATTAAGGATAATGATTTGATAATAGAAGAGGAGATAGAGAATAAGTTAACACAAGCTTATCAGGATGGATACGCTGCAGCAATAGCAACGTTGCAACCACAAATTGTATTACTAGAAGGGGAGGTAGCCCAACTAAATCACCAGTTAAAAGATGTGGACCAAGCGTATTTAGACCAAATAGATGAGTTAAATGAACAATTTGTGGCACAAAAGCAGCAGTTGGCAAATCAGTGTGCTAGTGAGATAATTAATATTAGAGATAAATTTCTGGAGGAGAAGCAGCAACTGTTGCAACAGATAGCAGAGGCTAGCACAGAGAGTAGGACGAGTGTATCAATTAAAAATCCAATATAAAAAAAGTAAAGAGAGGTAGAAATATGGCAAATGTTATTAAAATAGGAATAGACTTAGGGACAACCAATACAGTAGTGTGTGTATTAAATCAAGGTAAGTTGACGTGTTTAAAGTTTTGGGGAAGGGAGACTTTGCCATCAGTAATATATGTAGAGAGTAATGGAGAGATAGTGGTGGGGGCAAATGCTGTGTCAAGAGGAGAGCACGAGCCTAATAATTGTATAAAATATTCAAAAACCCATATGGGCAATTTAAAGAAGAACTGGATGATAGAAGGGTTAGTGTTTACTCCAACTGATGTGGCAGCGGTAATACTAAAGACTGTAAGGGACGCTGTGTTCGCTAGATTGCAGTTAACACAAGAAGACGTTATAGAGGCAGTGATTACAGTGCCGTTTTATTTTACTCCACCGCAAATTAACGAGACGAAAAAGGCAGGGGAACAGGCGCAGTTAATAGTGACGCATATTATAGCTGAGCCAATTGCTGTAGCGGTGTCGGCTCTAGCGCAACTTAATATAGAGAAGAAGCTTAAAAGGTTGTTTATATTAGATATGAGGGAAAATAAGTACGATATTAATGTGCTACAAGTTAATAAGGCGGCTAATAGTTATAAGATATTAGGAACGGTGGAGGATTTAGAGTTAGGATGGGAAAGTTTTGAGCAAATTTTATTCGCTTATATATTAAACATATTTAAAGACGGAACGGGAATAAATTTAGATACGTTAGAGAAATCGGGGCTTGAGCATAGTGAATATCAACAGCTTAGGCAGATTTTGCTATATAAGGTGCAAGAGGCTAAGGCTGAACTTGTGGAAGAAGATGAGGCGCATATATTTGTTGTTATAGATTTATTTAGCGGTAAGTCATATCAGTTGGAGGCTATAATAACAAGGGAGTTGTTTAATCAGTTGTGTCAACCGCTATATGATAAGATAAAGTATAAGTTTACGGAGTTGATTACAAATATAAATTATACTGCGAGTGAGAAGGGCAGAGTTATTTTAATAGGCGAGATGTGTTATGTGGTGGGGATTTATGATTATCTTAATATTTACTTTGAAGAACCGGTGTTATTTTCGCATGCGGATGATGATGTAGATGTGGTAGCTAGGGGGGCATGTATTGTTGCTAATAATAGTACATTGTTACAGACTCTAAAAAAGTAGCGAGCTGGAACAGTAGTAACTAATAAACTGGGACAGCAGTAAACATAGAAAAAGAGAGGCCCGCAGCCTCTCTTCCTATACTAAATGCTTGGAGATGTGGTACCAAATTCGTATGATTAGGTACGTTTATGGTATAGCATATATTATTGACAGGATTTATAGAATATATGCAATTTTTAGGGTATTTTTTAGTTAAAAATTTGAATTTAAAAAAAGAGAGACGTTAAAGCCGTCTCTCTTTTCATTTTTCTGAAGCCTATCTGTTTTGGGAGTCTATGTCAACCTGCCCCTCAGTTAATTGTATGAGCCTACATAATCAGTAATGACTATTATTTAATATAATTTAAAAATCTAGTTATTATAGCAGCTATTTCTGCTCTAGTAGCAGAGCCTTTTGGGTCAAGGATGTTATCATTTTTACCGCCAATTATTCCATTTCCAACAGCCCATTGCATAGCATTGTAGGCCCACGCGGAAACTTCGCTCTCATCGTTAAATGCTTTTAAGTTGCCAGTAGCTAGCGACCCAAAGCCTTGGTATACAGCATAGTTGTATATAACTACTGCCAGTTGCTCTCTAGTAATGTCTTGAGCTGGTCGGAAAGTGTTATCTTCAAAGCCGTTAAATACACCAGTTGATATTGCCCAGTTTATCGCGCCAGCATACCAAGAGTCAGCTACCACATCTATAAATGTATTTTGTGTAGTAACAACTAGACTGCCGCTTAGACGGTGTAGTATTGTAGCAAGTTGTGCTCTAGTTGCTGTGGCAGATGGAGCAAATGTATTTTCAGTCATACCGCTCATTATGCCTTTGATGTATACGTTGTGTACATCGCTATAGTACCAAGCGGAACTTGAGATGTCTATAAATATATCAGTTAAGTCTACAGCTTCAATTGTATCTTGAGGTGTTTGCGGTATTTGTGGTACTTGTGGTATTTGTGGTATTTGTGGTACTTGTGGTGTTGTATCCTCTTCTTCTACTTCTTCTACTACTTCGTCAACGTTCTCTTTAGGATAAAATATTGTTATATCTGGATAAATCGGATAAACATAATCGTAGTAGTAATTTGGATAGTTTGGATAATCCGGGTTGCTATGGTCTGGGTAGTATGCATCTTCTGGGATTACTCTTACTGTTATTGTCATTGTTGCACTGTTATTTGAGCTATCTGTTGCCACATATACTATTGTGTACGTGCCAGTAACGTTAGTATCTAGGCTACTTATTACTACCCCATTTTTCTCTATGTATATTCTAACACTAACGCTACCATCAGTTTCGTCGGTTGCTGTTACTGTAGGGATTGTGTAACTTACTCCTTGTGGAATTGTTGCTGTTGTTTGGCCTGTGTAGTTAAAGACTGGTGCGGTTGTATCTGCTGTTTGTGGCTGTTCTAGTATGTTTTGTAATGTTAATGTAAAGTCGCCTAGCTCAATTTCGTATAAAGTTCTAGCTCTAGATAGTGCGCTAGTTTGTTCGTATAGCACTGTTATTTTAAAGTTGTATACTATATCTGTGCCTTGCGTCATTACGGCACCGCTACTGCTGATTTGCGCTGTTTCTATTGTTACGGCTTCTAAAGGTTCGTAATCCGATATTATATCTTGGGCTATTTGTGTTATTTCAGCTTGTATGTCGGCGATTTCGTTTAAAGTAGTTGCAAGTTTACTAGGTGATGTGTATTCTATTTCATCGATATTGATTAGTATTAAGTTAGTTAATGGTTGTAGCAGTTTTTCCATTTGTGCTGCAGTTAAGTTTTCTATTGTGGAATTTAGTTCGTCTTCTATTATGTGTAGGTCTGTGATTACAAGGTCTGGAGCAACTGCTGGAGTAGTAGTTTCGGCTTCGGTTGTTATTTCGGTTTCGGTTTCTATTTCTATTTCAGTTTCTATTTCAGTTTTTATTTCAGTTTCGGTTTCTATTTCAGTTTCTATTTCAGTTTCGGTTTCTATTTCAGCTTCTATTTCAGTTTCTATTTCTAGTTTGATTTCAGTGTCTAACTCTAATTCAATCTCGTCTTCATCGATTTCAGAATCTAATTCATCTAATATAGTTTCGTCATCTTCAATTTCTGCGTCTAATTCGTCTAGCTCAATTTCGTCATCTTCGATTTCAATATCTAATTCGTCTAATTCAGTCTCGTCATCTTCAATTTCAGAATCTAATTCGTCTAGCTCAGTCTCGTCATCTTCGATTTCAGAATCTAATTCGTCTAGCTCGATTTCATCATCTTCGATTTCTGCATCTAATTCGTCTAGCTCGATTTCATCATCTTCGATTTCAGCGTCTAATTCATCTAGCTCAATTTCGTCATCTTCAATTTCAGAATCTAATTCGTCTAATTCAAGTTCGTCTTCGTCAATTTGAGTGTCTAGTTCATCTAATTCAATTTCGTCATCTTCAATTTCTGCGTCTAATTCGTCTAATTCCGTTTCGTCATCTTCGATTTCAATATCTAATTCGTCTAATTCAGTCTCGTCATCTTCGATTTCAGCATCTAGCTCATCTAGTTCGATTTCATCGTCTTCGATTGCAGCGTCTAACTCATCTAGCTCGATTTCATCGTCTTCAATTTCAGAATCTAATTCGTCTAATTCAAGTTCGTCATCTTCGATTTCTGCATCTAATTCGTCTAGCTCGATTTCATCATCTTCAATTTCTGAGTCTAGCTCTTCTAGCTCAACTTCATCGTCTTCTATTTCTGCGTCTAGCTCTTCTAGTTCGATTTCATCGTCTTCGATTTCTGCGTCTAACTCATCTAGCTCGATTTCATCATCTTCTATTTCAGCGTCTAGCTCATCTAGCTCCACTTCATCGTCTTCTATTTCAGCGTCTAACTCATCTAGCTCCACTTCATCGTCTTCAATTTCAGAATCTAGCTCTTCTAGCTCCACTTCATCGTCTTCAATTTCAGAATCTAGCTCTTCTAGCTCCACTTCGTCTTCGGCGATTTCCGCATCTAATGCGTCTAATATAGTTTCATCTTCTTCGATTTCTACATCTAATTCGTCTAATTCGATTTCATCTTCGTCGATTTCAGAATCTAGCTCCTCTAATATAGCTTCGTCTTCTTCAATTAGAGCTTCTAGCTCCTCTAATATAGCTTCGTCTTCTTCGATTAGAGCTTCTAGCTCTTCTAATATAGCTTTATCTTCTTCAATCTGAGCATCTAGCTCAGCTAACTCAGTTTCCGCTTGTTCTATTGCAGACTCAATTTCCGCTAACTTATCTTCTTCTAACTTAGCGTCAAACTCTTCTTCCAGCTCTTCTTCACCAACTATAGCAAATTCTCCATTAATGACAGCTACATTTTGTATAACAAAGTCTGCGTCTCTACATATGATTTTACTAATGCCAACATCACTTACACCCGTTGCTACGATTTCTTCATCAATATAAATATCAATTTTTTCATCATTTACATCCACTTTGATTTCATGTTCTAAACCAATTTGTGTATCCACTAAAATTTGTGTTTGAGTAACATCAAACGTAATTTTAAATTGCTCTGCTAGCTCTAGCGTTGCAAAGCCTTCTAATTCAATTATCGCTTCAGTGTCTAATATTAAATCCAATACAATTGTATAACTATCCTGTGTCGGCGTTATTTCTAGCACCGCCGGTTTATCTGCTGTTATTGTAATTACTTCCGTTTCTGATTCTATTTCCGATTCTACTTCGCTTGATTCTAATTCGCTTGTTTCTAACTCGCTTGAAACAACTTCGCTTACTACTTCATCTACTAATTGTGTAGCCATAACTGGTGTCGCACCTGCTAGCAAGCTTATACACATTAGTTTTGCTAATTCATTACGCCATTTTTTACTCATTATATTCCTCCAATTTTCCATAAGGTCTGCTCCAAGTCACCCTCCATAAGGGGGAGCAGTTTAGACAACTTGCCATTAAAATTAGTCTATATGTACTCTAGCTATTGTTATTTTGCCTCTATTTACCTTATCATAATTGCACTGCAAAGTAAATATAGTATAAAATTTTCTGTAATAGGTGATAATAATTAGCTTTTACTACGTGATTATCTCGTATATATGTATTAGTTCTATTGATGTTTATAAAATAGTTTGTTGGGTATATAGGTTGTACTAGTCTGGTCTTTTTAGACTATATTATAAAATTAGTCAAATAATCATTGCTCTATATGCATAAAATTGTTACAATATATAATAAGAAAATTTATAGTGTGGACGCTGTTAACTTCATACGAAAACCCCCACAGTAATTACTTCAGTACCAATATGAGATTAACAACACCACCATGTGCTAAGGGAGGAAGTTAGATGAAAGCAAAATTATCCGATTTAAAAGTTGTTTTAGTCGCAATAATTTTTGTCGGGACTGTTTTTGGGCTAGCACAATTTACTTTAACTGACATTAATAACGCTAATTCAACCTTCATTAATAGTTTACAAGCTCAAAATATGGTTTCAAATCTAGAAAATACTTTAGAATTACTGCGTAACACAGGCGAATCTATCGCTAATGACAGATCAGTTGTAGAAAGTTTATTAGCTCTAGACCCTTCTGATTTAGATTCTTTTGAAATTATTTGCGATACTATTCGCGATGTTATTCGTAATTTTACATATTTACCTGCTAACTCAATTGTTGTTTATGATTTTAATAATAATATTTCGATTTCGATTGATGGATATGCATCCGATGTAGATGTGCTAAGCTACACATATCCTATTGAAGATTTTGGAGCAGTTGTAGTTAACGTTTCACCTTATGATTTACTACTTCAGTTACAGCCTTACGATATGACAGATGATATGTTTATTGAATATAATGGCAAAATTATATCAAATACACACAATATTGATTTTGAGGAATTATTTACCAATAAACATGTAAGCATTTACGATTTACAAGATAGTAATATGAGCATTATTTTTTCGATGGAGTTAGACTCTAGTCCTAGTTTTAATAATATAGCTGATAGGATAGCTATTGTATCAATTATTCTAACTAGTTTTATTATAATTGCCATTACTATCTTCTTTCGCCATGTCATTATAGCTACTTACAGATTATCGCCTCTACTTACAGAACTTGGCGCTACGAAAAAATGCTACGGCTTATTTGACCTTAATAAGATAGCTAAGGCGCTTGCACGTACTTTGCCGCAAAAAGTTAAACAGTTAATTTACTACGACGAACTAACCGGCCTGCCTAACCGTCGTATGTTTAAATCTATTTACAATAGTTTTGTTGATAGACATTCACCATTTACTGTTATGCTTCTAGATATTAAAGGCTTTAAAACAATTAATGATTTATGGGGCGATTTAGTTGGAGATAAAATATTAATTAGTATTGCTACTCAAATTTCATCAGCGCTTGAAGGCACTGGTGGTGAAGTTATTCGTTATTTTGGTGATGAATTTATTATTTTGATTGAAAACAGAGAAGTTAATCGTAGGCTTAAAACTCTTCAAGAGGAAGCTTTAAGCGTTCCTACTAACGTAAATCTACAAACTAGAGAGCTAAGCCAGCAGATTAAGCAACATTTACGACCGTATAAATTAGAGGAGCAAAAACGTGTTATTAAGCTACAAAATACCATTATAGGTCGCCATATTCACCAAGAGTTGCTTATGATTAAGCAGATTAGCCAAACTACTGTAGATGCTACTAGCGAGCTTATGGGTAATAAACTTGGCGAGTTTTATGAGAGGTGTATTTTATCTAAGTTTATTAACCCTTTGCAATTTAATGATAAGGCTATTCAAATTATTTTTAATGCTGTGGCTATTGCTACGCCAGAAGAAACGGCTAATGAAGAGGAGCTAATTACAAAGATGCTTGTTATGTTGCATAAGAGCAAGGAGCTTTGTATGTGTGGGCTATTGTTATTTAGTAACGATGTTTATTCTGTTTATATGAATGAGGAGCGAGTTAAGGAGAAGTTAAAAACGGTAAGTTTTTCAGATGAATTTATTATGTACTATCAGCCGATTATAAATGCTAATCACAGTATAGTTAAAGCTGAAGCCTTAGTCCGATGGTTTAGCCCAGAGCTAGGCTTTGTTCCTCCTAATAAGTTTATTTATGTAGCTGAGCAAACTCGCGACATTATAGATTTAGGATATTGGATTATAGAGCGTGTGGCTAAAGATATAAGCACGCTAAATATATCGCTGCAAGTGTCTATTAATATATCTCCTATTCAAATTATGGAAATAGATTTTGTACCATCTGTTATGGCTATTTTAGATTCGTATAATATTTCATACCAAAATATCTGTTTTGAGATAACTGAAGGGATATTACTTGAGGAGAGGACTATTGTTAAAGATAATATTCGGCTATTACAAAACTGTGGTATACAATTCGCTCTCGATGACTTTGGTACAGGGTATTCTAGCTTTAGCTACTTAAAAGATTACTCTTTAGAAATCCTTAAAATCGACAAGATGTTTGTGGATAATACTACTGCTAAAGATTACGCCATTATAAGCGGTATTACTAAAATAGCTCAGTCATTAAATATGGAAGTAATTCTTGAAGGAGTTGAAACTGCTCAACAATTCGAGACTCTGAAAAAATTCGGTTTGATACAAGGCTATTATTTTGCAAAACCTATGGGCTGGGAAGAATTTAAGCAATTACTATAAGGGGGGCTTTACATGCAGCATAATAAAAAAATTTTATTAGTTATATTAGTTTTTATGGTAGTTGTTGGCTATATGACAACTACTTCAATTAAGCTAATTGATAATACTACAGCAGAATTTGTTAGCGATTTACAAGGGGAAGATATTATAAGCCATATTGAGGATAGTTTACAGCTATTAGTTGGTATGGCAGATGCATTGGCCACAGATAAAGCTATGATTAATGCTTTAATTGAAATTGAACAATTTGGCTATATTACAGAGCATAGAAATATTTTACTTAACAATATAGCTAACTATGCTTATGTAATGGCAAACTTAAGCTTTGTGGATACTCTATTAGTCGTTAATATGGATGGCATGTGGTTTACTGCTGAGGATATGTTTATAACGGATGTTGATTTGCTAGACTTTCCAGCAATTAACCCTGAGACTATGCGTTTTAACGCAGAAGTTACAGATATTTACTACGACCCTTATAGTAACCTTACTATGAGTAGCATTATTCGGTTTATAGTAAATCCTTATACTGATGAATTTTTAGGGGTAGTTTCGCTAGATATTATGTTAGAAAATTTAATTGCTGAGATTAAAGAAAGTTATAGAATTGCTGACTTAGAAGTTTATATACATCATAATAATGGCACAGTTTATTCTAATGGAGATAAAGTTATTTTTAGCCAAATTCCTAATTTAGAAATTATGGACCTATATGATAATAGTGTGCACTTAAATTACTCTATATTAGATACGGATATAAATTTAACTTTAGTAGTAGACTTAGATTCGGTGATGTCTAATGAATACGTAGCGCAAAATAGTTTATTTGTAATTAAAAACATTGTATTACTCACTGTTGGAATTACATTAGTTATAGCGGTTGGCCTTATAATATTGCTTTTACCTGTACGCTCGGCAATCCGCAGCTTAAGCAATATCATTAATGAGCTAGGCGAAGATTATCCTGAATACGATGCTAACATAAGCCACTTCGCTGAGATGGCGAATGTTATTGAAAATAGCTTGCCTAAGAAAATTAAATATTTACTATACTACGATGAATTAACTACGCTGCCTAACCGAAAAATGTTTAAGTTATTATACAAAACTTATGTTAATCACAATACATCGTTTGCTATTATATTATTAGATGTTAAAAACTTTAAAGGGATTAATGATGCTTGTGGAGATTTAGTTGGTAATGAAGTTTTAAAAGAAATTAGCAAACGTTTATCCGCTACAATAAAAGGAGATGTTATACGATACTCTGGGGATGAATTTATTTTGATGGTGCCTTTTAGTGAAATTGAAGATGAAGATATTTATAAATACTTTGCAGGCAATATATTAGATACATTTGCGGACCCTCTTGTGCTACCTGAGTGTAAACCGCTGCAGATTGAATTTAATTCAGTAGCTATGCTAGTTCCTGAGCAAGCGCATAATGAGGAGGACTTAATTACTAAAACTTACGTTATGATACGTAAATGTAAGGAGCTTAATCACCGCAACGTGCTGCTGTTTAACAAACATGTTTATGAAACGTATATATATGAAGAGAATATTAAAAATTCGCTTAAAACTGCTGTTGCTGCTGAGGAGTTTGTAGTATATTATCAGCCGATAGTAGATAGCAATAAGGTGGTGCAAAAAGCTGAGGCGCTAATTAGGTGGTTTAGTAAAGACTTAGGATTTGTTCCGCCAGACAAATTTATTCATGTTGCCGAGCAAACTAGAGTTATAATTGACTTAAGCAACTGGATTATAGAGAGGGTAGCAAAAGATATAAGCGCTTTAGAGACTCCCATTCAAGTTTCCATTAACATATCTCCTATTCAGCTGATGGAAGAGGATTTTGTGGAGACTATACAAGGGATTTGGGATAAATACAATTTGGATTACTCTTTAGCTTGCTTAGAAATAACAGAAGGGATTTTATTGGAAGAAAGAGGAATAGTCAGATTAAATATTAAAACTTTACAAGAACTTGGATTTAGCTTTGCATTAGATGATTTTGGAACGGGATATTCCAGTTTTAGCTATTTGAAGGAGTATTCTTTAGATATTATTAAAATCGATAAAGCTTTTGTAGACGATACATCGCATAAATCTTTTGCGATAATTGGTGGAATTGGTTGTATTTCAGAAGCTCTAGGGATGCAGATGGTGCTAGAAGGTATTGAAACTAAAGAGCAATTTGAGAGCTTGTCGAAGTTTGGACTTATTCAAGGATATTACATTTCTAAACCGCTTGAATGGAAAGAGTTTATAAAATTATTATAAATAATAGAACTTGCCGATATAATACTATACGGTAAGTTCTTTTTTTTTGTATATTAAAACGAAAAAGTCATTTTTTTGAATGAATTGGTATACTTATTTAAAGTACTCTTTAATTTATTACACAAGACAATTAAACTGGTTATATATGGTATGTTAACCAGCGTATTGTAATAGTAAGCTGTTTAAGATATAATATATAGAGTGGAGTAGTTATATTTTATTTTAAAAAGGGGATGGAGTATGAAAAATTTAACTTTAGGAAAACAGATTAGGCTAATATTTAATGGATTAGTTGCAATAATACTACTATGTACCACTGCGCTTAATATCACTTCTATTATAACTGATACAAAAAGCACAGCAACTATAATCTCACTAAATAAAGCAGAAATTGCCTCAAATCAAATCAATAAACATTTTGCTGAAAAAATAGCAACAATTGAAACTTTAGCCATTCAATTTGGAAAAGGGCTAGAGCAAGGTACTATGGATTACGACATACTGTTAGGCTATATGATTGAGCAGTCAGACACTAGGGAGAGCGTGGATGAATTATACTTTGGAGCGCCAGACAACACTTTTTTAACTTCTACAGGTTGGGTTCCGGGGGCAAGCTTTGATACGGTAAATAGGGAATGGTATACAGGAGCTGTAAATTCAAATGGGGTTTTTATTTCCCAGCAGTACACTGATGCTATGACTAATACGTCAGTCATATCAGTTAGTAGCAAAATTACAGATTCTAACGGTACCGTTTTAGGAGTGTTAGCTTTGGATATTTACTTAGATGAATTACAAGATGAACTAATAGAATTAAATAGCGATAACGATGGTTATGTGTTTATGATTACATATGAAGGAGATATATTGGCACACCCTAACAGTGCATATATGCCTACAAATACTAAGTTTTATAATTTAAGTGAAATTGGAAGTAACTATAGTGATGTACTTAAAGTTAGTGCAGATAATGTAGTAGAAGTAACAGATGCTAGTGGAGAAGGATATTTAAGCGGTCTTTTCCCAATTGACACTGCACCGTTTTATATTGTATCTAACTATCCTACTAGCTATATTTCAGATGCTATATGGGATGAAGTGTGGATTTGTATTTGGTTACAAATAATTAGTATGCTTGTAGTATGGGGCGTTATAGTAATTATAGTTAAAAAATATATTGACCCACTTACAGAGGTGTCTAAAGCTTTAGATGAAATTAAGGTAGGAAATTTAGAGGTTGATACACATCATATTAATAGGTCTAACGTTGAGATAAGACACTTAGCGGCTTCTGTTGAGGTTGTATCGTCTACGATGACATCGTATATCCAAGAAATTGATGAGATATTAGCATCGTTTGCAAATGGAAACTTTAGAGCGGAGCCAACTCAGCAATATATAGGTGATTTTTCTAAGATTAGAAGCTCTCTTATTAACATATCCACTCATTTAAGAGAACTTTTATCTAACATTTATTCATCTACAGCTGAGATTAGCGTTGGGGCTAATCACATTTCAGAATCGGCGCAAGAGTTAGCTCAGTTAACAATAGACCAATGCGCACTTATTACTGACTTTAAACAAGATACAGTTGGAGTTGCTACTGATATTATCAATATTATTGAAGATATGGATAAGAGTTATGAGTATGCAAGTGTAATGGCAGATAAAGCAGGAGAAGGTAAGAAACAAGGGGAGAAATTGGTAGATGCAATGCAGTCAATTAGCGCTGCAAATCATGATTTAATAGATGTTATCAAATCTATAGAAGCAGTGGCAGACCAGACTAATTTATTAGCACTTAATGCAGCAATCGAGGCAGCTAGAGCTGGTGATGCAGGGCGTGGTTTTGCTATTGTAGCAAATGAGGTTAGAGATTTATCTTCTAAAACTGCTGAAATTGTAGGTAATATTTATGGAATGATTAATGCAAATATTGATAGTTTGGAAAAAGGAGAAAAGTTGGTGGAAGTTACGGTTATTGCTCTAGAAGATATTGGTAATGCTAGTGAGCAGACTTTAAGCGTATCTAAGCAGGTGTTTGAAAGCGCTGTGGTACAAAAGGATGCTTTAACTCGCATAATTTCAGATGTGGAAAGGTTAGAGACTGAAATGGCTAAAAACACTGGGATTTCTGAGGAGAATGTTGCTATTAGTGAGGAGTTAGAGGCTCAGTTAATAGGACTAGAAAACCAACTTGCTAACTTTGAAGTTTAATAAGGTTTAAATAGTTACAACAAAGAGCAACTCCTTTGGGGTTGTTCTTTTTTTTAGAATTTTAGGCCAAGCCTGCTAATAATTTTTATGGCTTTATCAACTGACAAGTACACATAGCTTAGCAAGAAACTTAATATTATATAATGAAACAGATTTTTATCACATCAACGCTGTTAACTTAAAATGGGTTTAAGATAACCGCGTTTGGGGAGCTTAACTAAGGAGGTATTTTATGCAGTCTGAAGCTTTAACTTATTTATTTTTTATACTATTTTTTTGTAAAGATGTCACTTTATTTCACTTTCTTAGCAAAGTATTGTTTTTACGGGGACATTTAATAGGAAAACTTGCATTAGCCACTTTTAACGTTCTTATTATGGCCAATACAGGTGCCTATATTAATTCTATGTCAAAACTATGTAGTTTAATCTTATTTATGTACCTTATTGAAGTTGTTATTTTCTTTGAAGGACCACGTTTAACAAAATCAGTTTTTTCACTTATGGTTCCGCTATATGGAATTATTAATATTATTTTGGTTGCTGCAGTGCTTTCTTTGTGGGGAGAAGCAGGCTTAGCAGGTACATTTACCGATGAGCACGTGTTATTATATGTAAGAATTGGTTCTTGTGTTCTAACTATTTTGTGCACTAGTGTATTTATCAGCTCCAATTTACACCATTACTGCTTACTATTAAAAAATAAACATCATAAGTTAATTATATTTTTCGCACTAGAAATTGCTCTAATGGCTCATTTATTTATTTCTGCTCTTATGTTTAATTCGTACAATGATTATAGCTTAGGTTTAATTACTTTATCTTCCACCGGAGCTGACCTATGCATTTTCTTAATTAGCTTATTTATGTTAGTTGGTTTTGAGATGATGGAGGATAAGAAGAATAAATCTAACCCAACGTTAATGGATTTAATGTATAAATCGTTAGTTACTGATAAATCTGAATATATGGTTGAGGTGGATTGTAATAGCGGTTTAATTGTAAATTATATGTTGCGCGGAGAAAGTCAGGAAATTTTCGTTGGTACTTCATACGAAAAGGTCGGGCGCGCTTTATTGGATGAAAAAATGCATATTGAGGATAAGGCAATATATTATGCTAGCACTAACTTATCGCATATGCTAAGAAACTTATCAGAAGGTATATCGTCTTGGGAATATGAATATAGGTTAATTTCAGAAGATGGGGAGTTTATTTGGTACCGCGACTTTATAATGGTTAGTGGTGATGAAAACGGTAGCAATGCTCTTATTGTTACTAATAACATTCAAAGCGAAAAGTCGCTTACGTACTGTGCTACTATTGATGATTTAACAGGAATTTTCAATCGACGTTCTACGCAGGAATCTATTGATAGATATTTAGCTACGCATCATTCCGGTTATTTAATTATTTTAGATATAGATAATTTTAAGCTGGTAAATGATAATCTAGGGCATGGGGTAGGAGATATGGTTCTTAAAGAGGTGTCGCAGAAATTAACTGGCTTGTGTAGACCAGATGATATAGTAGGTCGCCTTGGAGGAGATGAGTTTATAATGTTTTTAAAAACTACTGCCCAGTTAAACATTATAGATAAGGCAAGGCAGTTATGTAATGAGATTGAGCATACTTATTCTAGAGATGGGATTTACGTTACTATATCAGCTAGCGTAGGGATTTGCGGTGCATCAGCGCAGCTAAATAACTTTACCAAATTATATGAAGAGGCAGATAAGATGTTATATGTATCAAAAGAGAAAGGGAAAAACACATTTACAATAGCAGCAGCTACTCTAGCTACAGCATAATAATTTCATAAAAATTCCATAAAAATAAAGGCATAAACTATAAGTGAGGGGGGAGTTTATGCCTTCTTATGTGTGTAGGTAGATAAGAATGACTGCCCTAGGGGGTCTAGAGTAAATCATTTTATAAGTTTCTCAATCTGATGGCTGAATGTTTTACCTTACGACCGTTTCCGTTTAGAACCTACAACATTCAGTGTTAACAATAGATTAACCATTAGCTGGTTATATTATACATGGTTTTGTGAAAAAATTGTAAAAGTATTTTTTCCCCTATCTTTGGATGCATATAGCGCTATATCCGCTGATTTATATAATTCACCGAATGTAGTAATATCATCTGTTATTTCACAAATGCCAATACTGCTAGATATAGTAATTTTTAACTCTTCTTTATAGTATGTTTTGTGGATTACTTCACAAATTTGCGCGGCCTTTTCTTCAATGTTTAGAGCTACATCTCGTTCCTTTTTTAAAAACACCATAAATTCATCTCCGCCAATTCGGCCACATATATCCGTAGGTTTAAATAATATTCTTATTTTCTCAGAAACTTCTGTAATTACCCCATCGCCAAAGTCATGGCCTAGATTATCATTTACAGCTTTAAAGTTGTCTATATCTATTAAAAACATTATTCCACTATCATGTGTCATTAAATGCTGTGTAATTAAATCTTCGGTAGTTTTCTTATTATAAAGACCGGATAGATGGTCTATGCTAGCATTAAACAGCAGATTTTTTTCTAGCTGGATATTGTTAGTCATTACAATTGCCTTTATAGTATCTTGCTCAGTATCGCGCTGAATCATGATAAAATCTTTATACCAAACATATTCGTTGTAGTCATTTTTTAATCTATACTCCACATCGTAAGAACGCCTGTCTTCATCAATACTCATAACCATATATGATAACTTCAGTTTAGAAGCGTATAATTCTTTATCTTCTGGATGAACTCTACTTTCTACAATCGTTTGAGTCATAGCCTCGTAGTAACTACCTATTAGAGATGTTTGTAGCTCATTTTTAAATACGTAGTTAATTAGCTTCCCTGTAGTACAATCGATTTCTATAGTACGCTCAGACTTATCAATCAAAATGTTTCTATACATATTTTCTAGCAATTTAGAGTTTGAATATACTTTATAATCTTGAATAAGCTCCACGCCAACTAATGTAAATAATCCTATATGGAATATTACTAAACTTATAAAGCCTACTGTAGCGATGGTAGCTATTATAGGTAAGCTAAGTTCTTCTACCGTAAATAGATTGGAAACAATTAACATTTGAACTAAGCCCGCTATTTCTAGTAAACAAAATATTCTCATTCGGTCAGGGTATCTTACTAATGCAGTTGAATACTCTTCGTTTAAAAAATGAGTTAGACCTATTATAAAAATTGAAACTAACAAAGAAGTTAGTATACGCTGAGTTAATAGTAACTGGGAGCTGCCTAAAATATTAAATAAGCTATAGTTGGTAAATAGCGACATTATAGCGCTGACGCAAAATGATATTGAAATTAAATAGTACGGTACCATTAATGCGCAACTTAACTCAACTGTATCAGTGGCACGTAAGAAAATGCGCGCTTCTACTATATACAGAGCTGTGATTAGGACGTATGCCCAAAATGTGGACGCTACGAAAACGGCAGTGATGCCAAAGTTAAGTATAGCGTTTAATGTTGATAGCAAAATTATAGTTTTTGGTTGGCTTTTGATATGTAATATTTTACTTATAAACGTTAAAAATAGATAGTTTTGAATAAAATATACCATTAAAAATAACAGACTTAAAAATATAAGTGACATTGCTGTTCCCTCCTTGTAATAAATTTTTTTCTATTTATATTTTCTCTTATATTAAGCAAGGTGTCAATATTTTTTGTAGAGTTGTGCATAATATATAAGAAAAAGTAACAATTTGATTATATCTATTGGCATTAAATTGTTACAAGGTGCTGTTTTCTTAATTTAACAGTGCCGTTACAACATAAGGAGGTTATTGATGAAAGTAAAGGTGGCTGATTCTAAATTACTAATTTTAGTTGCAATATTTATAAGCGTGGTAGTTTATATGACTATTACTTCTATTGGTTTAATTGACAATACTACAGCTTCGTTTATCGGCGATATGCAAAGTGAAGATATTGTATTTCAACTATTAGATGATATTAACTTACTTAAAGAGACGACGAATGCTATAGCAGAAGATAAGGATATTATTGAGGCACTACAGCTTATAGAGGAAAATGGTTACACAGATGAATATGCACAAATTTTACGCGAAAACATACACAATTTCTCGCATATTATGGCTAATCTAAGTTTTGTTAATACAATTACCGTAATAAGCCCTAGCAGCAATATTATTGTGGGCGAAAGTGGCGTTTTAGAAAATTATGATGTTTATTCTCGTGAGTGGTTTGATACACATATGCTTTTTAACTCAGAGGCTACTTTAACTGATGTATACGATGATATTATGACTGGTAAGAAAGCAAGTAGCATAATCCGTGTTGTTAGTGACCCTAGTAGCGGTGAAACTTTAGGATTTGTGTTGCTGGATATTTTTTTGGATGATTTAATTTTAAATATTAAAGATAGTTATAGAATAGCTGATATAGAAGCGCTTATTAGTTATCCTAGCGGTAGTATTTATAGCTATCAAGATGAAGTGATTTTTAGTGATAACCAAGATATTGATTATAAAGCTATATACACCGATAAAAATGTATCTTTTATTGAATATTTTGATGCTGACACACACTTAGTGTTAGCGGTGGATTTAGATAGCATTAAACAGAATGAATTTGTAGCAGATAATAGCTCGTATGTTATTAGCAGAATTATTGGTTTAACTCTGGCTATTACAATTATAATTATTATAGTGTTAATAGTATTACTTAAACCTATTTTTTCAGCTATCACTAGCTTAGTTCATATTATTGAGGAGCTTGGAGAAGATTATCCTGAGTATAATATGGGGATTAGTAAAGTTGGTGAGATGGCTAAGTTTGTGGAAAATAGTTTACCTAAGAAAATCAAGTATTTAATTTACTACGATGAGTTAACAGGACTGCCTAATAGAAAGATGTTTAAAATATTATATAAAAAATTTGCAGTTACTCAAGCGCCTTTTGCCATTATCTTATTAGATGTTAAAAACTTTAAAGGCATTAATGATAACTGCGGAGATGAAATAGGAGATTTAGTGTTAATAGAGATAGGAAGACAGTTAACAAGCGCAGTAGCCGGAACAGATGGCGTTGCAATTCGTTATTCTGGTGATGAATTCATCATTATAATAGAACATGACCAAATTGATAATAATGTTGGTGAGTTTTATGAAACAAAAATTTTACCGCGTTTTAGCCAGCCACTACAATATAATGATAGTAAACCTATTCAAGTGGAGTTTAATGCTGTAGCAGTTGTTAATCCTATACATTGTGGTACTGAAGAAGATATGATTACTAAAATTTATGTTATGCTTAGGGAATGTAAGGAGCTTAATACTCAGCGCCTATTTGTGTTTAGTAATGATGTGTATTCTATATATGTTAATGAGGAACGTATTAAAGAGTCGCTTAAGCTTGCTATTGAGCAAGAGGAGTTTGTTATTAACTATCAGCCTATTGTGGACGGGGCTAAGGTTGTAAGAAAAGCAGAGGCGTTGGTGCGCTGGTTTAGTAAAGATTTGGGATTTGTGCCGCCTAATAAGTTTATATATGTGGCTGAGCAGACTCGAATGATTATTGATTTAGGGTATTGGATTATAGAGAGGGTAGCGAAAGATTTGCAGACGTTATTTAAAGTTAATAAGCCGCTACAAATTTCTATTAATATTTCGCCAATACAACTTATGGAAGATGATTTTGTTACTAAGTCGCAAAGCATTTTAGATGCATATGACATTGATTATAAATATGTATGTTTTGAAATAACAGAGGGGATATTGTTAGAGGAAAGAGATATTGTTAAACACAATTTACGCGCGCTGCAGGATTTAGGAATTACTTTAGCGCTAGATGATTTTGGAACGGGATATTCTAGCTTTAGTTATCTTAAAGAGTATTCTCTCGACATTATTAAGATTGATAAGATTTTTGTCGATGATGCGTCTGAAAAAGAATATGCGATTATTGATGGAATTAAGCGTATTTCAGATACGTTAGGAATGCAAATGGTTATAGAAGGAGTGGAGACGCAAGAGCAGTTTGATGTGTTACACAAGTTCGGGTTAATTCAAGGATATTATTTCTCAAAACCTGTAGTATGGGAAGAATTTATCAAATTTTTAGATTTATAACATAAAGCCTTCGGGCTTTTTTGTTTTTATATAACAAAATAAAGTTTGATAACGATACTAATATATGATAAAATTAGGGTAATATTAAGTTTTTAAAATAATAAAAGGTTAAGTATCTAATGAGGTGCTGTTAACTTAGCAGGGCCTCTGCTGAAATTAGGAGGAAACTATGAAATTAAAATTCACCGACCCAAAGCTTATAGCAATACTTCTACTGTTTATAACAACAGTACTCTACATTACGCTAACCTCCATCAGCCTCATCGACAACAACACCGCTAAATTTATAACTACAATGCAAAGCGATGATGTTAAGGAGCAATTTAACAGCAAACTAGATCTACTTAAAGCCACTAGCCAATCTCTGGCGAACAACAATTTAATAGTAGAAACTTTGCAGAAAGTAAACGAAGAAGGATATACACAAGAAGACATTGATTTAATCAGCTATAATATACATAATTTCATTCACATCATGACCAACCTTAGCTTTATTCGCTCAATCTCTATAGCCAGTATTCCGGGCGAGTTTATAGTATCTGATGACCAATTTGTAGAAGGCTACTATCTAGATGAGCGGCCGTGGTTTAGCCAAGAAATGCTATATAGCGATGAAGCTATTGTCACCGACATTTATGGCAATTTCCTAGGAAATATACTTACATGCACGGTTGCTAAATTTATTCATGACCCAGTTACTGGCGAACCGATAGGTGTGGTCCTGCTTAATATATCAGCTGATAGCCTAATATACGAATTAGACAGAGAGTTTAGAATTGCTAATCTAGATATATTTTTAGAATATGCAGATGGTACATTATATACTTTAAATGATGAACTAAGATATACGCCTGGTGAAATTGACTATGATGAACTATACAAAAATAAAAACTTTGAGATAGTCAGTTGGCCCATTTTAAATGATGATGTAATGTGTGTACTCGCAGTTGACTTAAACTCACTTAAAGCTAATGACTTTATGCAACGAAATAGCACTTTTGTTATAGCTATAATATTAGCACTAACATTTGGCATCTCGATAATTATCTTGGTGGGGCTATACTTTCTACTTAAACCAGTTTTTTCAGCAATCGGTAGCTTGGTGCATATTATAGAGGAGCTAGGAGAGGATTATCCTGAGAAAAACATGGGCATAAGTAAAGTTGCTCATATGGCACGATTTATTGAGCAGAGTTTGCCCAAGAAAATTAAATATTTAATATACTATGATGAGCTTACTGGCTTACCTAACAGAAAGATGTTTAAATCAATTTATAGAAATTTTACTACCACTACTAAACCTTTTGTTACTATGTTACTTGATATTAAAAATTTTAAAGGCATTAATGACACATTTGGAGATGATACTGGCGATTTGGTTTTAATTGATATAGGCCAAAGGCTAACTCAAGCGTTAATGGGAACTGCTGGCTTTGTAATTAGATACTCTGGCGATGAGTTTCTTATATTAGTGGAGTCTCAACAGGTGGAGAACAATATTGGTGAGTTTTTTGAAGGCAATATTTTACCAAGGTTTGAGGAACCTTTTTGCTACAATGATAAAAACGCTATTCAAGTGGAATTTAACTCTGTAGCAGTCGTTAGCCCAATCCACTGTGGAACTGAAGATGATATGATTACTAAAATCTATGTTATGCTTAAGCAATGTAAGGAACTTAATACTCAGCGATTGTATTTGTTTAACAACGATGTGTATTCTATATATGTTAACGAGGAGCGCATTAAGTCGTCGCTTAAAACAACTGTTTGGGACGCGGAGTTTGTGGTTAACTATCAGCCTATTGTAGATGAGCATATGAATGTTAAAAAAGCAGAGGCTCTTATCCGTTGGTACAGTAAAGATATAGGTTTCGTTCCTCCTGATAAGTTTATCTATATAGCGGAGCAGTCTAGGCTTATTATAGATTTAGGCAACTGGATTATTGAGCGTGTAGCTAAAGATTTACAAACGCTATTTCAGCAAGGCCGCCCAATTCCAATCTCTATTAACATTTCTCCAATTCAAATTATGGAAGATGACTTTGTTAGTAATATTAAAGCTATTTTAGGGAAATATGATATAGATTACACCTATATTTGTTTTGAGATTACGGAGTCTATTTTAATTGAGGAGAGAGCGGTTGTTAAGCAAAATATTAAGGCTCTGCAGGAGCTTGGTATTGTTTTAGCGCTAGATGATTTTGGAACAGGATATTCTAGTTTTAGTTATCTTAAAGAATACAATCTGGATATTATTAAAATTGATAAGATGTTTGTACAAAACTCTACCACTAAAGACTATGCTATCATAGATGGTATTAGTCGCATCTCTCAAGCGCTAGGTATGCAAATGATTTTGGAGGGTATTGAAACGGCTGAGCAGTTTCAGCAGTTAAAGAAGTTCGGCTTAATTCAAGGTTACTACTTTTCTAAGCCGGTAGTATGGTCGGAGTTTATTAAATTTTTATAATTATATAGGAGCTGTTAACTTAACGGCTCCGTTATATAATCAAGGAGGAATAAGGATGAAAATTAAGTTATTAGATGCCAGATTACTTATACTAGGAGCTGTGTTTTTTGTTGTTGTATTCTATATGACCGTAACTTCAATTGATTTAATTGATGAGAACACTGCTTATTTTGTTAGCGATATGCAAGCCGTAGATATCATGGCACAATTTAGCGAGGATATTAAATTACTTAAAGATACTGCTAACGCCGTTGCTGCTGATAAGGATATTATTAGTGCACTACAAAGTGCTGCCGAAGAGGGCGGTTATAATGACGAAATTTTAAATGATTTAAATGATAATATTAATAACTTTATTCACATTATGGGCAATCTTACATTTGTTGACCGTATTATTGTTACTAGTCTAGATGGCGAGTTTGCCTACTCATCTTATAGCGGTTTACTTAAAAATTTTATTACACAAGAGCGTGAGTGGTTTGAGGATTCTATGCTAGATAAAACGTATCCAGTAATAGCAACTCCTTATGCTAACTTAACTACAGGAGAAATTACTGCGAGTATCGTTAAGGTTGTACATGACCCTGTTACAGGAGAGCCATTAGGCTGCGTTATTCTAAATATGTTTATGTCTAGTTTAATTAGAGAAATTCAAGAAGCTTATAGAATTGCTGAAACTGATATTTTTATTAGGTATGATGGCAATGTCACTTATAGCTATGGCGGCAATTTTGTTACTAATGTACAGGCTGAGGACGTAGATTTTGATGTTTTATATAAAGACGCAAATTTTAATGTTATTTTATTTGATGATGTATTTGAATCTGAGTTAGATGTAGCTTTAGCAGTTAATCTAGATACTATTAAACATAACGAATACGTATCTAGCAATAGTCAATTTGTTATTAATCAAATCATTATATTAACGATTGGTATAGCCATTGTTATTGGAGTTGGTCTTGTAATAATACTACGCCCTGTATTTTCTGCTATTAGCAGTTTAATTCACATTATTGAGGAGCTAGGAGAAGACTACCCTGAGTATAATATGGGAATTAGTAAAGTTGCAGAAATGGCGGAGTTTATAGAACAAAGTTTACCTAAGAAGATTAAATATTTGATTTATTATGATGAGCTAACAGGTTTGCCTAATAGAAAAATGTTTAAGACTCTATATAGAACGTTTTCTAACAAAGGCAATCCATTTGTAGTTATGTTATTAGACGTTAGAAACTTTAAAGGGATTAACGATGCATGCGGTGACCATACGGGGGATAAGGTGCTGATTCAAATAGGGGAATATTTAAATCAGTCAGTGGAACATACAGATGGTACTGCTATTAGGTATTCTGGGGATGAGTTTTTAATTATAGTTCCTATAAATCAAATTAATAACAATATAGGCAAATTTTATGAAGAAAGTATTTTATCTAAATTTGAAGAGCCTTTCCAATATCCAGACAAAAAGCCTATTTTAATTGAATTTAACTCAGCAGCGATATGCAATCCAGAACAATGTGGCAATGAAGATGATATGATTACTAAAATCTATGTGATGATTAAAAAGAGCAAGGACCTTAATATGTCTCAACTGCTGTTATTCGATAATGATATATATTCAGTGTATGTTAATGAAGAAAAGATTAAAGAAACGCTAAAAACGGCGATTGATTCAGAAGAGTTTGTTCTTAATTACCAACCTATCATTGACCCTAACAAAAATGTGGTTAAGGCTGAAGCGTTAGTTAGATGGTTTAGTAAGGAATTAGGGTTTGTTCCACCCAACCAATTTATTTATATCGCTGAGCAGTCTAGGTTAATAATTGACCTTAGTAACTGGATTATGGAGCGCGTGGCTAAAGATTTAAGCTCTTTAATAGCAACAGGTAAGACTATGCAAATCTCTATTAATATTTCGCCTATTCACATTATGGAAGAGACGTTTGTTGATGATGTTACTTTTATTCTAAATAAATACAATATCGATTATCACCTTATTTGTCTTGAAATTACTGAAGGGGTATTAATTGAAGACCGCGACATTGTTAAGAGAAATATTAAGGTGTTGCAAGATTTAGGAATTCATTTCGCTCTAGATGACTTCGGTACTGGCTACTCTAGCTTTAGTTATCTTAAAGAATACAATCTAGATATTATTAAAATTGATAAGATTTTTGTAGATAATGCATCTGAAAAAGAAATTGCGATTATAGACGGTATTAGCCGTATCTCAACTGCTCTAGGAATGGAGATGGTTCTAGAAGGTGTTGAAACTCAAGACCAATTTGATAATCTAAATAAATTTGGGCTTATCCAAGGTTATTACTTCTCAAGACCAATTATATGGGCAGAATTTATTAAATTACTAGGTTAAGGCCGATTTCAATATCGGCTTTTTTTTAACTACAGGAGGACTGAACAATGAAAATTAAACTAGTTGACTCTAAACTACTACTTTTAGGCGCTATATTTGCCGTAGTTGTATGGTATATGACAATTACTTCTATAGACTTAATTGATGATAACACCGCTTATTTTGTTAGCAGTATGCAAGCCGATGATACTATCAATAAGCTCTATAATAATTTAACGCTCCTTTACGATACTGCTGAGGCAATAGCTAGCGACAAAGACATTGTAGAATGTCTGCAACAAATTAATACTGACGGTACATCGGATGAAATGATTAGTACACTATGGGATAATATGCATAATTTTACCCACATTACTACTAACCTTAGTTTTATCAACAATATATCTATAGTTAGCATTCCAGGGGAACTAGTTGTAGATTCAATTTCGGGGTTAGGTACTAATTACAATATTTATGAACGAGGTTGGTATGATGAAAGTTTACTATATGCAGATAGCGCTGTGCTAGGAACTCCATACTCAAATATTTTTACTGATAAAATTACTGCTAGCATTATCAAATTTATTAACGACCCTGTCACTAACGAACCTATAGGTACTGTGTTGCTAAGCATTTACTTAGAAGACTTTTTAGAATTTATGCAAAGCTCTTATAGGATTGCTAATACGGATATGTATGTTCACTACAATAACAACGTTAGTTATATTTATGATGGCCATTTTATCTCAGATGTTAGTTATGACTTGGATTACGACGCAATATATAAAGATGCGAATTATAATATTATTGAATATGATACATCATTTCATCAAGATTTTGGTATTGTGATGGCTATTGACTTAGATAGCATTAAAGCAAATGACTATGTGGCTAATAATAGCTCTAATGTAATATCGCAAATTTTAGTGTTAACTTTCGGGATTACTTTGTTAATTGTCATTATGCTTATTTTTATACTACAGCCTGTATTTGGAGCTATCAGCAGTTTAATTCACATTATTGATGAATTAGGAGAGGATTACCCTGAGTACAATACAGGAATTAGCCGAGTGGCTGAAATGGCTAAGTTTATTGAGAAAAGTTTACCTAAAAAAATTAAATACTTAATTTACTATGATGAGCTAACTGGTCTGCCTAATAGAAAGATGTTTAAAACACTTTATAGAACGTTCTCCAACAAAGGTAACCCATTTGTAATTATGTTATTAGACGTTAAGAATTTTAAAGGAATTAATGATGCATGTGGCGACTATATAGGGGATAAAGTGTTAATAGACATTGCTAATTTACTAAATGAAGCTATGGACGGAACTGATGGTACTGCTGTTAGATACTCTGGTAACGAGTTTTTAATTATAGCAGAGCTTAGCCAAATTGCTAATGATATTGGCAGATTTTACGAACAAATTATTTTGCCTAAATTTGCGCAGCCACTGCAATACACTAAACCAATAAAGATTGATTTTAACGCAGCAGCTATTGCTAACCCGACTCAATGTGGTATTGAAGATGATATGATTACTAAGATTTACGTTATGATTAGAAGATGTAAAGAGCTTAATACATCGCAGTTATTAATATTTGATAATGATATATACTCAGTGTATATCAATGAGGAGAGAATTAAAGAGACGTTAAAATGGGCTATTGACTCGGAAGAGTTTGTGCTTAATTATCAACCTATTATTGATAAAGATAAACAGATTGTAAAAGCAGAAGCACTTATTAGATGGTTTAGCAAGGATTTAGGGTTTGTTCCTCCAAATCAATTTATTTATATTGCTGAGCAATCTAGGCTTATTATTGATTTAAGTAATTGGATTATTGAAAGGGTTGCTAAAGATTTACGACAATTGTTGGATATGGGAACGAGGCTGCAAATTTCTATTAATATTTCTCCTATTCATATTATGGAAGATGATTTTGTGGATAATGTTAAAGCGATTTTAGATAAGTATTCCATTGATTATAACTTAATTTGCCTTGAGATTACAGAAGGGATATTAATTGAGGATAGGGATATTGTAAAACAAAATATTAAACAGCTACAAAACCTTGGGATACGATTTGCGCTTGATGATTTTGGAACAGGTTATTCAAGTTTTAGTTACTTAAAAGAATATTCGCTAGATATTATCAAGATTGATAAGATTTTTGTTGACGATACGACGATTAAGGAAATTGCTATTATTGATGGTATTAATAGAATATCTACGGCTTTAGGGATGGAGATGATTTTAGAGGGGATTGAAACTCAGCACCAATTTGATAGCCTAAATCAATTTGGTCTTATTCAAGGGTACTATTTCTCTAAACCAATTACATGGAATGAACTTATTAAAATGCTTACTATGTGAACTACCCCCACTTATAGAAGTGTGGGCTTCTTGGGAAGTATCTACTTTTACTAGCTAGATATGTTTACCGAGCTCTACG
>MDJM01000040.1 GCA_001994995.1 Candidatus Parepulonipiscium sp. PG-Nuni2H_MBin01 | reverse complement strand
GCGGCTTTGAAGACGGCACATTTCGTCCGAACGAATTAGTTACACGCGAGCAGCTAATAGTAGTACTTTACAATTTAGCGCAGTTCCAAGGTATTCCGATTGAAAACTTAGGTAGAATTTCTACATTTAGCGATTCAATCGATATTTCAGCGTGGTCAGCATATGCTATGCAATGGGGTATAGGAAATGGAATTATCGGTGGGAAAGAAGATAATATGTTAGACCCAAAAGGCGGCGCTACAAGAGCGGAAATCTCTGCTACTATTACACGTTATTCAAATTTAGAAGACTAATGGCTTGTTCTATTAGTCTATTTTTTTTATAAAAAAAACCTATTTATGTACCGGCTACCAATTGTTAGAGCTAAAAATCTAACAATTGGGGCCTCCTAAAATCTACTATAAATCAAGCCTTTTAATAATCTGTTGAACTTCTTTAAGCGGTAGATTTAATTTAGTCGCTATTTTATCAGCAGTATAGTTTAACTCAGTATATAACAATTCAATTTTACCTTCAGCTCTGCCTTCAGCTTTACCTTCAGCTCTGCCTTCTTCAAATTTAAAAGTATCCCATTCCTCTTGAGTGATTTGTGACATTACCATACTTTTAACACCCTCCCTGTTTCAGATATTTAATTTTGCCTATTTCAATGGATTTTATTCTTATAAACCTTGACTTAACTTTTCATAACAAAAAAACGGACCGTATTAACTACAGCCCGTTTTAGTTTTATTCTATTTCTATTATTGTAACGTTATCAATTAAAACAAAGTGTTCTTCTTGTGGCGTATCATTTACATTTCCAAGATGGAAAAGTATTTTGGAATTGTCAGTATCCCCACCAGTAACTATATACGAATAAGTTTCCATCGCAGGACCTATACCTGACACTAAAGTATGGTTAGCATTATCGCCATATTGAGTACCATTTGTAGATGTAGTGCCAACTTCAACAACAATATCTCTGTTAACACTAGAGTATGCATCAAATGATACTTTATAAAATACCCCAGGCCTTATCGCAAAGCCTTCTTGGCCTAATTGCGTATGCCAGAATTCATTAGCCTGACTACCGTTGCTGACTTTTGTATTATCTACATCAATTTTTGCCGCATAATCACTAGAGCTTAATTGTATAGCACTCTTAGTAGTTGATAAACTAATTGCGCTACGTGTAGTAGTCGATTGGTATGTTGAAGTGGATATATACTCGTTACGATTTACAATCTCTATATCTTCTCTCTCCCAATTTCCATCTATATCACCAGTTATCCATTGGAACCAATTATCAGTAGTATCAAAGCTTCCATTTGTAACTAAGTTCTCGCCAACTTCAGTCCCACTAATATTTCCATCACCATTATTGCCATCGCCATTATTGCCATCGCCTTCATCAGTACCGCTGCCATCACCTTCATCAGTACCACTGCCATCATCATCTAAATCAAATAACCAAACATTATCGAACACAATATCATGTTCACTAAACGGAGTATTACCAATGTTACCAAGGCAGAAATTAAACTTAATCGCACCATTACCATCTGCAGTAACCGTAAACGTATGAGTCTCCATATCTGTACCAATTGGCACTATAGTATGATGATTACCAAATGCAGCGTCTCTATTATACGTGCTAGTCGTTGTAGTACTAGGGATTTCAACTAAAATATCTCTAGCCTCATCTGATTTAGCATCAAAAGAAATAACATACGTTTTTCCAGCTTCAATATTAACTCCAGATTGGAATAGCTGAGTATGCCAAAACTCACCGCCATTAGTGTTATCCACAGTAATAGTAAATGTACCGTTTTCAGCAACAATATTTGTATCCTCACCACCATTCCAATATTGCCAAGCGGTATTATCGTCAAATCCACCGTTTGATAATAAGTTAGTAACGTTAGACGAATCAACTATTAAGCAAAGTTCGGTCGTAACTTCAGAAGAAATACCATCGCTAATAACAACAGCTTTAATAGTAGCAGTTTCTGTAAGTGTAAACGGTGCTGTATACTCAGAGCTAGAAGCTGTAGGTGTTGAACCGTCAATTGTGTAATAAATATTGCCATTACCTGTTAGCGTAATTTCTTTACCATCAGCACTATCCGCAATTTCAATTATAGGAGCATCTGGACGTAGCGGCGCTTTAACTAATGAAACATTATCGAATGTAAATGTGCTAGCACCTTGCAGTCCTAGTAAAAATCTAAGTCGCATAGTGTCACTAGTCGGAGTGAAGTACAGTTGGTAAGTATCCATAACAGTTCCAATAGTCACTTCTCTGCTTACACTTGCCCCGTCAAGTAAATTTCCATCATTTTGTTGCAATTCCACTGGAATAGTTCTTTCACTATCAGCTTTTGCATCAAAAGTTAACATATACTCCGTGCCTTCTTCAAATGTAAAGAAACTTTGTTGCAATGCTACAGACCAAAGTGCACCGCCCGGTCTATCTACTATTTTAGCAATTCCCTCACCATTTACAACTTCAAATTCAGCATCCGCATCCACATAGCTAAACAAAGTCCAGCCCATTTCACCGTCATCAAAGTTTCCGTTATAAACGCGGTCTTCACCTGTTAACTCAAACGTATGCTCTTTAATCGAAATGTTATCTATCGTAATAGTGTGCTGCGAATCCGTTGTTGTAAAGCCGTTGTTATTCATATAACCTAATAAAAACGTAAATGGAACGTCATCTAAATCTTCGCTTGCTGTATATTGGATAGTGTAAGTCTCCATATCAGTAGTAAGATTAATCATCTGGTCAATAGGTTTTGCTTCCCAATCATTTTTCTTAAGCTCTATTCCAATCGGTCTAGCGATAGTCGATTTAGCATCAAACTCAATTAAATAAGTTTTACCAGTCTCAACGGAAATGTTTTGCCCAAAACATGTACTCCAAGAATAATCCACGTTCCATTCTGGATGTTGGCCACCGTTATCAATAATTGTTATTTGCGCACTACCATCCGTAGCATCTACTATTGATTCGCCTGCTTCCTGATTTACATTCCATCCAGACATATCATTAGTTTCAAAATCGCCATTAATAATTAAGTTGCCATCAGCAGAAAAGATTTTTTGTGTTACAGCGCTATCAAAATAATCCGTTGCTTCTATTACAATAGAATAGTCGCCCGCTTGAGTAAACGTATTTGCATCAAATTTAATAACACCATCTGCCACGCTATAACTTGTAACCGCTTTACCATCCACTAAAACTGCTGTAATAGCATCTTCCCAATCAGTCTGCGCCCAACTTTGCTCACTCCACGATGTATCTTTAGCCACATAAGCAATTTCAATATCTTCGCCTAATTTATTATCAGTGCTATCCGCTGTTAATGATGTGCTCGGTCCAATAGGTGCTAAAATTGCATACATATCTACATTGTCAATATAAACATTGCCCGCAGCTCCGCCTTCTACATTGCCAAGTAAAAATTTAAGCGTTCGTGTATCTGCTGAGTTAATATCAAATTGATACGTAAAAGTTTGCTTCTGTGCATTAATTTGAATGGAATCATCCACAATTCTATCGTACGAACCGTCTTCTAAAGCTACATCTACAGTACGCTCCACATCCGACCATATGTCAAACGTTACGCCATACTCAAAACCATTTGTAAACTCAATATCGCTATTCATTAACATTACAGACCATGCATTAGACCCAAGACTTGCTACATTTACTTTACCAACACCATCTTCAACGCTAAATGATGAACCGGTCCATTCGTCATATAAATCCCAACCAGTAGTGCCATTAGAAAAATCGCCGTTAGTAAGAGGATACAATTTAATAGTGTCCCAATCCACATTGTTGTTAGTTGTTCGCTTTAATACCACATTATCAATTTCCACACTGCCAGAGCTTCCGCCAGTTAATAAAAATGTTCCGTAACCTTGGTAATCGTTATCTAATTCTAATTCGATTGTATTAGTGCCATCTTTTAACATTATAGTTTCAGATGCTAACATCGTGCGTAAATAAGGATTTTCGGTAAATGATAGTTCTAAATTATCCATTCCGTTAACTGTTGCATCAAAAGTGAGTTCATAAGTGTTGCCACCTAACATACTTACTGCGCGTTGATATAGCATTTCGCCTGCTTTAATCGTAGCACTGCCTTTAGAGATAGTCGCATCGCCTTCCCAGAACACACTTCCGCCGTCACCTAAATCAAATCTACCGTTATAAATATGGTTACCATCCAATGTAGGCTCTTTTGGCTCCTCGTAATCGTATAAGTAATCAACTTCTTTTACGCTAACATCTCTAAGGTAAACGTTAGTAGCGTTAGTACCCATGTTAAACTCAACTCTACCTACTGGGTCAGTGTCTGCTGTCATCATAAATCTATAAGTGTAAGTATCCCAATCATCCTTTAAAGTGCTAGTGTTCGCTTCTGAATATTTAGTCCAGCCTTTTTCTTCACCTGAACCGAATACTGTAGTCATTGTACGCGTGCCATCAGCCTTTGCATCAAATTCTAATTCATAAATTCGCCCTGTTGCAAGCGGGAAGTGGTCAATTAGTTGAATAGAATAAGTTTGCGAACCTGCACTTGTGATATTTACCATTACCCCATCTTCGCCATTAAGTTGCGTTACATTTCCAGCGCCACCTTCAGCAGTTAGGAAGTTCCATTTCTGCGTGTTTAAAGTATCTTCTGATACAACGTCCGTTAAGTTAGGGTCCAACACAAAGTTGCCATCGTCGCTAGGCTGTCTGCTATCTTCTGGATAATCGTCTTTTTCATAAGTTGGAGGTAATATATCTTCATCGTATCCGCCATCTAATTCATATACTCTTACATAATCCACTTTCATTTCAGCATCACCAGCGTTAAGTGTTCCTGGCGTTAAGTTGCCATCGTAAGTTCCACCTACAGCTAAATTTAAAATAATATAAAACTCTTGGTCAAACGGTGCTGGGAATGCGTATTCAAATGATTCATTAGGGTCTTTTGAGTACCAGTTATTTTCAGTATGGTATAACACATCATCCACATACCAGTTAATCTCACCCGGCAACCACTCCACTGCATAAGTGTGATAGTCAGTTATATCTGTGCCATCCTCAAAGTGGTAACTGCCTCCGCTATATACATTGTTTGGCCATGGTCCACCATAGTGAATGGTTCCATCAACCTCACCTGGAACACGTCCTCTAGCTTCCATAATATCAATTTCACCGCCTGCAGCCCAGCCTCCATATGGGCTATCGACTGGTAGCAACCAAAATGCTGGCCATAGTCCATCACCTGCTGGTAATGATATTCTAGCTTCAAATTTTCCATATGTTGCAGAGAAACCTTCAAACTCACCTTCAGCCACAGCAGGATTAGTCCATAATCTTGATGAAGTGTACGTTCTATCGCCCATGTTTTCGCTTAAAGCTGAAATTACAAGTTCTCCATCAGCTGAAATAGTTGAATTTTCTTTAGTGTAATACTGTTGTTCGTTATTACCCCAATATTCTGGTCCGCCGTCTGCGCTTGTTCCGATTTGGAATTGCCATTTAGTTTCATCTATTGAATTAAACTCATCTTCCCAAACTAAATTCCACTTGCGGTCAGTTTCATCTACACTTGACGAAGTGATAATATATTTTGCAGTTGATATTTCAGAAGTCACACCATCTTTAGCTGCTATAGCTTTTAATGTTAACGATGTATCTATTGTGATTGGCGATTTATACTCAGCAGATTCCACTGTTGGGTCGGTGCCATCTAGTGTGTAGTGTACGGTTGTACCTGGTTCTACCCATATTGATGCTTGTTGTGGAACGTCGTATGCTCCTTCTTGTAAGTAAATTTGTGGCGCTTCTAATGTAATATCTGGTATTTCTGGATCTGGAGTTTCAGGATCTGGATCTGGTGTTTCAGGATCCGGTGTTTCTGGATCTGGATCTGGAGTTTCAGGATCCGGCGTTTCAGGATCTGGATCTGGTGTCTCAGGATCTGGTGTTTCAGGTTCTGGCGTTTCAGGATCTGGATCTGGAGTTTCAGGATCCGGCGTTTCAGGATCTGGATCTGGAGTTTCAGGATCTGGCGTTTCTGGATCTGGATCTGGTGTTTCAGGATCTGGCGTTTCTGGATCTGGAGTTTCTGGCTCTGGCGTTTCAGGATCTGGAGTTTCAGGATCCGGCGTTTCAGGATCTGGAGTCTCTGGTTCTATAGTTTCAGTAATTACATAAGTAGCTGATGTAACAGCAGAATTTGTATAACCGCTTCTAATAGCAATAGCACGTAAAGTAACTGACTCATCAATAGTAATAGGTCCACTATATAAAGTTGAATCACTAGTTGGCATTGAACCGTCTAACGTATAATAAATATCAGCATTTGAAGTTGTTACTGATAAACTAACTTGCTGCGCTCCTTCATACGTTCCAGAACTTAATGAAATTACTGGCGTAGCTACTTGTGACACAGAATAATCCCATTCCCAGTAATAACCGCCACTGTAAGAATAGTCAAACGTGCTACTAGTAGACGTAGTCGTAGATGTAGTCGTATCGCTAGTAATTATATCAGCAATACTTAAATCATCTGATAAATCATCTGACGAAATCTCCACATCATTAACGCTTACAGTAATCGTTTCATCAATAAGTAATAAAATATCTGGAACTACATTTAATATTACATTAGCCACCTCAACAATAACTTCTTTAATATATAAATCCCCTTCAATTACAGTCCCAGACTGCACTACCATTTCACTAACCGTAGTGCTAGCATCACCATGCACTCTAATTTTATGGTCATGTTTATCAACAACCACTTTATTAACTTTAGAATCCTTTAAATAAATCGAATTCTCACCGCCACCTTCTATGTAGAGAGTGCCTTTAACCTCAACATTCTCAAGCGTAATATCACCATCGCCAACTCCTTGCGCTATATATAAGTTGCCTTCTATAACCGCATCTTTTAACACAACATCTGGTGTATTAATAACTACATTATTATCTTCTTCAAAATCAACATATTCTCCTTCTACAGTGAAAAACCTACCAGTCACATTATCAAACAGCGTTACTACTTCAGCTCTAGTAATATCTCCTGTTGGGTCTAACGTTCCATCTGGTCTACCTGCTATTAGTCCTTCTGTCACCAAAACTTCCATAGCCGCTTCTGCCCACTCAGATACATTTTCACCATCTGTAAATAATGCATCAATGTCCGCTACTGAAGTTAACTCTATATCATATAAACGGTACGCTTGAACTATTGCATATGCAACTTCCTCGCGAGTTGCGTATTCATTTGGATAAAACTTATTATCATATGAATTCATAATCCCAAGTCCACCAACTACAGCAACTGCTGGTGAATACCATACATCTTGTTGTACATCGCCATAAATTTTATATGTGCTTTTATAATCTAACCCAAAAATTCTTTGCAAACACACTGCAAGCTCGGCGCGTGTTATATTTGCATTCGGTCTAAACGTTCCATCTTCATAACCACCTAACAAACCGACTTCTGTTAACATTTTGATACTAGACTGCGCCCAGTGGTTAGATATATCATTAAATGCTGGTTGTTCTGTTGCAAACGTTGGTCCTATAGATAACACCATTGATATACTTAAACATGTTGCTATTGCTTTTTTAATTGTTTTACTCATACGTTACCCCCTATATACAAAGTTGTTTACTGATTATAATTATAGTAAAGATTGACTATATATAAAAGTACTTATATTTCTTTTTGGTATCATTTTTTTAGTTAGCTTAATTTATAGTCCAAGCCAGCTGTATAGTAAGCACAAAAAAAGCGCTACACTTTTAATTTAGTGTAACGCTCTAAAAAGCTTATGGCATTAATAAATTTGGCAAAAATAGTGAAATCTGCGGCACAAATGTAATTAACATCAATGCAGTAATCATCACCAAATAAAATGGCCACAACGCTTTGGCCGCTTCCTCTAACGAAATTTCTCCAATTGAACAGCCCACAAACAATACTGCCCCTACTGGCGGTGTGCAAAGTCCAATTGCTAAATTTAATATCATCATAATTCCAAATTGGATTGGGTCCATACCTAAGCTAGTCACTACAGGTAACAAAATTGGCGTTGTAATCATAATTAACGGTGCCATATCCATTATACATCCTAAGCACAATAATAAAACGTTGATTAATAACAATACAACAACTGGATTAGTGCTTATTTCTAACAATGCATTTGTAACTAACGCAGGAACTTGTAAATAGGCCAGCAACCAAGCAAAAGTATTGCTACAAGCTAATAAAGCCAAAACCATCGCTAACGTTTTTAACGCATTGCTTAAAATTCCACTCATAGCCTTTAGCGGAATTTCTCGATATACAAAAAAAGTTACTATAAACGCATATAAACAAGCAATCGCCGCACTTTCAGTTGCAGTAAACACTCCGCCAGTTACTCCTAATATAATAATAACAGCAGTCATCATACCAAGCGCCGCATCCCAAATTACACGAAGCTTTACATTTAACGGCACCTTCTCACCTTTTGGATAATTACGCTTTACTGCAATAATATAACTAACAATCATAAGAGCCACGCCTAATAATATCCCAGGTAACATTCCCGCTAAAAATACTCTACCTACAGAAACACCGCCAGCACTAGCCGCAAAGATAATCATATTGTGACTTGGTGGAATAATCAAGCCCTGACATGCGCTAGTAATAGTAACGTTAACCGAATAATCTTTATCATAACCACTGTCTTTCATCATCGGTATCATCATAGACCCAATTGATGAAACATCCGCTATAGCAGAGCCTGAAATTCCACCGAAAAACATACTCGCTACAATATTTACTTGTGCTAACCCACCACGCACTCGACCTATAAGCGCTTGAGTTAGCGCAATAATACGTCTTGAAATTCCACCTTGACCCATAATCTCCCCAGCCAATATAAAAAATGGAATTGCCATAAGGCTTGAGGAATGAATTCCTTTTACCATTTGAACCATTATGCTCATAAGTGGTATCTCTAAATAAGTGGCAGTGATAATAGACGATGCTAACAATGCAAACGAAATTGGAGTTTTAATTACTAAAAAGAAAACAAATGTGCCTAATATTAATCCTATCGCAAAAGTATTTACTGGCATCTTATTCGCCCCCTTTCGTATTATCCAAAACAGTTTCTTTGTTATTATTATTAAAATCTGAAACAGTTTCTTCCTTATTAATGTCAACATTAGCGTCCGCACAATTAGTTAAATCCGAAATAGTTTCTTCCTTATTAATAGCGTCATTAATAGCGTCTGAATTAGATTGACCTGATGGATAACCAATTAAATCTGTAAATGAAAAGTACGCTATCAGCACACCGGCTATAGGTAATGCTGCATACAAAGTTGAAGCTGGCCATTTAGTCGCTGTCATAACGTTATTCATAGTACTTTGCATTAACTTAACCCCATAATAACTTACAGTCACTCCCAAATAACAAACCATTAAATTTATAACTTTTACACATGCCCACTGAACCTTCGCTGGCATCATACCATAAAATAGCTCCACACTAATATGTAATTTATGCTGAACCCCATACGCAACACTGATAAATCCAAACCATACCATTAACAGCATCGCAACCTCATCTGACCAACGAATACCACTGTTTAAAACGTATCTGTAAAATACGCTAACACACATAATCATTACCATAGCAATTAACATAAGCTTTGATAAGAAAATACAAAAACTCATAAGGACGCAAAAAAATCTATCTATAATTTTCATATGCTAACCCCCTTATTTCATAGCTTGAATTTCCTCTAAAATATCAAGATAATCCGCTGCATACACTTCATACAATGGAGCCACCGCCGCTTCAAACGCTTCTCTATCCGTTATTTCATATACCTCACTACCTCCTGCTATAACTGTTGCCATTGATGCCGCTTCAGTTTCCTCAAAAACCTGACGTTGATAGATTACCGAATCTTGTGCCGCTTGCTTAATTAGCTCTTGGTCTTCTTCACTTAATTTATCATTTACAATTTTGCTAAAAATCAAAATTTCTGGTGGCGCTGTATGTGCATCTAACGTAATATACGGCGCAACTTCATAATGGCTCATTTGCTCATAACTTGGCAAATTATTCTCAGCCCCATCAACCATTCCAGTTTGAAGTGCACTATAAACTTCACTTATAGAAAGTGGTGTCGCCACTGCTCCCAAAGCTTCTATCATATCTATCATCAACTGATTTTGTGGAATACGCAATTTTAAACCTTGTAAATCATCAATAGATGTAACTGGGCGTACCGAATTATAAATATTTCTAGTTCCAGCTTCATATAAAGCAAGGCCTACAAATCCACTATTCTCAACGCTATTTAATAACTGCTCCCCAATCTCAGAGTCAATCACAGCATGCATATGTTCTGTATCAGAAAATACAAATGGCATTTGTAATAAATTTAATACTGGAGAAAATTCAGCCATAGGAGAAATATTAACACGCGCCATATCAATCCCTGCAAACTGCACCTGCTCTATTACCGCTTGCTCATCCCCACCAAGTTGTCCTCCTGTATAAAGAACAATTTGAATTCTACCATCAGAACGCTCATCCACCAATCTAGCAAACTCTGCAGCTCCTGCTGTTGCTGGATATGATTCTGTTAATGTATCTGCTAATTTTAGTACAATTACATCATTTGAACTATCCGCATCCCCACTATCACAACCAGTTAACGTCATTAAGCTAAGACACACCATAAAACTAATAATTTTTTTCATAAAAATTCCCCTTTCACAATTTATCAATTTAATTTAAAAATAAATGTCTAATTATATTTATGCTAGTTCTCGGTATAATATACAATTTTATTTAATTTATCATTCATATTCTATCAATATTTTATCTATTAATTGAATTATAAAAGAGTTTTATTAAAAAATCTATTTAATTTGTTCTATATATAAACGTAATATCTGTATAAACAATCAATATCATATTTTGTCTAAAAATTTTTTGAGTATTCTACTTAAATCTACAAAAAATGCTTGTAATATGCTGTATAATAATAAGATAAAGGAGGAAGAAAAGATGGACAAAACAATATCTAGAGAAAGACATTCAGATAAAATAGTAGAAAAAGTAGCTTTATCACAAATTATCTTATGCGTTTGTGCATTTATGTTTGCTAGAGTAGGCATAGAAGGGCAGTTCTATACGTTAGGAATAGCGTATTTAGCAACCCTACACCGCAATAGTAGCGTCAGAAAATGGTGCGGATTATTTGCTACCTTAGGCTATATCTCTATTGCTATATTCAACGTTAATGCAATCAATTATATAATTATAGCAGGATTTATAACAGTATTTAGAAGCCTTATGGAACGTGGGCGCATTCAATTTAACTTAAAAAATCAAATGGTAGTAGTTAGCGCCGCTATGTTAATAGTTAAACTATCATTATTATTTATTACAGGGTTTAACATTGTAACTATAGGAGTAGTTTTATTAGAAATTATGGTTGCATGTATGCTAATGGTATTTCTTGATTACGGAGTTGGAGCTATATTAGAAAATAAACAATATGCTCTAACACAAAAAGAAGCAACAAGTGTAATTTTAATGTTCGTAGGAATATTAGCTGGAACAGTAGATTTCTATATAACAATGCCAGTTTTCATTGAAATTTACTTTAGGGACGTTATGGTATACGTATTTTTAATGGCTATAACTTACCTTGGGGGAGTCAACCTAGGCGTTACAGTTAGTGTTGTCTTAGGCGGATTGTTATATGCAATAGGATATATACCTTTGCATTTTTGCTTAATATACAGCGCAGGTAGCATACTCGCTGGTATTTTACAACCGCTTGGAAAAACAGCAGTAACATTAGGCATGGGATTAGGCAACCTTATTGGCTTTGCGGTTTTTAACGCTGGCGTATTAGATATGCCCCTTTTAGGTGCATTTATAATTGCTGCTATTATAAACAGCTTATTACCAGCTAAATATTTTGGTTTTGCTAACTGGTTTAAAGAAAAACAACGTGAAGAACAAGAAAAAATTCATATGATGCACATTCAAGATACCGTTGCAACTCGACTGGACCACTTTAGAAAAGCTTTTTATAAACTAGGAGTATCTTTCCAAAATGAACAATTTAGAAGAATTGAGCTTGATAGAAAGAAAATGGAATCAATTGTAGAAGAAACCCATGCAAAGCTATGTTCTAATTGTAACTTCCGTAAATATTGCTGGGAAGATAAAGTGGAGAAAATGTATACTATGAGTTTAGAAATGGTATTAATCGGTCAAGCTAATGGGCGTATAGTAAAAAAAGATATTCCAGAAGAGTTTAGCCGAATTTGTGCCCAGCCTGAAAGCTTTGCCTCTATACTAAATTTTAGACTAGACTTATCACGCCAAAATGTAATCTATGAAAATCAAGTTATAGAAACTAAAATGCTTATGGGCCAACAGATGGTTGCAGTCTCTGATAGCATTAATAGCATTACCGAAGAAATTACTGAAGAAGTTGTATTTAACAAAGAATTAGAATATGAAATTCAAGAATCTCTAATTTCTATTGGTATTAAAGTTAAAGATGTGCTTCTATTAGAAACAGAGGGCGAGCTTAAACTTATCGAGTTATACACTAAACATTGTAATAAAAATCCTAACATGTTAAAAGCAATCATTAAAACTATTGAACATGTTATGCATACTAAAGTAGAAATTAAAAACCATGTATGTAACCCATTAGGTTGCTACTTCCAAATAATTAAAAAGCAAAAATTTAGCGTCTTAGCAGGAGCTGCTATTTGTGCAAAAGGAGATATATCAGGTGATGTCCATAGTTTTATGCAGCTTGATAATGGTAAGTATTTGATGGCTGTTGCGGATGGTATGGGCAACGGAGAAGCTGCTAGACAGGAGAGCAAAATTACTATTGAAATGCTAGAAGAATTTATGGAAGCAGGCCTTGATGAAGAAGTTGCTTTACGATTAATAAATTCTTCGCTAATTCTTAGAATGGAAAATGAAGTATTCTCAACTATTGATGTAACAATAATTGATACGTCTACCGGTGTTGCTAAATTATTAAAAGCTGGAGCTGCTACTACATTTATCTTACGCGCAAACGACGATGAAGTTGTAACAATCCGCTCAAACAGCTTGCCTGTAGGAATAATTAAAGACGTTGATATAGAAACTCACCATGTGCAACTTGAATACGGTGATACTATAGTTATGGTAACTGATGGGCTACTAGCGACTCCTGAGGATGCTTTAGGCCGAGAAGCTATGTTTAAAGAGCTAATTTTAGAAACAACAGCAAAAGACCCTGAGCAAAAAGCACATTATTTATTAAACAAAAGTCGCCAACTCCTTTCGGGTGATTATAGTGACGATATGACAGTTATAGTTGGATGCGTCTGGAAGAAGATGGATTAAAGACATGCTACTGCGGTATAAACTGCCGTAGTAGCAAATAATATAAAAAATTATCTATGGAATTAAGTCTACTTTAGAAAAAACTTTTAAACATGATGAATAAAATCCAAAAAACTGACCACACTTTAAACAGTTCAAAATTTATTTAGTTAGCTGAATAAATAGTAAGTCAGTTGAATAATATTAAAATGGAGTACAAACTGATGAAAATCGAAGTAATAGAAACTAAAGTTCATAATTTTATAAAACAACATGACCTTATTCGTGATGGAGATAACATTATAGTAGCTACCTCCGGCGGAGCTGACTCTATGATGCTACTTCATTTTTTAAAACATAGCAATTATAAAATAGATATAACATGTGCACATGTTAATCATATGATAAGAGAAGAAGCTATTAACGATATGGAATATGTACGAAACATATGTAACAATTGGGACATAACATGTAAAGTTTATACATGCAATATAAAACAGTTAGCCGCACAAAGAAAAATCTCTACAGAAGAATGTGGTCGGTTAGAAAGATATAATTTCTTTATATCTCTTTTAAATGGGCATGGTAAAATAGCTACAGCGCACAATGCAAATGACCAAGCTGAAACTATGCTTATGCGGTTTTTCCGTGGCACAGACGTTCGCGGACTTTGCGGCATTGCTATTAAAAGAGATACAATTATTAGACCCATTTTGTGTTTAAAGCGGCAAGAAATTGAATTTTATTGCCAGAAGTATAAAATAAATTTTAAAACAGATCATACTAATTTTTTGCCTATCTATACACGTAATAGGATTAGGTTGGATTTAATGCCTTATATAACCAATCATATAAATAAGAATATAGTGTATACATTAGTAGAACATAGTCAACTCTATAAAGAAGAAGAAGAATTTTTAGAAAGCTACATGCAAGATAGTTTCATTAAATACGTCACGCATATAAATAATACTTATGAAATTCAACTACTAGGATTTGAAGATGAGAAAATCTACATTCAAAAAAAGCTTATTTTGCAGATATTAGTAAATTTGTCCGTGTGCAATATTACTTCTAAGCACTTAGATGCGGCAGTGAGCCTTATCACGAACCAAAGCGGGAGAAGAATAAATCTGCCTAACAATATTGTAATATATAGGACACAACATAGTTTAAGAATTCTTGTGGAAAATCTGATTAAACCTCTTTTAAGCCAAAATTTACAAATTGGGTCTAATAAATATGGGAATTATACCATTATACTAACAATTGGCGACAAAACAATTAAAGAATACGCACAAAATATGTATACTAAATACATCGATTATGATAAAATAAAAGATGGATTAAAAATTAGGACTAGAGAAACTGGCGATAAAATTTGTTTAGATGGAGGAAAAAAGAAAATTAAAAAGCTGTTTAGTGACGAAAAAATTCCTCTGCATTTGAGAGATACTATACCTCTTATTGTAGATGGCAGTAACGTTGTTTATGTGGTAGGAAGCAGGCTTAGCGTGGATTACTATATAGATAATAATACTAAAAACGTACTTGAAATACGTATATTGCAAAATGAATGATTTACAAGGAGGACATATGGAAATACTAATTAGCGAGCAAGATATATTGGCTAAAGTAACAGAGCTTGGACAGAATATATCACGCGACTATGATGGCAAGGAAGTTATTTTGATATGTGTACTAAAGGGTGCAGTAATGTTTACAGTTGATTTAGCAAAGCATATAAACATTCCTGTTAAGTTAGACTTTATGGCAGTATCTAGCTATGGTAGTGGCAAAGTAAGCTCAGGTGTTGTGAAAATTATCAAAGATTTAGATGACTCAATTGAAGGCAAACATGTCATAATTGTGGAAGATATTATTGATTCAGGTCAAACATTAAATTACTTACTATCAGTGTTGTGGGGCAGAAAGCCTGCTAGCATGAAAGTATGTGCACTTTTAGATAAACCCGATAGACGACAAGCTAATGTGAATGCTGATTATATCGGCTTTACTATCCCTGATGAATTTATTATAGGGTATGGTTTAGATTATGATCAACTATATAGGAATTTGCCCTATGTGGCAATGTTAAAAGAAGATTAATTAGAAGGGAGGCAAGACAAATTGAAAGGGAAACTTAAAGGAAGTATAATTTATTTAGTTATCGTAGGAATATTATTTATAGCAATATTTTTAGGTCAACAAGTAACAGTGCAAAATCAGCCTGATACGTTAACGCTTTCAGACTTAATTATAAATATAGCGGAGGGAAATGTTTCCACACTATATATTGAAGAAGCTGGTACTCTTGCTTATGTAACTTTCAAACTTACAGACTCAGTTACACAAACTACGTTGCCATTAAATAGCGACTCTTTTAATGAATATATTTATTCGCTACCGCCAGAAACGTTACAACAATTAGCAATTATACCAACGGAACAACAGGCTAATCTGTTCTTTCCAATACTACAAATAATTATGATTGCTGGTATGTTTATATTTGTTATGGTATTTTTCATGCAACAAATGCAAGGTAGCGGCGGTGGTGGCCGTGTAATGTCTTTTGGTAAAAGTAAAGCAAAAATGACTATTGATGATAAAGGTTCAACTACATTTAAAGATGTAGCAGGTCTTGAGGAAGAAAAAGAGGAGGTTACTGAATTAGTAGACTTCTTAAAAAATCCTCGCAAATATACTGAAGTTGGGGCTAGAATACCAAAAGGGGTGCTGTTAGTAGGACCTCCTGGGACTGGTAAAACGTTACTGGCAAAAGCAGTGGCGGGTGAAGCTGCTGTACCTTTCTTTAGTATTTCAGGCTCTGACTTTGTTGAAATGTTTGTTGGGGTTGGTGCTTCGCGTGTTAGAGATTTATTTGAGCAAGCGAAAAAGAATGCACCAGCTATAGTATTTATAGATGAGATTGATGCAGTAGGGCGTAAGCGTGGCGCTGGACTAGGTGGTGGTCATGATGAAAGAGAACAAACACTTAACCAATTGCTAGTTGAAATGGACGGTTTTGGTATTAATGAAGGTGTTATAATCATGGCGGCAACGAATAGAGCCGACGTACTAGACCCTGCACTGCTTAGACCTGGGCGTTTTGACAGGCAAGTTGTAGTAGGTAGACCTGACGTTAAAGGGCGTGAAGCTATATTAAAAGTTCATGCTAAAGGTAAACCTCTTAATGAAGATGTGGATATTAAAGTAATCGCAAGAACAACTCCAGGCTTTACAGGAGCTGACCTTGCTAACCTTATGAATGAAGCGGCTCTACTTACAGCGCGTCATAATAAAAGAGCTATTGATATGGAAGAAGTACAAAAAGCTTTTATCAAAATAACTGTTGGTACTGAAAAGAAAAGCCATCTTGTTACTGATAAAGAAAGACGTATTACTGCTTATCACGAAGTAGGTCATGCACTAATACATGAGGTTCTACCTAATCTTGACCCGGTTCATAGTGTTTCTATTATACCAACTGGCTTTGCTGGTGGTTACACTATGCCACTACCAAGAGAAGATAAAATGTATATGAGTAAATCACGTATGCTTAATGAAATCGTATCACTTCTAGGTGGCCGTGCTGCTGAGGAAATTATATTTGGGGACATTACTACTGGTGCATCTAACGATATTGAACGCGCTACTCAAATAGCTAGGGATATGGTTACTAAATATGGTATGAGTCAGCTTGGTCCTATTAAATACGGAGATGAACAAGGTGAAGTGTTCTTAGGCCGCGACTTTAACCATACTAGAAACTACAGCGAGGACATTGCTACTAAGATTGACGTTCATATTAGAGAAATTGTAGAAAATGCTTATCAAGAAGCGTTAGAAATTTTACGCGAGCATATAGATACGTTACATTATGCCTCTGAAATGCTTATTAAAAAAGAGAAAATTACTGGTAACGAATTTAGGATGCTTATGAAAGGTGAAGAAATTGACCTTGACACAGTAGATAATGTAAGTATATTTGAAATGAGTGAACAAATGCGTCAAAACGAGGAAGATAAAGGTGATAAACCAAATGGTGTAAATTTGGAAAAAGAACCTCATGACTTACACGATAGACAGCCTAGCATTAGGGAAACTATTTCACTTAAGAAACAAGAACACGAAGATGATCAAGAAGACGATGTTTAGGTAAAAAATTAAATCTAGAATTAATGCCTATAAGTTGTTATGACTTATAGGCGTTTTTTTTAAGGAGAGTAATCATGATTGAGCAAATTTTACAAAACTTAACAACACAATATATTGGCCACAATATAAAATATTTTGACGAGATAGACTCTACTAATACGTATGCCAAACAACTTATAAAACAAAATGTGCCTGAGGGGACATTAGTATTATCTAATATTCAAACGCAAGGAAAAGGTAGACTAGGCAGAGCCTGGGTTTCTGCTGCTGATGTTGGTATATGGATGAGCTTAGTGTTATACCCAAAATTAAAGCCAGAAGAAATATCGGCGCTTACATTAGTAGCTGGACTTGCTATGTGCCAATCTCTTAGGGATATAACTAATTTAAATATAAAACTAAAATGGCCTAACGATTTAGTATTAAATCGAAAAAAAATATGCGGAATATTAAGCGAATTAATTATAGGAGAAAATGACGAAGTAGCAGTAGTTGTAGGAATTGGAGTTAATGTGAATACCCCTAAATTTAATAAAAGTTTACCATTTGCATCATCGCTATTCATTGAATCTGAGCGACAGTTTAACCGCGCTGATATTATTGTCAACTTTCTTAGCGAATTTGAACACTTATATGAGCTATATAATACACAACGAAATTTTTCTAGCTTTATAAACATGTATGAAAAGCTGTGCTTAAATATTGGTGAAGACGTTTATATCCAAAACAATGATGATAAATACATTGGACATGTAATTTCTTTAACTGAAAAAGGGAATTTACTAGTTAAGAAAAAAGATGGAAATTTTGAGGAAATATTTAGCGGAGAAGTATCTATTAGAGGTGTTGGAGATTATGTGTAAACAATTAGTTATATGTGCTTCTGCACAAGCGAAAAAATATTACTTTGAGCCTAGTTTTAATGATATGCCTGCTGAAATTAAGCAAGAATTAACTGATGAAGCAGTAGCTATTGCCCAAAAGGTAAATGGCATTATTGCTATAGGGTTTAATGGTGATGGTAATATTTATATAGAAGAGCAACAAGAATATGTGTTTGTAGATAATATAGGTGTGGAGCTAGAAATTAGGAGATTTCAGCAGCAGAAAAAAGACTTTTTAAAATCTTTAAAAATTTGGTATTTAATGTACCGAACTGAATATGGCAGTTTAGTTAGAGATATTTTATTAAAACAATCTGAGGGTATGGATGACGAAGAAATTATTTCAGAGATTTATAATCAATTAGGGCAACAAAGTGCTAATGTAGCCGAAATGTTACTAGAGTGAGGATAGGCTAATGCAATTTAAAAATTTAACGACATCAAGCAACGTAATACTTGCGCCTATGGCCGGAATTACTGATTTGCCTTTTAGAGTAATATGCAAACAATTTGGCTGTGGAATGTCTTATACTGAAATGGTAAGCGCAAAAGGCTTGTTATATGAGAGCGATAAAACTTGTGAACTATTAAATATCGATAGTATTGAGTACCCTGTTGGCGCTCAGTTATTTGGAAGTGACCCTGATATTGTAAGTAATATGGCTAAACGAGTGGCACAAAGCAATGTTGACTTTATCGATATTAACATGGGTTGTCCTGCTCCTAAAATTACAAAAAACGGTGAAGGTTCTGCGCTATTAAAAAATCCCGAACTTATTGGTGACATAGTATATCAAACAGCGAAAGCTATAGACAAACCATTAACGGTGAAAATTAGAATGGGCTTTGATGCTGATAATATAAATGCAGTTGAAGTTGCGAAAATCATACAACAGGCAGGAGCCGCGGCAATAACGTTGCACGGCAGAACTAGGGAGCAATTTTATAGCGGAAATGCAAACTGGGATATCATTAGACAAGTTAAAAATGCTATTAACATCCCTCTTATTGGCAACGGTGATATTAAAACTCCACAAGATGCCAAGCGTATGATAGAGCTAACAGGTTGTGATGCAGTAATGATAGGTAGAGCCGCGCAAGGTAACCCATGGATATTTAAGCGAACAATTCACTATTTAAATACTAATGAGCTATTGCCAGAACCTACTTTAGACGAAAAAATCGCCTTAATTATCCGTCATGCCACAGATTTAATTAAGTACAAAGGCGAATATATAGGAATTAGAGAAATGCGCTCTCACCTAATGTCATATATAAAAGGTATCCCATCAGCCACGCGATTTAGAAAAGAATTAACAACAGTAAGCAGCCTAGATGATGTAAAATATCAACTAAATGCCATACAACTAAATAATTAAGGACTAGGCATACAAGCTGACCCTTTTGAATAATCTAGTAATATTAGAAAGGGGGCATATTATATGTTTGGTATTATTGAATTTAAACCTGGCAGACCACAACCTAAAAGAAAGTGGTATCAATTTAAGCAAAAATTAGAACCGGCTATTACGCTAGATAGCATAACCTACACAGAAGGAAATGGCTATAAAATCACAATAGAACAAACCGAGGAAATGATTTGGGATGAAATAGAAAACTATTTACTAGAACATAACATAAAACATATTGCACAACCACTTGGAATGGGGACATTACCGTTTGAGACTATATCAATATGCGATGGTAAAAAAATAAGAGCTTTACTGGGGGCTACAGTATTAAAATATATATTCCAACACAAATTAACGCGGGGTAATCCTATATACAATAAAATTGGGGTAATAGATGGAGATATAAATTCAACCCTAGACATATTGTACCCATTAGTGAATGAAGTTACCGACCTAACACTATTTACTCAAACTCCCGAAGCGTATATAGCAATTGGCTGTGAGCTTCATGACTACGCACAACTACATGTAAAATTCGTTCCACCTATCCCGACTATTTTAAGCCAAATGGATGTAATATTCGATTTAGTGGGCACAAGCTCCTACTTAGGACATTTAAAACCGGGTTGTATTTACGTTTACGTAAACCCTCAGTATCAAGGAAATAGAATTATTTTTAACAATGGGGCCATGATACTAAATAGCTTTAACTTAACGTGGCAAAAACATGAAATGAGCGCGGCAGAAATTGAGGCTATACTGCTAGCAGAAGGCTATACAAAAGGAATGTTAAGAAAAATAATTGACCGCTTTGATATTCAAATAAGCCAACTGCATAACGTAGAAACATATTAATGCACAAATTTAATAATAAAAACAGTTTATATTCTAAAATTATGGCAAGATAAAACCAGTAAAACAAATTAAAAATTGTTCTTATCTACAAATTAGCCACCGTAACAAGTTGACAATTTAGATGTTATGATGTATAATTGTAAAATTATTAATAGAGTTGAAAGGATTGGTGTCAGTATGGCGGCAAAACAGGTTTTACTTACAAAAGAAGGGATACGTAAACTAGAGGCAGAGTTAGAAAACTTAAAAACTGATGAGAGAAATAAAGTAGCAGGAGAATTAAAAGAAGCAAGAGCACAAGGTGATTTATCTGAAAATGCAGAATATGATGCCGCTAAAGATAGACAAGCGGAAATTGAAACTAGAATAGTAGAAATTGAAAAGATGCTAAAAAATGTTACAGTTATTGATGCAGAAGAAGAACAAACAGATACTGTTAAACCTGGTCATACTGTAACTTTATACGATGAATCATTTGAAGAAGAAGTAACTTACTTAATAGTAGGCTCCACAGAAGCCGACCCATTAAATGGTAAACTATCAAATGAGTCTCCAGTTGGAGCTTCTATAATTGGCCGAAAAGTTGGAGATGAAGTTTCAGTTGAAACTGAGTTTGGTACAGATAAATACAAAATTTTAAATATACGAAATTAATAAAGGAGTTGTAACCGTGGTTACATTAAACGAACAAGAAAAAGTAAGGCATGACAAATTAAAAGCACTTCAAGAAGAAAACAAAAATCCATTCACCCACACTAGCTTTGAGATTAACGCTAACAGTACCCAAATTTTAGATAAATTTGAAACATTAGAAGGAAACGAAGTATCAGTAGCAGGACGCATTATGGCAAGACGCGATATGGGCAAAGCATCTTTTGTACACGTGCAAGATTCGCTTGGACGTGTGCAATCTTACATTAGAAAAGATGCTATTGGTGAAGATGCATATGCTGATTTTAAAAAATATGATATAGGTGACATTTTAGGAATTAAAGGTACCGTATTTAAAACACAAAAAGGAGAAATTTCAGTACGTGCTACTGAAGTAACTTTATTGTCTAAAAGTTTAAAAACTTTACCTGAAAAATTCCATGGATTAAAAGATACAGAGTTAAGATATCGTCAAAGATATGTTGACCTTATTGTAAATCCCGAAGTAAAAGAAACATTTATAAAAAGAAGCTTAATCATTAGAGAAATGAGAAGATTTTTGGATGATGCGGGCTTTATTGAAGTAGAAACTCCAGTGTTACAAGACATAGCTGGTGGGGCTGCTGCTAAACCGTTTGAAACTCACCATAATTCATTAGACCTGGATATGTTTTTAAGAATTGCGCCTGAATTAAAACTCAAAAGATTAATTGTTGGTGGATTTGATAAAGTATATGAAATTGGCAGGGTATTTAGAAACGAAGGTATGTCTATAAGGCATAACCCTGAATTTACTATGATGGAATTGTACCAAGCATATGTAGACTATATACACATTATGAATTTAACAGAAAGCCTTATTAGACATATTGCAAAACAAGTAGTTGGTACTGCTGTAGTGGAATATGATGGTGTAGAAATTGATTTAGAAAAACCATTTATAAGACTATCTATGTTAGATGCAGTAAAACAATACGCAAATGTGGACTTTAGACAAATTGAAACTTTAGAAGACGCTTTGGCAATTGCTAAAGAACATGGAATAGCGGTTGAAAAGCATCATCAAAAAGGTGATATATTAAATTTATTCTTTGAAAAATATGCAGAAGATAAACTAATTCAACCAACCTTTATAACTGAGCATCCAGTTGAAATATCTCCACTATCTAAACGTAAAGCGGATGACCCTGAGTATACAGAAAGATTTGAATTATTTATTGTAGGGCGTGAACATGCTAATGCATTCTCAGAATTAAATGACCCAATTGACCAACGCAGCAGATTTAAACACCAAGAAGAATTGCGTTTAGCTGGTGATGACGAAGCATGTGCTATAGATGAAGATTTTTTAACAGCATTAGAGTATGGACTTCCACCTACAGGTGGTTTAGGTATTGGTATAGATAGACTTGTAATGTTGCTTACAAACTCAGCATCTATTAGAGATGTCCTATTTTTCCCGACAATGAAGCCAATCGATTAAACTAAAAAAAGAAGTAGCCTTTGGAATAAAGGTTACTTCTTTTTTTTATATATTAGTCACCAAGAGGAGCTAATAAAGGTGTATTCTCGATTTCATCCGTAATCACATCAATTAATAAAGTACCATCAGGTAACTCTTCAAGAAGTGCTGGTTGATAAGTAGTAGTAAGTTTAGCAGTTGGGTCACTTGATAGTGCAACTAAAACTGCATCCATAAGAGTATTAGTAGCAGAAGTTATATTTTCACTTTCTGGTAATTCTAACGATTGTGTAGACACAACATAATGGTTTACAAATGAAATGCTTGAATTCAGGTCGTTGTACAACACTCTTTCTGTCTCATCAAACCCTTCAAGAGAAACAGATACAATAGCCTCATTTTCCACCTGTACCACTAAATCCATATTTGCGTCTGTAAACGCTAAGTTCGCTACATATATACCATCTTTATAGTTAGTTGACGGAGCAAATACTTCTGCTGCTTTTGCCTCTTCCGTTCCTCCTGAGTTCATAAAAACACCCAATGCAAGTACAGATACCCCTAACATTATTACTGGAACTTTTAAATCTTTTAAATTTATAACCATAAAATTGTGGCGTGACATAAAAGACCCTCCTTCAGTTATTTTGGTTTTATATATTATATGGACACGTAGTGTTTGATATAACCATAATGTGGAAAAATATTTAACTTCCCTTATAATATTTGAATTAGATGGCTTAAATTTGGCAACTATAAATTATAGGTTAAATACAAAGGAGTGTGTTATTATGAAAAAAAGAGCGTTAATTAGTGTTTCTGACAAAACAGGCATTCAAGATTTTGCCGCGGAGCTAGCTAAGCTTGGAATTGAAATAATTTCTACAGGAGGTACTGCAAAAGCCCTTACAGACGCTGGCATTGACGTAATTAATGTATCAGATGTAACTGGGTTTGCTGAGTGCTTGGATGGACGAGTTAAAACTTTGCACCCAACTATTCATGCTGGAATTTTAAATATGCGCCAAAATCCTAAGCATCAGGAAGAAATGAATTCATTAGGATACTCTAATATCGATTTCGTTATCGTTAATTTATATCCTTTTAAAGAAACCATTTTAAAAGCAGATACAACTTTAGCAGAAGCCATCGAAAATATAGATATTGGCGGCCCTACTATGTTACGTTCAGCAGCAAAAAATAGTTTAGATGTTGTAGTTATCATTGACCCACAAGATTATCAGTTAGTTTTAGACCAGCTTATAGCAGACAATCAAGTGTCTAACGAAACTAAATGTTATTTGGGCGCAAAAGTATTTGAGCATACTGCTAATTATGATGCCATGATTTCTAGATATTTACGCGAGCAATCTGGTCAACATAACTTGCCAGATAAACTTACTTTAACTTTTGAAAAAGTTCAAGATATGCGTTACGGTGAAAACCCTCATCAAGCTGCGGGCTTTTATAAGGAAATAGGTTATACAAAAGGAACGCTTAGTGAGGCTGTGCAGCTAAATGGAAAAGAACTTTCATACAATAATATAAACGATGCTAATGGAGCGCTACAACTGCTGAAAGAATTTAAAGAACCTACGGTTGTTGCTGTAAAACATGCTAGCCCATGCGGTGTTGCTACGGCACACAATGTATTCGAGGCATATAATAAGGCATTCCTAGCAGACCCTATTTCTATATTTGGTGGTATTGTTGTAACTAACGGGGAAATTACAAAAGAAACTGCGCAAGAAATGGTTAAAATATTTTTAGAAATAGTTATCGCGCCTTCTTTTACAGATGAAGCTTTAAACGTATTAAAAACTAAACCTAATTTGCGAGTTCTTCAACTTGATAATATCTTATACCAAAATCCTAACGGGTTAGATATGAAAAAAGTGGATGGCGGTTTAATTATCCAACATGCCAACTTAAGCTTATATAATGAAGACGAGATTAGAGTAGTAACCGACGCTTCTCCAACAGATGAGCAATGGGAAAATCTAAAATTCGCATGGAAAATAGTTAAACATGTTAAATCTAATGGTATAGCATTAGTAAAAAATAATACTTCTTTAGGCTTAGGAGGCGGTCAAGTTAACCGAATTTGGGCTACAAAGCAAGCAATTGAGCATGGGGTTGAAATTCTAGGTTCGGTAGAAGGCAGCGTTTTAGCTTCTGATGCATTCTTCCCATTTAGCGACTGCGTGGAAGAAGCTATTAAGGCGGGTGTTAAAGCTATTATTCAACCCGGCGGTTCGGTGCGAGACCAAGAAAGTATAGACGTTTGCAACCAACACAATATTCCTATGGTGTTTACACATATGAGACATTTTAAACACTAAAATTGTGGTAATTTACTCTAAACCATGCTAAAATATAGTATATGTTAATATCTTTGTGCATAACTTCATCTAGCACAAAGATATAATTTATTTTAAAAAGATGGGAGTGAGGGTATGGAAGAATACTTAAAAGATGAACTCAATCTGCTTTATAACGAACATGAAGCTGTAGTATTAATGGACGCTAAAAACCAAACGTATAAAATCATTTTTAGTCAAAAAAATTATTTTCAATTTATACCGTTAGCTGGACATTGGAAGGAATTATTTGCTTATGAATTTATAAAGTTCCCTCAACTAGAGGCCGCCAATGTGCCACAAGTGTTATTAAATAGAGCAAAAAAGAAAATCTACATTAATCTAGAAAGTGATAAGGAAAAATACTACTTAACACTTATATATCTAGCTGAAAAAGACCAATACCTTTGCTTTATAGATGAAATATATAACGTAAATCAACTACAACACGAGGTAACTCAGAATACGGAAAAGCAATATGAAAACACACGGTTAGTCAATATGTTAACTGTATTTGCACGAAATTTATTTTTTAGATATGAACCTATAACCAAATTGTTCACTTTTTATGAAGATATATTACTTATTCAACCGAGCCAAATATTATCGGTAAAAGAAATTTTAGAATCGGATTTAGTACAGCCCGATAAAGACATATTTATGCAATTCATAGCCGCTATGGATGTAGGAAAAGTAGAAAGTGCAGAGTTTAGAATGAAATTTAAGCAAGAACAATATAATTGGTATAGAGTTCATTATGAAGTAAACTTTAATGAAGATAATACTCCTGTTACCATATTTGGAATTATTAAAAATATAGATGCTGAAGTTAAGTATAAGAATAAATCTGAATGTGACTTACTAACAGGACTTTATAATAAACTGACATCTGAAAAAAAGATAGACCATTTATTACGCGAAGGAAATTTAGCGGCCCACAGTTATTTGATATTTATTGATGTGGATAACTTTAAAGCAGTTAATGATAACTTAGGACATAACTTTGGAGATACCGTTCTTATCAACCTAGCCAAAAACTTAAAAACTATCTTTAGAAAAGAGGATGTAGTAGGGCGTATTGGAGGAGACGAGTTTATGGTATTTGTTAAAAACCTTGACTCTGAAATCACTCTAATAGAACGATTAGAAGAAGTAAAAAAAGCATTTCATAATGTATATTACGATGTATTTACTGAACATGAAATTTCTAGTAGCATAGGAGTTAGTATGTACCCTAGAGATGGGCATACTTTTAAAGACATGGCTGAAAAAGCAGACATAGCAATGTATAGAGCAAAAAAGCAGGGTAAAAATCAATATATAATATATGACCATAGCTGGGGGGCTACGGTAGCGGACACAGTAGTAGACCACTTTGATGCTATGAAACGTACTTCTTCACAATTTATAGATATTGAATTATGCTTTAATTTATTTGAACTACTATATAATGTAGACGACGTACTAATAGGGCTTAACAAAATTATCAGTATTATAGGCAATTCATATGATATAGATAGATTTTATATATTTAGAGTAGACCATGCGCTGGGGCTTCATTTAAATCAGTTTGAATGGATAAACGAAAAGGCTGCTTACTTACCATATATGCCATATACAATTTCAACCCAGATGGTAAAACCTATTACAGATATGTACGACGAAGGCGGAATTTTTTATTTTGACTCTTCAATGGAGTTTCCTCAAGAATTTTGGGACGCAATGCCATACAGTGATATAAAATCTATGCTGCACTGCTCAATGAAAATTGAAGACCAAGTCAGTATAACTCTAGGCTTTGATAGATACTACCCACAAATGAAATGGAACCAGAAGACTATAAATACGTTAATATTCTTAGCTAAAATTATAAGCATATATGTCTGCTAATAATGGAAAGGAGGCAGTTTATGGGTGATTTATTAACTAATTATTTACAACAAGGGGTTTTTTTAGATAAACATGATGCTATTGCTATTTTGGATACGTATAATAACATTTACCATATTGTACTGGATAAAAAAAATTATTTCGCTCCACTAAAGAGTCAAGCAATACTAGATATTTTTTTAGAACATGAAGATACCAGAATGTATATTAATGCTAATTCTAGATTAAAATATCATCTTAATGGTAATATCCAAGATAAAATCACTGTTAGCATCAATAAAGGTAATTTTAAATATTTAATTAATTTTTTCTACTTACACCAACATGATATATATCTATATTGCGTAGATGTACTAGATGACGACTGCTTATATTTAGATATAGTGAGTCAAACTAGTGAAAATTTACAAAAAGTAAAACACTATAATGAACAAAAGTCTTTGACCAATATGTTAGTTATTTTATCAAAAAATTCTTTCTTTAAATATGACATAGAAAAAGACCACATCACATTTTATAAAGACTTCCAAATGACTAAAGCCTATTGGGAGTTAAAAGTAAGTGATTTTTATAGATACAAACTTGTAGAAAAAGATATAGATGTATTTACCGACTTTATAAATAGTATGAATGCAGGTGAAAAAAATGTATTTGATTTTAGACTAAAATTCTCAGAACATAAAATACCATGGATAAGTGTACTATATGATATAAGTTACAAAAATGGTTCTCCCGTAAAAGCATTTGGGATAATTAAAGATATTGATGAGGAAGTTAAGTATAAACTAAAATCGGAACGGGATTTACTTACAGGTTGTTATAACAAAATGACTGCTGAAGACCTGATAACAGAAACGTTAAAAAAAGATTTATTAAAAGGAACATGTTACTTACTATTAATAGATATAGATAACTTTAAAGCTATTAACGATAACATGGGGCATGCATATGGGGATTTAGTACTTACTACTTTAGCCAATAGATTACGTGGTATTTTTAGAGAAGTAGATGTAGTTGCCCGAATTGGTGGCGATGAGTTTTTAGTATTTTTAAAAAACTTTAAAGTAGAAGAGGTACTAATAGAAAGGCTTAATAAGATTACAGAAGCATTTTTGAACACATATTCAGATGGAATTCAAAAATATCAAATTTCAGGCAGTATTGGAGTTTCATCTTACCCCAAAGACGGAGATACATTCACTACCTTATACAAAAAAGCCGACGCTGCAATGTATCATGCAAAAAAACAAGGTAAAAATCAATTTGCTATTTATAAAAATGATATGGAAACAGCAGCGCTTGAACTACAAATTACAAGATTTGAAACTATTAAACGAAATAGTTGTCAATTTATAGATATTCAACTATGCTTTAGTATTTTTGAAATATTATATAGTTCCCACAATCCTAATGAAACTATATTAAAAGTCTTTGGGATACTAGGTAATTTATATAATATAGATAGATGCTATGTAATCGCGCTAGATTGGGAATCTGATAAATTTACACATCAATATCAATGGTGCCAAAAAGGTATTTTAGAATCGGTGCTAACAGAAATAACAATAACTGAAGTTAATAGTATGGTAAGTTTATATGATGAAAAAGGAATAGGAATTTTTACTAATACTGACAATCTACCTAAAGATATAGCAGAAATATTCCAACAAGATAACATCAAATCTATGCTAAACTGCAGTATTCAAAAAGAAGGAAAAATCTCATTGATTATTGGATATGACAAGTGTTCCACCAAAACAAGTTGGGACACCAAAACAATTAATACGTTAGTTTTTTTAGCAAAGATAATTGCCATATATTTAATTAGTAAACGTATTAACGTATTGGTATAAAATTTTGTAAAATTTTTAGCTAAAATTATTGCTATATGTATTAAAGGATTAGCATAATAATTTATATTGCCTTATAATAACTAGTAGAGTATAATTAATTGTAAATATTAGTATAGGCATATGGGGTAGGTAAATTCAAGTAAAAAATCGCATAAATATATTGACAATTTTAGGAGGTAAAAATCTATGAACGAGTTAAAACAATCACAAGAGGTTATGATTTTAATCATGAACTTTAAAGGAAAAATTTTATCAGCTAACGGTTATGCAACAGAACGCTTAGGGTATACTAAATCTGAGTTTCAACAAAAGCATATCAATGAATTAGCCATTGACACAGGCTCTATTAACGAATTTTTAAATAACGTTATTGCAGTTAAAAATAAAAATAGCGTGGATTTAACGTTACAAACTTTAGCTGGTGATAGAATTTACACAATTTGCACAGTAGAGTCAAATAAGGAAAAAGAAACTATTGAATTATCTGCTATAGATGTTAAAAAGTATAATTTAATTCAAGGGAATAGTAAGTATATCAAAAAATTACATTCAGACTTAGAGCAAGCTGAAGAGTTATTACAAGAGCATTATAATACAGTAGTTGATGAAATAAGCAAATATGACGACATAATAGATTATATTAAGATTATTAATGAAGATAATACAATCGCTATATGTCAATACGACTTGCCTAATGACCACATATGTCTATTAAAATCGACTACTGCTTTTAAAAATGTACTTGGGCTATATGGTGAGCATGAAAATCTTAAGCTTAATGTAAATGCATTTGACACAGAAACAATTGAAAAAATTACAGAATACCAAGACCTTGCTATAGATGCAAAGGGGTATGAGTACGGGCTAGAATGTAAGTATAATCACCCTTCTAAAGGATGGATTTGGATTTACTTAATCGTAAAGTATTACCAGACTGCTAAGTCGGATACACTTAATATTCTGGTAGCTCTAGCTGATATTAACGCCGAAAAACAAATTGAAGAAAAGATGATAAATACGCTTTATGACCCGCTGACTAAAGCACCAAATAAAGATTATTTCTTGAGTTATTTTAGGGAACACAACGAAAAAAATCATATGGCTGTTATTTACTTTGATTTAGACAATTTTAAATTTGTTAACGATTCATTCGGGCGTAAATATGGCGACGAAACACTAAAACAAGTTGTGAGTAGACTAAAAAATATTGAGTGGAAAAATTTTATAGTAGGCCGTCTTATCGCTGATGAATTTATCATTGTATTAGAAGATGTAGAAAGTCTTGATGAAGTGCATATATTTATGGATAAAGTAACACAAGTATTTGCAAAGCCATTTACTGTGCAAACTGTCAATTTTGGACTTTCTTACAGTGCAGGAATCTCAATGTATCCAAACGACTCATTAGACTTTGAGGAATTATGTAACAATGCTGATATAGCAATGCATAAAGTAAAAGCTGAAGGTAAGAAAAAATATATGTTCTACCATAAAAACTTCAAGGAAGATGTAGTGGCACGAATGTATATGGAAAGTGACTTACGCGAAGGACTGAAAAATTCAGAATTTAGCTTATATTATCAACCACAGGTAAATATGAGTAATAACAAAGTGCAAGGATTTGAGGCGCTAATTAGATGGATTAAGCCAGATGGCAGAATTATCCCACCATTTAAATTTATTACTAGTGCTGAAGAAACTGGTCTTATGGTACCTATAGGGGCATGGGTAATAAAAGAAGCATGCGAATTTATAAATAGATTAGCTGCTGGCGGATACCCAAATCTTTATGTTGCTGTAAATATTTCTGGCGTTCAAATTGCTGATCCAAACTTTGTAAATACAGTAAACGAAATTCTAGATGAAACAGATGTAAATACTTATAACTTGCATATGGAAATCACAGAAACTATCTTAATGAAAGATATGAAAACAAATACCGAAAAAATTAGATGTTTACAAAGTAGAGGAGTAATTATAGCTTTAGACGATTTTGGCACAGGATATTCTTCTCTTACCTACCTAAAACAATTTCCGGTAGACGTATTAAAAATTGAGAAAACTTTTGTGGATGACATTGGTACTGATAGAAAAAACCTAGTTGGCTCCATCATTAACTTAGGGCATGACCTAGACTTAGCGGTTGTTGCAGAAGGAGTTGAAGAAGCTGTGCAGCTAGATTACTTAGAAGCATACAATTGTGATGTGCTACAAGGATATATTGTAAGTAGACCTATGCCAGAAGAAAACGTATGGGAATTCTTAAAAGAATCATATTAAAACTATAATAAGAGGGGCACTCCCCCTCTTTATTTATAGGAAGGGGGTAAATTTATGGACATCAGCTTAATTAGAGATAACTGGGTTCTATTTATTTTAGCAACATGTGCACACCTAGCGTTTAGTTTCCTAACCCTAATTACAGTAAGCCAATTAATCACTAATTATAGCAAGGGGATTTTTATTTGCATAGCATTTAGCATAATAAATTGCTGCGCATACTCATCAATCTATTTTTTAAATATACCGCATTACTTCTATTATTCTATTGCCTTTATATGCTTATGTGTAGAATGTGTAATAATGGGTACTACAAAGCGGGAAGCTGGTTGCATAGCCTCATATGTAACACTAAATATGAGCACGGCATTTCTAGCTCTGGTGAAGATATACACTTATTTATATAACTTCCAAACAGATATAATATCTGACCGATTGGATATAAACTTAATTGTATCATTCACATTATACATTATATTAATAATAGTTTCCATAGTTACCATAAAACTACTTGGTATAAAAAACATTAAAAATATAATTACAACCGAAGGTTATGCAGAACTATTAACAGTATTAGGCGCTTTACTTACTTTGCAAATAGGGTTTGATGAATTTATAATCTTATTTAACTATGACTTTGGAGAACAAGCTATTATGATATTCTCAACTGTACTTGTAAATTACATTTTATATTACACAGTGCTATACCACACTTACCAAAGCATAGGCATTAACTTATACCGCCAGAAAACAGATGAAGCAAAACTATTTTACAGCCAACTGCTAAATAGGCGTAATGAAATCGTCAACAAAGTTACACGCGATGATTTAACTCAGCTATATACAAAAATGTATATTGTTAATCATATTAAAGCTACATTTACAGAATGCATTAAAGATAAAGCCACGCATGGAATCATTTTTATTGATATTAATGGGTTAAAATATGTTAACGACAACTATGGACATGAAGCAGGGGATAGACTGATTAAAAGAGTTGCGCATGCCGTTAAAGGTAGCATACGAGAAAATGAAAAAGACCTGGCTGGTAGGTTAGGTGGAGACGAATTATTACTATTTTTAAATCAAATTACTGCATCAGAACTAGACTCTGTTGTGCGTAAAATCAGAGAAAACATCCGAATTCAAAATGATATTGAAGATTTTTTAGTAGCAGCAAGTATTGGAGAGCTAATAGTTACACCAGAATTAGCCGCACTAGGACTTGAATATATTCTTGAAGAAGTGGATGTGATTATGAGAAAAGACAAGGCTAAATTTTATAGTGAAATGGAGGATAAATTATGATTAATGTAACTTTAATAATTTTCTTTCAACTCCTACTACTTTATAACTTTTCTATGTTTAGTTATACATCATACGTTTATGTCCCGCAAATGGAACAGTGGAAAATAATTTTTTTGACTAGCACAGCAAATACCTTTATGTTTTTACTTCCTCAAATGCTACATATCAACGATGCTGTCCCCATAATATTATTTCTGACCTGCTATACATCTGAATACAAACTTATCTATAAAAAAGATACGTTGCAATGTTATATGGCAGCATTAATATTTATGACAGCTCTATACGCTTGGGGGCTTATAGCTGTAGGTTTAATCTCAATGACTACTAATGTTAGTATTTTTAATAGCAAAACAGAAGAGGATATTCGTTTAATCACAAGTGTAATTACAATGATTCCAGCAATACTACAAACAATAGCACTAAAACAGCTGTGTACAAAAGAACAAATCGATGTATTACTATCACATAAAAAAAGTCTAGTTTTATCTTGCCGTATACTTACCATTATATTTATATATGGCGTACTTATTGCTAATATAAAGCAGCACAGTTATATAGACCCATTTAAAATATCCCTGTTAAATACTAAAATTGGCATTATAATGTTGGTAGGACTAGGTATTGCTATAGTATTTGGTTATGTATTTGCAAAACTTAATTTAGAGGTGGAGCAATTTAATAAGTATAGCACATTAGCAAGAGAAGAACAAGATAGAATTAACGAACTTAGTAAGACTGCACACAAAGACTCGTTTACAGGATTATACTTAAGAGAAGTAGGGATGGAGCGCATTAACTTTTATAAGCAACACAAAATCCTATTCTTTGTAATATTTATAGATATGGATGGTTTAAAATTTGTCAACGATACTTTTGGACATAACGAGGGGGACTTCTATATATTAGAAGTAGCTAAGATGTTGCAAGTAAGCTATGAAGGGTCTATGGTTATTAGACTAGGAGGGGACGAATTTTTAGTAGTAGGTACAAGCCAAGAAGTTTACACTCCAACGCGAAATACTCTAGCTGCATACACAGAAATTACTAATTTATCATCAAAATATGAAAAGCCCTATGACACTTCTATAAGTTATGGTATAGTAAATATAGATGAAACTCTCAAATTCGATACAGATGCTATAGTAGCATTAGCTGATGAGCGAATGTACGAATTTAAAAAAGGTAAGAAAAAAGAACGTGTAGTTAAGAAAATCGTTAAATAACTCCTCAGTATTTTTTTACTCAAATATGGTATAATATATTATATGGGAAGGGTATATTAAAATGGAACAACACAATAAATCACATAACGATAATAAGTCATGGTTTGGGTAAGCAAAATGGACTATTATATGGAAGAAGCAATCAAAGAAGCGCAAAAAGCATTTATGCTTGATGAAACCCCAATTGGTGCTGTAATCACATTAGATGACAAAATTATAGCACGAGGACATAACCGGCGAAATACAGAAAAAAATACTCTAGCTCATGCTGAAATTATTGCTATCCATGAGGCTTGTAAAGTCATTGGAGATTGGAGATTAGAGCAATGTAGTATCTATATAACACTAGAACCTTGTCCTATGTGCGCCGGTGCTATAGTGCAGTCTAGGATTGCACGCGTTATATATGGGGCCAGTAGTCCAAAATCTGGATTTGGCGGTTCATTATTCAATATATTGGAAATGGACAGTCTGAATCATAAATGTGAAGTTGTTCGTGGAGTTCGGGAACTTGAGTGTAAAACCCTAATGCAAGAATATTTTAAATTAAGGAGATAATAAATATGGCTATTACTAACAAACACAAAAAAGCTAGAGTTTTTAGAGATTTTTTAATTAGCAAAAATACTATCAATATGTTTAAGGAAGATGAAATTGATACAGCAGTGCTATTTAGAGGGGCTTATAAGATTAATGAAGAAAATAAGCAATTTATGATAATTATCAACGATAGCATTTATATTACTATGCAAGCGTTATTAATTCGTGATGTACCAGATGATAAGAGAGACGCTATGCTAACAGTTATTAATCAACTGCAATTTGAATATCCAACTGTAAAATATGTACTTACTCCAGATAACCATTTAATGACTTCTATTACCTTCCATGGTACAGATACAACAATGGACCCTTCTACCATACTAATGTGTACTGTAGAGTATTTTAAAGTATTAAATGACACTCATTACAAAAGATTTTTAGATGTATTATAAAAAGAAGCAGGCTTTGTAAAAGGAGCCTGCTTCTTTTTATATAATATTGTACTTACATAATATCCCTAACAGAAACATACTTACTGCCAATCATAAACGACTTAACCCCAAGTACATAAATCTTAGACTTTGGATGCAACTTTTGTATCATATCGTTATCAATTAAAGTATGCAGAATATCAAATGCACTTGAAATAGGAATTTGCATAGCATCACTAATTTCATTTAACGTAAGCCCATTAGGATGGTTAGAAATAATTTCTAGCATAGCAATAGTTCTATCTACGGTTCTATTTATCTTCACTGGCGCGCCCCCTCTTATTCTTATAAAAAAAAAGCCCCTTTAAAATAAAGGAGCTTAATTAGGTTACTATTATCTCTTGCGAGTTAACTTGCCCAACCCAATATTAATAAATTCATAAATTATACCAAAAGTTATAGGTTCTACATAAGTAGTAAATAAATACTTATCAATAAAATAATATAATATCATTATAATTGAACAAATAAAGAATGATTTAAATAGATTACCGATAAATACTTTATGATTAATATCAAACATTTCCCTGCCATCATCTTTAGATATAACAGGACTTAAAGCATTAGCTACAGGAATTACAAAATAAGTATTCGCAATACCTACTATAATCGCTGCACTCATCCAATTCATACCCATCGACATACAAGTGAAAAAGACTGCCGCAACCATATAAGCTTCTACTATCTCTATTTTGTATTTCGAAAAAAAACGTTTAAACCGAGCACCTAACCCTATTCTTTCATTTTCCATAATCGCTATCCCTCCAGCCAATATTTTAAGTGTTTAAGGGCACTCATTAAGAGCACCCTATAAAATTAGTTTTTAGGTTGTAAAAAATCTTCTCTTTGTGGAGTAAAGATATCAAGCAGCACTGTGTCTTCTAAAATCTTTGCGCCATGTAAACTATCTGGTGGCATATAAACTGAATCGCCAGGACCAATAATTGTAGTTTCTCCATCAACTGTAAACTCTAATTTACCTTTAATGCAGTAACTTACTTGTTCATGAAAATGATCATGCATTGCGCCTTCTGCGCCTTTTTTAAAGTGCACTTCTACAATCATCATGTCCCCACCACGAGCAACAATCTTTCTTTTGATAATGTCGCTTAAAGGTTCAAATTCAATTTCTTCATTTATAAAAAAATACTTATCTTTATCTGCCATATTAGCCTCCATATTAATTAATTTACGATTTTCCAGTTAACTTCAAACGTTGCATCTTTAGCTTTTTCACGTAATATAATCGCTTTTCTGTAATGAGAAACAGGATTATCAAACGTATCTGCTAAGAATAACTGTTTGCCCGCTAACTTAATTGTACTAATAAGTTTTACACCATTTAAATCCCACTCTAAATCAATAGAATCATTGTTATCCGTTACTACAAGTTTAGTATTTTGCACATGTTGGTAACCATTATCGCTATACCCTAAGTCTGCATCTTCTAGATTAAGCTGAGTTAATAACTTAGCTTGACTGTGGAAAATCCAATCATAGTTATGCTCATCATCAGATTGTACAAGGAATTTATCCAAGAACCCATCTGGCAATAAATCCAACTCTCTAGTGTAATGTACACCTTCATAAACGTTATCTACATGAGTGTAGCATCTGTTTTCGTTAAATTCATTTAGAATACCACCATCTACATTAGTGTGATTTTTTCCATCAACAACAACTGTATTGTGTGATAGAGAAATTCTATGCCACTCATCACATAATCTAGCACCATATCCTGAGTTTGATAAGTCACGGCTTAATATATTCCCTTTAATAAGAATTTCAGTAGTCATCTTGTCCGGATGCGCATGAGAAGGCCCTAAGTGACCGTATTTAACAAATGCATTAATATCATCATTACGAAGCAATCCATAGTAAGAATGTTTAAAGCTTACTGAACCTCTTTCAATCGGAATGCGGTTTTCAACATCTAGGTCTGGGAAATAAATTAATCTCTCAAAACTGATGTCATTGTTGTAATAATAAGGTTTAGATAACGGAATAGTAACACGTTCAACGTCTCTAGCTAAAATATTTTTGTATACATTTCCAACTGGGCTATCTATACCAAATACTTTAGCACCCATGCAGTAAATATACTCATAAGTTTTAAGGTTAACATTTGGCCATCCGTCATTTGGATTTGGTAGAGTATCATTATCTAAAGCATAGTGGTAAGCTTGAATTAACATCTCTTCTACAATTTTAGCTTCTCTTACTTCTTTGTCATAAATTTTAGCAAAGATTAATAAGCTAGTTACCCCTTCTAATAAGAAGAAGTTGTAGTGAATAGAGCCTTCATACCAGAATTTATCTGCTGTTACCCCTTGTTTTAGTTGCTCATTAATACTAAAGTCACCGTCAAATACTAAGTCGATAAGTTCTTGATTTTGAGCTACTAACGCTACTACACCGATTGCTGAGTTTAACCAACATGGAATGTTGTGAATACGAATAAGTTGTGGTTTTAAAATTTTAACAGCTTCCATAAATAGATTATTGATAACAAGGTCTTTAAATTCTTTATCTAAATCGTCTTTTAAGATTTCTAAAGTAACAGAAATTCTAATTAAAACGATAGCTTCATTTAATCCTTGTGGCATCATTCTACCAGCTCCACCAACATCATAAGTTAAATCATCGCTAATTACATCTTTAGCATGAATTTTAAACTCAGTGTAGTGCTCTGCATAGTAAGTTAAAATCTTTTTATAAAGCTCTAAACACTCTGGGTCTTTTTCAAGCTTATAAACTACTGCTAATTTCATCAAAGTAAGAATAGCTTGGTTTCTATAGAAATAAACCCAAACATTGTCTAACTTCTCGCTTTTATAAACCTTACCGCATAACATACATTCATGGTCGTGAGGTTTGTTTAAATCAAAGATTAATCTCTCTCCATCATCTGCACAGAAATAGTTGTGACCCCAATCACTTGTTATCTCTGGGGTATCTTTAAACACTCTTGCAAACGATAAAGCTTCTTCTTTCATTGTTTTTAACATATCTGTATATACAGTACCTTCATCCACTAACTTCGCAATCTTATCAAATTCAAATAACGTCATTCTTGCTTCCCTCCTGAATAATTACCGTGTCCTTCTTATTACTAAAGTAAAGTTCTTCCCCATTTATAGAGCAGCTAGTTCCATCAACAATTAGTATCTTGTCGCCTGCAATTAGTAAAATTTTAGCCTGAGCTTGGATATTTTCATACTCAATAACTCCATCTCTTGCGTATAACATAATTTCTTTGCAGCCTTCGCTCTCCACTTTATATCCTTGAGTTGTTCCTTGGCAAATATGCTCAGCAGTAGCTTTATAATCTTTAAACACATCACCAACGCAGTATACATTAATGAATTCCATTTGACGCTCTTTAGTTGCATTTTCTAAACATAGCGTTTCCATGTTAATGTCCCTAAATTTGTCTGGTTCTTGAGCTGACATAATTGCTTTAACATAAGTTTGTTTAGTTTCAGTTTCAATAACATTATCATTAGTTATACTAGTGTACACTTTCATTTTACCAGGGCCATTTTTGTATTCATAAATTCCATAGTAAATATCATCTTCTAACCTAGTCCCAGGAGTTTCAGTATGAAGATGGAAAGTATATGTGTGACGGTTGTTACTGTCTAGTTCATCAATCATATAGAAGTGTTCTTTGCCAGTGTGAATTACATGTCTATCGTACTGCGTTAGTTCAGCTTCTTCCTTATACATATTGTGTGCATCGCCACAGAAGTAGGTGATACCATCAGCTGTTACAAAAGTAGTGATACTTGCAGTTTGTTCTTCTTTAGCTAAGTGCCAAATGTTATTTGCGCCCTCATTTTTATATCCTAAGCCATCTACAGTAATAACACTGTGTTCACAAGCTTTTACTGTTCTATTATAACCTTCATCAATAGCAAGATAAGTGTCATATCCATGAATTAAGAAATGATTGTTATCAGCATGTTGATGCGAAAGCCCTCTTGTAAGAATATCTTCATCTCTTTGAAGTTCCCAAGATTTCTTCCATTGTTTCTTACCACCTGGAGCGCCACATTTGAAAGATAGAAGAACACAATCATCCTCATCCCAACTTGTTCTTAAAGTAATAAGCCCTAAGTCTTCAAAATGTTTAACTAAAGGTAATGTTTCAAAAGTTTTTGGCGCAACATTTGGATCAAACCAAAGTAGTTCAAGCCATGCTTCTGGTAAAATACCAGGCTTAATTTGACTTTCATAAGCTTCCCTAAATAGGAAATCTTTTAGAACTCTATTACCCATATACTGAGCGTAACCATTATCATATTCAGCAGCTAATTTATAATAAGTAGCTACACTATGACCACTTCTCTTATCATGGCAGTCACCGTAGTTAACTGTTTCACCTAAATTAGGTACAGCTTGATATAGTCTGTAGTAGAAAGTTTCTTTTAAGAATCCTGAAGTTTTAAAGTAATCAATGCCTTCTTCTTGTTTAGATAGGTCTGCATAAATTATAAGCCATATAACTCCATAACGCCAGTAAGCCACACCTTCATAGTCACTACCATCATCAGCCATATACTCAAAAACTCTAGCAAAGTTAGATTTAGCATCATCTACCCACTCTTGAGCCTTAGGAACTTCATCCCTTAGCGCATATCCAGCAGTTGCTAGGCCAGCAATGTTAATCCAGTTGTGATTTTGCCAAAATGCAGTCGACCAACCTTCACCTTCTGTCTCAACTTTAAATGCGAACATTCTATCAGCTTGGAGAACAAGCTTATTCCTTAATAAAGTTCTTTCCTTATCTGTTAAATCATCCTTTAACCAATCGTAACAAATTGACAAACCAAATAGTAACCATGAAGCACTTAAATCCACATCGACTAAGAACGCATGACCCCAGTGAGGGTATTTAACAGCTGTAAATATCCATCTTTTAGCCTCGGTCAAATAGTGTTCCTGCTTAGTCAATATGTAGCCTAAGCTAAGGTTAGCGGCTGCCATTGCCATAAAAGTAATACTTTTTGCAGGATGCTCGTATGCTAATTTTACGTCTTTGTAAGACCTACATATTTCATATAAGCGTTTGAACTGATCTTTCTTTTCGTACTTAATAGATTCTTGCAATTCTTCTAGGGATGTACCCATAAATAGGTATTTTCTATCCATATAAATTTTTCTCTCCTCTTTGTTAGGCCACTATTAAATGTACTTTGATGTATACTTACACTGAAGGGGGGATTGAGGACATAGTCCCCAAAATTCCCCCTCGTAGTGAAAATAATGTATTGTTATCAAGAACATTCTCTAGTTGAAAGCCACTTGATATTTATTCTGAAATTATTCTTTAACCCCACCTACCATAATACCTTTAGTGAAGTATTTTTGTATATAAGGGTAAACAATAATAACTGGAATCATAGATGCAACAATAATTGCGTAAATAACTGTATCTGCTGAATAACTTGCAGTTTGGATGTTTTTCGCAACTTCTTCTGCTAATTGGTTTTGCTCGATAATCATTTTTCTTAAATAAACTTGAAGTGGAGTCTTGTTAATGTCTCTTAAAAGTACCATTGTCCAGAAGAAACCATTCCATCTACCAATACCATAGTAAAGAATAACTGTTACTAAAGATGGTTTTGATAATGGTAAGAAAATGTTGAAGAAAATTCTAAAGTCAGTAGCACCGTCAATCATAGAAGATTCTTCTAATGATTCTGGAATACTTTCAAAGTAGTTTCTAAGAAGGATAATGTTGAACGCTTGAACACCAAACGCAATAACGATACCCCATCTGCTATCAATAACTCCAAGTGATTGGTAGTTTAAGTACGCAGGAATCATACCAGCGTCAAACCACATTGTAAATACTAATAAGAAGTTGAAGAAGCGTCTTCCCCAAAGTCTTTTTCTTGATAAAACATATGCTCCTGGAGCTGATAGTAACATACTCCATGCAACCCCAAAAAATGTATAGAATAAAGTATTCGCGTAAGAAGTCCAGAATACTGTATCTTGTAAAACGAATTCATATGCATCTACTGTAAATTCTTTTGGAAATAATAGAACTTGCCCCATGTCTACCATTCTACCAGAGCTTAATGAGCTTGATACAACGTAGATAAATGGGTAAACTGCTATTAAACCAAGGATCGCCAGTAGTACATAGATAAACCTGGTTAATATAACGTCGCCTGATGATGATTTAGTTTTCATATCTTCTCTACCCCTTTCCTACCATAATACTGTATCTGACAATTTTTTACTTACTCTATTTGCCCCAATAACTAGAACGAAACCGATAACAGAGTTGAATAAACCTGCCGCTGCTGCTAATGAGAAGTCACTGCTTCCTGTTAGACCAAGACGGTAGATATAAGTACTTAAAACGTCTGCTGTTTCATATGTTACTGGTTGATATAATAAGATAACACGTTCATAACCTACTGATAATAAGTTACCAATTTTGATTATTAACATAGTGATAATTGTTGGTGCAATACCTGGAAGGCTTACGAACATCATTTGTTGAAGTTTAGTTGCCCCGTCCACTTTTGCTGCCTCATATTGTTCTGGTGAAATCGCACTTAATGCTGCGAAATAAACGATAGAACTAAAACCTACCTCTTTCCAAACACCAGCTATGATGTAAACAGGTCTAAACCACTCAGGCTTCGTTAGGAAATAAATTCCCTCTTCTAGTATACCCAATTTCATTAAAAAGATGTTAATTATACCTGTATCTGGTTGTAAGAAAGAAATAACAATACCTGCTAAGATAACTTCTGATAAGAAGTGAGGAAGGAACATTGCTGTTTGAACCCCTCTTCTAAATAAACCATCTTTAACTTCGTTAAAGAATAACGCTAAAATAATTGGTAATGGGAAAGTAAAAATTAAAGAATACACACTAATGATAATTGTATTTTTAAATGCTCTCCAGAAATACATTGATCCACTACCAACGAATAAGTCAACAAAGTTTTCTAAACCAACCCAATCACTTCCAGACATACCTTTAAATAAATTGTAGTCTTGGAAAGCGATAATCAAACCATACATAGGTTTGTATGCAAATAACAATAACCAAGTCATTAATGGAAACATTAACACCCATAATCTCCAGTTATGTTGTAT
>MDJM01000039.1 GCA_001994995.1 Candidatus Parepulonipiscium sp. PG-Nuni2H_MBin01 | reverse complement strand
ACTCTTTAGGACTGTTTACAGAGCCACGACAGTTGCATAGAACTAGGGTATCATTCTATGGTGTCTATATCAAATATAACGGAGCAAATAAATGCTTAGCCTAGTCAACCGAGCTTTTACAAGCTCCCACTTCTATAAGTGGGAGTAGTTGACCTCAATAGAAATTTCTCAATCTAAAATCTCATGTTATTCGCCTCTAAGTCTACTGTATACTTGTTCCAACGTAGGCATAGCTTTAATTGCTCCAAACTCTTCAATACATAAACTTGCCACTGCATTAGCAAATTTAGCACATTCAGCTAATTGGATAATATCTACTTTCTCAAACTCAATGTTATACAAAGAATATAAAAAGCCACCCCAGAACGAATCACCTGCACCAGTTGTATCCACTACACCAGTTGAACCACATCCAACCACATGTCTAACTTTCCCGTCATGACCAATTAAAGCACCAGCTTTACCTAGTGTTATTACAACAACCTTTATTCCTTGGTTAAGCAATAGCTTACAGCTTACATTTATATCATCATGCCCAGTTATAAGCTCGCATTCTTCGTCTGAAATTTTAAGTATATCTACTAATTCAAGTGGCCCTCTCATCTGCTCCATCGCTGCTTCCTGCGACTCCCATAATAAAGCTCTATAATTAGGGTCATAAGATATAATTGCGCCATTTTGTTTGGCGATTTTTATAGCTTCATAAGTTGCCTCCCGTGCTGGCTCATTCGTTAATGACAGCGAGCCAAAGTGAAATATCTTAGTTCGAGATAGTATATCTTGATTTAACTCCTCTTTAGTAAGCTGCGTATCTGCTCCTGGGTTTCTTTCAAACGTAAAGCTTCTTTCTCCTGTTTCTGATAATGATACATGTGCTAATGTAGTTGAATAATTTTTATCCACTATAAGTCCGCTAGTATCAATTCCTTCCTCTTCTATTACTTCTTTTAAAAAATGCCCTTGTGTATCGTCGCCAACCTTACCTATAAACGCTGTGGGTAACCCAAATTTAGCAACACATGCTAATACATTTGCTGGCGCACCTCCTGCGTTTTGTTCGACTATATCTGGTTCTTTTGATGTATAATCTATTAAAATTTCTCCTAATGCTGTTATCATAATTTAGTTACATAAAAGTTATAAAACTCTATAAAGTTTACCCTATTTTGCCGAGGCAACTTGAGTACTTTTGGTTTTCGCCTGATGTATATAAAATATTGATAGAATGCATCAAGCCTTTATAATTTTATAACTTGTAACGCCCTCCCTTCTTATTTTAAAAAATCAAAATTAATTCTAATACCTTTACCGATGTCTCTTAACAGTTGTTCATGCCGTAAGTTTACGGTTCTAATAATTTAAAAGTGTTACCTTTTACTATTTATATTCTGTAAAAATAGCATATATTAATATTTTAGACTATAAGCAAATATAATAATAGATAAGATTTTAATATTATCGCTATCTTTTCCCCGGCTCATACGTAAGACTTTCACTTTGCGTTAATTTAATAATAACTTCCTTAATAATGTTAAAGAATTAACTATTTTTTAATGATAACCGACATGTTTTATTTAGTGGTTCATTTTATAGTTCAGCAGAATAGATTCTAAACTTATTTTTTTTCTTCATTGACTCTATCTCCTTTCTTTGATATGCTAAAAGTATATATTCAGTATCAAAAGATGTCAATAGATATTTTAATTCTGCTGAAAGGAGCAAACAATGGAAAGAGTACCAAAACTAATAAAATTTCCTATAGATTTAGTAATTAGAATAGAAGAATATAAGCTAAAGCACAATTTACCTACTTTTTCAAAAACAGTTTATCATCTTATTAGGAAAGGACTTGATGCCTAATTTAGATAAAAGCATAGCAAAAATCTCCCCTAGCCTAAAGGTCTAGGGGGTTTTTATTGTGTAAAAATAGGTAACGCCTCTAATTACTTAAGTTTTGCTATTATATACGCCACTACGATTATTGGTAATGCTAAATATGCAAAATAATCGCTAGCAACATATTTTATTGAAAACAAAATAGCGATAACTACTAATAAGCAGTTTAGTTTATCAAATCTACGTGTCGCCACATTGATTACTACATATGAAATTACTCCAAATACAATCCCTTCTGAAATACTATAAGTGAAGGCCATTGCTGAAATGGTTAAAAATGCTGGCAATCCTTCTGATATTTCTTCAAAGTTAATTTCTTTAACCGAACCTATCATAAGAAATCCTACTATTATAAGCGCTGGAGCAGTTGCAAATGAAGGCATAGCTAAAAATATAGGTGATAAAAACAAGGATAGAGCAAACAGTATAGCTGTTACTAAAGCTGTTAAACCTGTGCGACCGCCTGCTGATACCCCTGCTGCACTTTCTACATAAGTTGTTGTTGTAGATGTGCCAATCAACGCTCCTGCTGTTGTTGCTACTGCATCTGCCATCAATGCACCTTTAATGCGTGGTAAGTTGCCATCTTCATCTAACATATTCGCTTTTGATGATACTCCAATAATCGTTCCTAACGTATCAAATAAATCCACAAATAAAAAGGCAAGAACTACCGCAAAAAATTCTGCTGTTAACAACATGCTAAAATCTAATTTAAATAATAATGGCTTAATACTTGGAATGCTTAGCCCATTTGAGAAATCGGGTATTAATGAATAAAATGCAATGTTATTAGCATCAACTGGATAGTATGGCACATATATTCCTGTAAATTCACAAATTAGTCCGATAAAATAAGTAATTAGCATTCCCCATAAAATAGCCCCTTTCACATTTTTGGCAAGCATTATTGCTGTTAATAAAACTCCTGCAAGTGCTAAAGCCACTGTTATACCTACATTTGAGAAACTATAAGCTTCGCTAGGGAACAATGCATTGTATTTAGTAATTTCAAATACAGTTACTTTAGTCGAGCTATCTAAAATAGTGATATTTGCATTTTGAAATCCTATAAACGCTATAAATATCCCAATCCCTGCGCCCACTGCATGTTTTAAGCTAGTAGGTATTGCTTTAAAGATAGCTTCTCTTAAATTAAATAATGACATTAATAAAAATATAATACCTTCCACAAATACTGCTGCCAATGCCATTTCCCAACTAATTCCCATACCTAGTACTACAGAAAAAGCAAAAAATGCATTAAGTCCCATTCCCGGCGCTAATGCAAATGGGTAATTTGCAAATAGTGCCATACACACTGTTCCTATAATAGCTGCTAGTGCTGTTGCTGTAAATAAAGCTCCACTTTCCATTCCAGTTACCGAAAGTATTGCCGGATTTATAGCTAATATGTACGCCATTGTCATGAAAGTAGTGATTCCCGCTATTAGTTCGGTTTTTACATTTGTACCATGTTCCTCAAGTTTGAAAAATTTAGTTATCATTATATCACCTTCCTTTTTGTGAGTTTAGCCCTTGTACAATATATGTGTACAAGTCTTGTCCTTAATACAACTCATCCAATTTCTTTAATAAAAATAATTAGTAGCGTAAATTTTACTTTTATAACAATAGATAAAATTAATAGACGAATCAGTAAGCTGACTCGTCTTTTTTACGTTTGATTAGGTATTGTTTGTTATTGTGATGGGGTATAATATAATAAATCTAAAAATTATAACTAGGAGACAAGGGAAGGTTTATGGCTGGGCTACCAAAAATATCTGATGGGCAAATGATATTTATGCAAAATGGTTTAGCAAAGTTAAAAGATACGGGCATGGTTCACCGCTCTTTAGTGGTGATGCAGGGGGTGGCGAAAGCGAAATAAGGCGTTACCTAATAGAAAATGATTGGCTAGATGCAATAATTCAGTTATCAACGGATACATTTTATAATACTGGTATTACAACTTATATTTGGATTGTTCCGAAGGATAAACCAGAGCATAGACTAGGGCAGGTACAACTTATTGATGCCTCAAAGATGGTGGGACAAAGGAGAACTATGCTAGGAAATATACTACACTCTACTAAGTTTATACAAATAGTACAGAACTTATATAGCTTTAACAAAAATATGTCGGGATAAATTTAGAAAATAAAGACTATAGGCTACCAGATTTAGCAGGTAGCCTATTTGTATTTCAAACAAAAAGTTAGTAATGAATAGAAATGGGTTTTCCGTTAATCTCCATTATTTCAAAGTCCACGTTATATAAATCCTTTAAAACTTCTTGTGTCATAACTTCTTCTACAGTACCAAAAATTCTAAGGTAACCGTCTTTAAACGCACCAATATAATCTGAATATGTAGAAGCAAAGTTAATTTCATGCAAAACTAAAACTACAGTTTTACCCAGTTCATCACATAGCCTACGCGCAATCTGCATCATATTAGATGCATGATAAATATCTAAATTATTAGTCGGCTCATCTAAAAACACATAATCCGTATCTTGTGCAATAACCATGGCAATATACGCACGTTGTCGCTGCCCACCAGATAGCTGGTCAATAAATCTATCTTCAAATTCATCAAGCTCCATATACTTAATTGCTTCAGCCACTTTTTTATGGTCATGCTCAGTTAATCTGCTGCCGCTATAAGGAAATCTGCCAAATCCAACTAGTTCTTTTACAGTAAGCTTCATTTGAATATGATTTATTTGGGTTAAAATAGCTAGCTTTTTAGATAGCTCCTTACTCTTCCAATCTTTAATATCTTTACCAAAAAATTCGATTTCCCCGCTATCTCTAGGTGTAAGTCTTGTAACCATATTTAGTACAGTAGACTTACCAGCGCCATTTGGGCCAATTAAGGAAATAACTTTACCTTGAGGAATTTCGAAAGAAACATTGTTCACTACAACTTTATCGCCATAAGCTTTTGTTAAATTGCGTATTACCATATCCTACGCTCCTTTATTTTTTACAATTAAATATAAAAAGTATCCACCACCAAAAAGGTTAATAAATACTGAAATAACAGTACTAAAGTTAAATACATGCTCTATTAACGTCTGGCCAAATAATAAAATAACTACTCCAACTAAAAATGACCCCATCATTAAGTAACTATGTTTAAACGTTAAAAACATTTGTCTAGCAACGTTAGCTAATATAAGTCCTAAAAATGAAATTGGCCCCACTAATGCTGTTGCTATAGATATAAATATCGCTACAGCTAATAAAATTCTCGAAATAGTTTTATCGTAATCCACTCCTAAGTTTATTGCCTGGTTTTTACCAAGCGTAATTACATCAAGTAGTTTAATGTCGCGATAAAACAAAACTATTGTAGCAACAATCATAGCTACAGCCATTACAATAATGTCAGAATTAACATTGTTAAATCCCGCAATTAAATTCGCTTGTAATGTCAAATACTCGTTAGGGTCAATCATTCTCATAAGCGAACTTGAGATGCTCCCAAATAACGTAGCCATAACTGTGCCAGATAGTAATACATATAATACGTTATAGTTTGTTACCCTAAACATAAACCCATAAATAATAGTGGCTGCTACAGACATTATTACTACGTTAGTTATAAATGAAACATTGGCATTCATAAACATTGGGTGGTAAGTTCCTAAAGTAAAAGCAACTACTGTATTAGTTAAAATGTAAAGCGAATTCATACCTAGCAAGCATGGTGTTACTATATAATTATTAATAACCGATTGAAACGCAATACTAGCAGTTCCTATGCAAAACGCTGCTAATATCATTCCTATCATTTTAGGCCTTCTTAACATCATAGCAAAGTCATAAAATCTAGGGTCTACATTAATTGTTAAATACGTAAATACTAATCCTATTGAACAAAGTATTAGCAGTAACATACTAATTCGATTTTTTCTTTTCGCTACCATAATTATCTCCCTTCAACTCTTATTTTTGGCTTAGGCACTCTTAGTCTCCTATACATTATACCTAAGAATAAAATACTTCCTATTACTCCAGCAACTAAATCTATTGGCAATTCATATGGGAAAATTATTAATCTGCCAATTACGTCGCAAATAAGCACAAATATTGCACCCACTAATCCTACTTCAACTAAGCTGCCCTGTATTTTATCTCCTCTAAACATCGATACGATATTTGGCACAATAAGTCCTATGTAAGATATTGTCCCTACTATTACCACGATACTAGCAGTTATTAATGCCGCTATTGATAATCCAAAAAACATCATACGGTTATAATTAACTCCTAAATTTTTGGCAAAGTTTTCTCCCATTCCTACAATGTTAAAATGGTTAGCGTAGATGTAAGCTATTATTACTAATGGTACTATTAAATATACAATTTCATAACGCCCTCTAATTATTAATGAAAAGTCCCCTACTAATATTGCGCTTAAAGCTTGTGTCATATTGTATTTATAAGCAAAATAACTTGTAACCCCGCCTATTACATTGCTAAACATAATCCCAATTAATGGCACCATAATTACGTCTTTAAATTTAATCGTTTGTATTAGCCAAACGAAAATCCATGTTCCAAGTAGCGCAAAGGCAAATGACATTAAAGTTTGTTGCGCTAGGGTAGTTCCAGTAAATACTAGCATAGCTAGTAACCGACCTAGCTGCGCTGATGCTATAGTCGCTCCTGTTGTTGGCGAAACAAATTTATTCATACATAACTGCTGCATTATTAACCCTGCTATACTCATTCCCACGCCTGTACATATAATTGCCATCAATCTCGGTAACCGTGAAATAAGTACTATTTCAAATGCTTCAAAATCCCCTTTTAATATTGGTGTTATATCTAACACTCCTACAAATAGTGATAAAAATGATAGCACAAATAATATAACTGCTAAAATTATTGCTAATCTATACTTACGTATCATCGCCACTCCTTTCTTGGTACAGATAACGCTCCCTAAGTTATAAGGGAGCGCTATCTTGTTTTTACTCTTCGTCTAATACTTCTTCTAATTGTTCTGTTTCTTTAATTAACTCTGGAAATGCACTTTCGATATCTGCAAGCATTATGTCCATTGCATATAATCCACCCTCAGCTAAGTACCATACTGAAGGATCTAAGTAAATAATATTATCGTTTTGCCAAGCTTGAGTCATATGAACTAATTCGTTATCTAACAACTGCTGCGCAGGAGAAGCTCCTTCTGCATTTGTAGCAGTATCTCTATCAATAACAAATATATAGTCTGGATCAAGCTCTACTAATAACTCATAAGATGAAGCGTTTCCATGAGTTGCATCTACATCAATAGCCAAGTTCTCAAAACCAATTGTTGTACCAAGTATTGAAGCACGCGATTCATTGCCTAGTGTAGAAAATCCACCATTAGTTGTTAATCCTAAAATCATAGTCTTTCCTTCAGCAGCTTCTTGTAGCGCTTCAACTCTAGCGTCATATTCAGCAAGAGTCTCATCAACTGCATCTGCATATCCTAAAATAGATGCATTTCTAACCGTGATTTCTTTAAAGCTATCATAATAATTTGTATAATCTAAAGATGATGCAATAGTTGGTGCAATCATAGTAAGCATGTCATATGCACTAATTGTGCGGCCGCTAGAAAATATAATATCTGGTTGAAGTGACATCATTTCTTCAAGGTCATACTCTTTTAATCCACCTAAATTAACAATCTGTGTATCCTCTAAAACCTCTGCTAAATAAGATGGTGCTGAACTCATTGCTGCACCTACAACTTTATCAAGCTCGCCTAATGCATAAATTAAATCAAGAGCCACATAGTCAAGCGTAATAATTGTTTCTGGCGCATATGGTACTTCAATGTCAATAATGTTTTTATCAGCATCATAACCTTCTACAGTAATTGTTTCAGATGCGTAGACAAACCCTGATAGAGATAGAGATAATACACTTGCTAAACCAAACGATACAAATTTTCTTAATTTCATTTCAATTCCCTCCAAATATTTTAGTTAGTCGTGTTAAGTTAAAGTATGAAAAGTTTCTTAAGATTCGGACAATCGTTACTTAAGCCTCCGCAAAACTTCTCAAGTTCATATTAAGTTAACAGCGCCTTTTAGATTTACATATAAATGATAATCCTAAACAAATATGACCAGATGCCTATGTTTATCATTTAGGTTAGTTTATCACTACTAACTCTAAAAGTCAATATATAAATGTGTTTTAATACAGTTTTTATATTTATCATAAAATTTCTATTTTTACTGTCAAAATTTTAACTATATTAACCACTGTACTATTTATCTAAAAAAAAAGAGGCATAATCGCCTCATAAATTAACCCATAAGTATCTGGCCTTGTAACCAACAACTTCCCAAAAATCTCATACCTACTGTTGGCATGCCAATTAAAGTCTTTTTGTTGATGACCACTTCTAAGTTCATGCTATTTATGTCTAAGTTAAATACGTACATCTCCTCGCCCGTATCCTGATTTTTTCTCTCTTTAATATCAGTAATATCACCTAGTATAGCATACATGGATTCATCATAAGTAAGTGGAATAAAGTATCCGCTCATTATACTTAAGAAATCTTCTTCTTTAAGTCTCTCCATTAGTTGCTCATCTAATTCTTTTTCTTCCTCTTCTAACTGTGCCTGTGCCTCTTCGTCACCCTCTTTTATTCTATCTACAATCTCACGTAGCTTATCTCTCTCATAAATCTCAAATTCTAGCTCTTCTTCATCTTTTAAAATAGGTAATATAATGGTCCCCTCAAGCGCAATCCCCAAAATGCTAGCGCCTATTATCGGTCTACCCTTATCAGTTGCATTAAGATACTCTACTAAATTTTGCATCCAAAAGATTATCTGCATTGCTGTGTTTTTTTCCTCGCATATTACATAATACAACGTATCATCTACACATTCAACCTCAATCTCTTCAAACTCCGCTTCCAGTGTAGCCTCAACATAAGCCTCACATTCTTCAACATTAACTCTAGTACTTCTTATGTCATCTTCTACACTTACCCTAACCATCACATAAGTATGCGGCGCAACTTTTTTTCTATATTCAGCTATTTGTATTTTGTTCCTATCTCGTGCAATATTTTGGTGTGTTGGACTTTGCATTATTGATTCTACTAATTTGTTTAAATGTTCTTGTTCTGTTATATCAGAAAAACCTATTGCATTAATTGGTATCTCCATCCAAAGTCTGCTACTAAAAATAAGGGCTCTTCTGCCTAGTAGCTTCCTCCTTTTTATAAACTTTCTTAGAACTTCCGTATTTCCTCGGAAGAAGTATTGCATTTTCTCTTTTGTTCATTAGATACGGATCATCTCCCATCTAATATATTATATGCCTAAGTATACCATCTTAATTTAATTTATGCATCTTTTTTTGCATAAAAAAAGGCAAGTTTTTGCCTAATTCTATTGGACTATAAGACAAGCTAACAACTTACTCCATTATATCATTTTTACATAAATCATGCATCTTTTTTACAAAAAAAAAGGGCAATTTTTGCCCTTTCTCTTATACCCAATGCCCCACCTGTCCGCAGTTAGGACACGTAATTGTATTCTCCGATGTTGCCATTAATGACATTGGGAACACTTCCTGGTCAAACCCTGTATACGGAACAAATCCAATCGTTTCAGTACTATTAGATAATCTTTCTGTCCCTGTCATATCATACCCACAACTTCTACAGTGGTAACTTTGCATACTAATCACCTCTTTATTATAGTTAGTAAGGCTAGTTTTTGTTAATATATGATATTTTATACTATTAGGCTATTATTTCCAGTAGTATCTACTTATAGGATTCTCTATTTTTAAGTGAGACGAGCTATCATTCCTTTTTCAAGCTAAATTGTACCACTGGCGTTTCAGCAGTTATTTTCTCAAACGAAAATCCTAACTGTGTTAACCCTTCTATAATTTCTGGCAACGCTTCTGGAGTGGTAGTTTTAAATTTAGAATCATGCATTAGAATCACTGGCTGTGTTTTATTAGCTGATTGGCTAAGAACTGCATCTACTATTATATCTTTCTCTTGTGTAATCTTAGACGCATCTTGTGAATCAACATTCCAGTCAAAATATATATACCCTGCTGCATTAGTTGCCTCAATAATATTTGGCATAATATCACTACCGCCATATTGGTGACTTACTGTATTGTTAGAACCACCTGGAAATCTTAGTATCACTGGCGTAACCCCTGTGTTTTCAACGATAACATTTTCTAAATTCTTAATGTCCGCTAAATAAGTATCTACTGTTTGATATATTTCTGAATATTCATGTGTACTTGAGTGTAGTGCGATTGTATGACCTTCATTTACAATTCTCCTATACACATCTTCTCTACCTGGCACATGTAAAACGAAAAACGTCGCTTTAATATCATAGTCTTTCAAACAATCTAATATTAATATAGTATTGTCACTAGGTCCATCATCAAATGTTAAGTATGCATATTTTCCAGTTGGTTCAGCTGGTGGTGGCACAACTGCCTTCTCTTCACTACTTAATTCCGGCTCGTCCGTAGCCTGGAGCCCTTCTTCTATTACATTTTGTTCTATTTCAATAATCTGCTGTTCTACTTCAATTTCTAACTCATCTATTATTCCTAATAATGTTTGTTTTCTTTGGTATAAATCGTAAGAAGCAAAAACTTCAAATTCGCTTTTGGAATTTACGAGTTCATTAGTAATGTATTGTGGTATAGATTCTTCTATTGCGAGTTCAGCGTCTGTAATTTTTTCTTCTATTGCGAGTTCAATATCTATAATTTGTTCGCTGTTGTAAAGTCCATATTCTAGAGCAATTTCATGTTTAATAGGTGTTGCAAAAATAGTGCTACACATTAATGTAAAAAACACTAACACGTACAAAATGTTATTTCTCTTCAAGCTCCTTCACCTCAATTTCTATATGGTCTCTGTATAGTCTATCATAGTTTAGTATAAAAAAACAGGTATTAGAGAAAAATTCTCCATAGCCCATTTTTTACAAGTTATACAAAGCCTATTCATATGTATATACAAATATTTCCCATATATACTAGTCTGTACGCAAAAAAAACAAGTATATCCCCCAAGAGATATACTTATAAACGTTCAACTATATTCATATATATGTACGCTCACATGTTATAATTAATTAACATATGTACGATTAATCTATTTCATCAACAGTAATAACTTCTTCACTATCGAATCCACATGCGGTACAATGGTAGCCTATTACTTCACCGTATTCTAAGTTAACTTCCTCGCATAAATGTTCTATACTTTTACAAATCGGGCATCTCATGGCATCGTTCCCCCTTTCGTCATGTTCTCTACTATTATATTAACATATTGTAATAACCTTGTAAACAAATGTAGTTGAAGTTATACCTAGCTTTATTTTTAATTTACTTATATGTTAGAACCTTATAACAAAAAATAGAGCACCTCTCGTCGAGAAGCACTCCTTGTATTAATTGTTCCAAATTTTACTGAAAATTGCTAAGTGGTTTTTATCTGCTTGTAAATGGTCTGTTAGATAACTTGCAACTAATACACCCGATAACAAATTGCCCAGCTCTTCCTGTTCCACCTCTAATTTAATTTCTCCTTTGTTTTTAGCAGTTTGTGCTATATCTTCAAATATCTTTTGAATAGTTAATGCATTATATTTTGTATAATCTTCTTCTTTAATATCTTTGAAGAAATAAACGAATTCAGCATCAGTAAGTTTCATTTCATTTTGATTTTCTCCTACATTTAATAAGAAACTTATATAACTATCCACAAATTTAGAATATTCCTCTTGCTCATTAAACCAATCGTAGATTTGTTTTACTTTATTTTCAAAAGTCATCTCATCATCCCATTGCTCAATTCGCAATGCAATTTTAACTGTAAAAATTCTTAAATAGTAATGGAAAACATGTTCTTTAGTAGAGAAGTAGTTAAAGAACGTACCTCTAGAAATTTGAGCCCTTTGGCAGATTTCATCTACGGTGATGTCTGCAAAGTTTTTCTCTTTTAGCAGATAGCTAACTGCTTTAAGTATAGTTGTCCTCGTTTTTACAAAGTTGATTTTCCTTAGTGGAAAGTTGTCTAATGCTTCATACATAATTTATTTCTCCTTTTAATTTTTAATTATAAGTAAAGTATTACCATAAAATATTTTCCTATACAATAATTTATAAAATATTTTTATTTGATAACCGAACTTTCTTACGGTAATTAAAGTATTACCATAAAATATTTTTTAATACAATTCCTTATAAAATTTTTTTTTAGATATTACTTAACTACTAGAGTATTGCCTGATATATTTTTTTCATTCATAAGAAAGCAAATTTTTTTAATTTTCTCCTTTTCACATTCCAATCTATATATTATAATATAAATGAATATATAAGGAGGATAACCATGCTTAAAAAAATAATTTTTAGTTTAGTTTTATTATTTGTTACACCCGTCACGTTTGCTAGTACTTTAGATTTAGTTGCAGAAGGTGCTATTTTAATAGAAGCTGACTCAGGCACTATTTTATATAGTAAAAATCCTTTTAGTCAATTCTATCCAGCCAGTACTACGAAGATTTTAACAAGTTATATACTGCTACAGGATGTAGTAGACCCATTTTCAACTGTGACTCAGACTCAGAGTAGTAAGGATATTGTTCCTGCTGATAGCAGTAACATTGGTCTTAAGGTCGGTGATACATACACTTATCTTGACGGTATTCATGCTGTTTTATTAAGTTCAGATAATTTTGTTTCTCATGATTTAGCAGTGTTTCATTCAGGTTCCATTACTGAATTTGCAAATATTATGAACGATGTGGCAACCCAAGCTGGAGCGATTAATTCAAACTTTGTTAATCCTCACGGCTATCATGAGCCTATGCATTACACTACTCCTTATGACCTTGCGCTTATTGCAAAGCTTGCTTTTAGTTCTCCTACTTTACGCGAGATTGCTAGCACTGTTAGTTATAATTTTACGAAAACTAATACTAACACAAATATTTCTTTGCTTAATTCCGCAAAGGTATTGCGTTCAGAAACCGAATTTTTTAATGAATATGCCGTGGCAGCAAAAACAGGATTTCATACTCCAGCTGGGTATTGTATAGTAGCTTATGCTGAGTATGATGATATTTCACTTATTGGGGTAATATTAAAATCAGATACAGAAAACCAATTCCCTGATATGAATAAGTTACTTAATTACGGTGGCTCTAATTTTAAATCAGAAGTTATTGATGGCAACACTTTAGTTTTTAACGTCTCATATTCTTACTGGGCGGAGCCTTATGTTTCTTATATGTTAACAAATAAAATTATTGAACCTTCTAACGCTAACTATAAGTCATATGTTACAGGAGAACAGTTTGTAAAAATGTTAGAGAAGATTTTACCGGGAATGGATGGGGATTATTGGGATAGTTTTTATGAACCTCATTCATTAATGTATGCACAGCATAATACTTTAACAGGTAGTTATGCAAAATTTATCTTAAATAAGGTAGAAAGTACATTACCTCGTTCAATAATTTCATGGGGCGTAACTAGTACAGCTAATATTTTGGATAACGATTATATTACTTTAGAAGAAGCCATTTATTTAGCTTATCAGCTTTATGTAGATTATTTATACGCATCTAATAAATACTGGTTTATTCCAGCATAAAAATAAAGCAGCGTCTTAGACGTTGCTTATTTTTTTCTAATCTTATTGTTATGCATCTTGAGTTAAATCTTGAACTATATCTTGTGCATCCTGAGTTAAATCTTGGGTTAAATCTTGTACATCCTGAGTTAAATCTTGGGTTAAATCTCGTACATCTTGAGTTAAATCTTGGGTTATATCTTGTGTATCTGGAGAGATATCTGTGATTATTTCTTCTTTATCTTCCTTTTTAATGCTATTTTGAATTTCCTCTTCTCCAATATACTCTACATGTATATTAAATAACATCTCCATTAAAGTACTCATTGACAAAGGGGTATATTCATAGGCTTGTATTACTGTTTGTGTGTTTTTTAAATAATTTATATCATATGGATTTCGCATAGATATGCAAATTACACAATGATGGGTATCTAAAATCTGTTGAGCTAAATCTAACTGAGGCTTCATAAATTGTGCATTATACAAACACATGATAATCGTATCGAATTCTTTAGTTTTATTAACCAATTCACGTATATCAGCTTTTGTTGGTTGGTTCTCAATTTTAACTGCTGTAATATCATTATTCACAACATTGTTTTTAACAAATGATGCAAAGTTTGGAATATGCCACTGTCCATCTGCGCCATTAAGACCACGTGAATTAGGCGCAATTACTAATATTTTTTTAGCTGCTAATGGTAGACTTTGTCTTTGTTGTATAATTTCAACACTATCTTTACTAACTCTTTTAGCCAAATCAATAGCTTCTTGTGGATTAAGTACGCTTTCAATATCTTCAAATTGTCTTTCTAAAAAATTTTTAATATTTAACTTAGCCTTTTGTGCAATAATACGGTGACACGAACTAATAACTCTTTTTTGCAAAATTTCATTACTGCCAAACTGGTCAATAGTTTCAATTAGTGCTTTAGTTTGTAACTTTTGCGTATGACTTATACATATAATATCTGCTCCTGCTTTAATAGCCATAGGTGCTGCCTTTTCCACGCTATACGTATCATCAATAGCTTTCATTTCTAAGCAATCTGTTATAATAAGCCCTTTAAACCCTAGCTGTACTCTTAATAAATCAGTTAAAACCTTTTGAGATAACGTAGCAGGAAATTTATCATCATAAGTCATAAATCTTATATGAGTTGTCATTATACTTTTAACTCCTGCTTTAATTGCAACTTTAAAAGGATATAACTCCACTTCATTTAACCTTTTTTTCGTATAACTAATCACAGGTAAAGCTAAATGTGAATCCACTGATGTATCCCCGTGTCCTGGGAAATGTTTAGCCGTAGCAATTATCCCACTAGATTGAAACCCATCTATACATGCCACTCCAGCTGTAGCTACAGTCTCGCTATCCTCCCCAAAGCTTCTAATACCAATAATCGGGTTAGATTTATTATTATTAATATCAAGACAAGGTGCTAAGTTATAATTAATCCCCAATGCACCTAACATTTCCCCTGTATACTTAGCCATATGATAAATCTCATCCAAACTAGCTCCTTTAGTCTGCGCCATATTAGTAGGAAACTGACATACTCCATCACTAATCCTAACTACCATTCCATTTTCTTGGTCAATTCCAATGAACATAGGTACACCATTATGTTTTATCGCTAAGCGCTGTAAATCTTGCACCAATTTAAATGTCTGTTGTGGCGTTTTGCAATTCCTCTCAAACAATATAACATTTCCTACATTATAATCTTTAATTAAAGTTTCAATATGTGAATTTACTGTAGTACTATCAAAGCCGACCATAAATAGTTGGCCTATCTTTTGTTTAACTGTCATTTCCATTATACTCCTCCTTTGATTACGTAGAATATAAGTGATATTGTTGCTTAATGTGCTTGTAGGTTTCGTTTTCATGTTCCCACTCCTCATATAAAGTATCAGGGTCAAAGTCAGTTAATCTAACAATGTCGCTACCTGTATTATAGTCAATCATAGGTTTACCTTTCTGCGTATATGGTGCACTAAATTCAAATTCATGTTCATTTTGTAAAATAATATGTTTTAATAAATGCAACGCAATTTTAACTGGTTTTATATTGTTTCTATCTAATATATGGATTTGAACTCCTTGGCATAGTACACCCTCATGTTTAGAAAATGTAGGAGAAAAATATATAGGCTGAAAATATACACCACCTAAACCAATGGCATTTAACGTTTGTGCTAACAGATTAGCATCCAACCAAGGCGCACCCACAATTTCAAACGGTTTAGTAGTGCCTCGTCCTTCAGATATATTAGTACCTTCAAATATACAAGTTGCATTATATAAAATTGTCGTATCAATTGTAGGCATATTTGGTGAAGGCATAATCCAAGGTAGCTCAGTTTCATCATAATACATATCACGCTTCCAATTTTTCATCGTAACTACAGTCAGTTGGGCATTAATCTGAAACTCATTATTAAAATAATGTGCCAACTCCCCCATAGTTAATCCATATCGATATGGTATTGGATATAGCCCTACAAATGATGTAAAACCTTCCTTAACTAAATTACCTTCCACCTCAACCCCACCAACTGGGTTTGGTCTATCAAACACAACCACTTCTTTTCCATAATCTTTACACGCTTGCATACAATAAGCCATAGTGTATAAATAAGTATATAATCTAGAACCTACATCTTGAATATCAATCACTAAAATATCAATATCATCTAGCATATCTTTACTAGGACGTTTACTTTTACCATACAAAGTATAAACCTTCACACCTGTAGCTTCATCTATATACGTTTCAACTTTCTCTCCAGCTTGAATATTTCCTCGTACGCCATGTTCGGGAGAATATAATGCAACTAAGTTCGTATTCTTATAAAATAAATCAATTGTGCTAACGAACTCACTATTTACACCTGTCGGGTTAGTGACTATACCCACTCTTTTACCGTCAAATAGGTTTATCACTTCATCTAGTCTATCAATACCTAAAACTACTTTACTCAAACTGTAATCACCTCTCCATTAATATATTAATGTTAGGGTAAACCGATTTTCTGTAGTTAATACAAGGTATTTATTGCAAAAAAAACTACCATATTTCTATGGTAGTCTGCGGCGACGTCTCTTACACATTGGTTGAGACAACACCTCTCCTATTATAATATGTTTTAATAACATATCTTGCTCACTCAAATCCGGCTCTTTTATCGGCTCTTTTATAGGAGCTTTTGGAGGCTCACTTTTAATATCTTCTGGAATTTCATAATGAGTTTGACGTGGCTTACGTTTTTTTGGAGGCATCTTATTTTCCTCCAATATTGTTAGCATCTTTAGTTGAAAGCGTATGTCTCATTTTAGTATCTGCAATAATATTTTGCATATCGTAATAATCCATCACACCCATTTTCCCATCACGCAACGCTTGAGCTAGCGCCTTTGGTACCTCAGCTTCTGCTGCCACAACTTCAGCTCTCATCTCTTGCTCTCTAGCAACCGCCATAGCTCTCTTCTCCTCAGCTTTAGCCTGCGCAATGTTCTTATCAGCTTCAGCTTGCATAGTCTGTAAGTTAGCCCCAATGTTACGCCCTACATCAATATCTGCTATATCGATAGATAAAATTTCAAAAGCAGTACCTGCATCTAGCCCTTTTGATAGAACCATTTTAGATATATTATCTGGATTTTCAATAACATCTTTATGGCTCTTAGCAGAACCAACAGTCGTTACAATCCCTTCTCCAACTCTTGCAAGTACAGTAGACTCACCAGCACCACCAATTAACCTTTCCAAATCAGCGCGCACAGTAACTTGTGCCATAACGCGTAACTCAATACCATCTTTAGCAACTGCTGAAACACTTTTAGTTTGTATAACTTTAGGGTTAACACTCATTTTTACAGCCTCAAAAACATCTCTACCTGCAAGGTCAATAGCTGCCGCCTTTTCAAATGGTAAATCAATGTTTGCTCTCTCAGAAGCAATTAACGCATTAACCACAGCATTTATATTACCCCCAGCCAAAAAATGCGCCTCTAACTGATTGACAGTAATGTTTAATCCCGCTTTACTTGCTTTAATAAGTGGTATAATAATTTTAGATGGATTAACTCTTCTAAGTCTCATACCAATCAAAGTAAAAATACTAACCTTTACATTTGCTGCTAATGAAGAAATCCATAATCCCACTGGAATAAACGCGAAAAACAGTATTACGAGTAAGAATAACACACCTAATATAATTATAGATTCTATAGTATACATAACTTCCCCCCATTTAAATTACAGTTTAGTAATCGGTTCCACAAATAAATTCTTACCTTTATTATGTGTTACACGAATGACTTCTGACTTATTTATAAATCTTCCTGTAGATATTACTTCGACACGAGTCCCATTTATCTGAACAAAGCCAGTTGGTCTAAGGTCTGTAAGTGCTATGCCTTCGCTTCCAATTAAATCTGATGTATCTTGCTTAACCGCTGCTATATCGTCTTGTAATACTAAATTAAACCCGCGTTTTGATAAAATCTTAATAATAATCGCAAACATAATGGCTAATATTACTAATATCCCCGCAATTAAAACTACTGCCTCTGCAACCGTATCTGCAATTAAAAATATACTAACAATAAAACAAATAGTACCAGCAATGCCCGGAAAAGATAAACCAGGCATCGATAGTTCAACCCCCATTAATATAAATCCTAATATCAAAAACATTACATTAATTGTAGTCATCCCATCTATCAGAAATTCCATATCTTCACCCCCCTAAATCTTGCATCATTTTTTCTTAACTTTTGTTAATATATTCGGGTTTTCTATATGTTGTGCATAAGTAACTTTGTAGCCATAGTAAGTAATACTATCAATATATAACTTACCATTTATATCTACTAATTGTATTGTAGGTGGTTTTTCAAGTAAATCTTGAAAATACGTAAAATTAGTTGGTGAAACCTCTTCAAACGGTAAATCATTATGCTCAGCTACCATAGCAAGTTTATAAATTGGCCTTCTCATCATAGGTGGAGTTATTCTAATAGGTACTGATTTATTCATAAACAAAGCGTAGTCAGCGCTATCTATATAAGATACCAAAGCACCGTTTTCAATTGGTGTAACTCCTATAATTGTAGGATGTTGTACTGACTTAACTATCTCTGAATAATCATATGGTTCTAATAATGCTTCACTCACATTACTGCAGTCTTGATATAAAAACTGAGAATGATTTGGTTGGTCTGTATGTGTAACCATTGCTTGATAAACCCTATATGTATCCTGTCTATTTGGATCATCTGGGTCCCCCTGATATTTAAATTTTAAATCTTCAATAGTTTGTTCTAATTCAGCTATTTCCAACATATGTCGTTTATCCATATAACCTATTGTAACTGAAATAGTAATCATTAATGTTAAAATTGAGGCAACAACTGCCGCAGTTAAAGCTGTCATGTATAAAACTTCCTTTCTCTAAATGTATTTTTTCTAGCCTACTTATATTATACATTAAATCCAATTTAAGATAAACCAATTACTATTATTCTATGTTGAAACTATTAATGAAATTATTGCTACTTTTGTACAAAATCTATTAGTTAGCTTTAGATAAAAAAACTAATTTTCACCTACATACTTAATAAATATATGAATAAAACCAGTCATATATTATAGAAAATTGTATTTTAACCGTGAATTAAATCACTACTTGGCCAAATTTTCAAAAAACGCGAAAAAAAGTGTTACAATTATATTGCAACACTTTTAGCATTATTATACTTGAAATATAGCGGCGTAAATTAGAATAATTCCACCGGTGATTTTAATATATTTTACAAACTTTGGCGCGTCTCGTGTAAATTCTGTATTCGCCAGTCCCACCATAGAAGCGTAGAATAAAATTGGGATAATCGAATTTACAACCCCAAATAACCCCGCTAGCGCCATAGCTAGAATAGGAGTCATTGTACTTGCGTAAGTCAATGTTGTAACTAGCGGTGCGCAAGGTATTGTTGCATATAACGCCCCTGCAAATAAATATGATTTCTTTCTTATGTTAGGAGCAGATTTAGAACCACATTTTTTACTAGAAGGACATGAGCCACACCCACTGCCACAAGCATCTTTTTTTAATGCTGAATATAAAATAGCTATTCCTAATAACAATGTAGCAATCCTTACAATCCACATAGTAGTGTTAGGATACGCTTGTTCTACATATGTCAATACTATAGAACCAAATATAGCCGATAACAATCCCAAAAATGATAAAGATATAACTTTGCCAAGCGAAAAGAGTAACATAGCTTTTCTACTTGTTTGAACATCATACCCTTCACCTAGTAAACTGCCCAATATAAACGGTGTGGAAACTGAACTACACCCTAGGCTGCAAGTAAGGCCCATAAATAGTATGCTTGAAAAAATCATAGATGTACTCATAATAATCCCCCTTAAGCTTGTTGGAACTGCTCAGCACCGATTAAAGCTGCACCTATCGCTCCATTAAACTGAGGATATACTGCTGGATATACATCACACATAAGTTCATCTTCAATAGCTAAGCGAAGACCCTCATTTAACGCTCCACCACCAGTCATAAGAATTTGCCCACTGCCTTTATATTTTCTAGCTAATTTGGCAATACGATTTGCCATAGAAATATGCATACCGCATAATATATCGCATCTATCCTTTTTCTGTGCGATAAGCGAAATGATTTCAGTTTGTGCAAAAACAACACAAGTAGAGTTAATTTGGCATGGTGATTTGCTTTCTGCTGAATGCTCTGCTACCTTATCAATTGTAGTTTCTAATATACCTGCAATAACTTCAATAAACTTACCTGTTCCTGCTGCACATTTGTCATTCATAATAAAATTTTTAACACCACCATTATCATCTAAAGCAATAATCTTACTATCTTGCCCTCCTATATCAATAATCATAGAAGGTTTAACTCCATTTGGTGCTGTAATTCGTGTTCCATATGCATGCGCTGTAATCTCAGAAATCGTATCATCGGCTAATGAAATAGAGCGGCGGCTGTAACCAGTTGCATTTATAAACGCTATATCTTCTCTAGTAATATTAGCTTGCTGTGTTAAATACTCTAACATGGCATCTGCTGTTGCATCATTATCAATACCAGTTGGCATTACTTTAACTGCAACAACCTCGTTATCCTTAATTAGTGCCGCTTTAATATAAGTTGACCCACCATCAAATCCTAAATAATAATTACCCATTGTTCTTCCTCCTGTAATTTATTAACGATTGCGCCTTCTTTGCTCAATCATCTCTACAAATGCCTCAAATCGAATTTTTACTTGTTCCATGTCTTCTATATTGTAGTCAGTTTCGATGCGAAGTAAAGGAATATCATGTTTATCTGCAAACTCCTCTACTGCTGCTAACTCAAAATCATATGGCACACAACCGCGTAATACATGATAAATAATGCCCTCCGCTTTTGATAACTCCAATTTAGTTTTTAAACTGCAAAGTCTATCCTCAACATTATCAAATACAGGACAAGTACAAGCAGCGATATATCTAGCCGACAGAGCGCGTACCATGCTAACTATACTATAATCATTTGGTACAACCGGGTCATACATAAGTCTGCCCGATAAGCACGATTCATCTCCAACAATCTGTGCACCTAAGTCTTCTAACATAAGTGGAAGCTTAAAGTTAGGAAAGCTTATTGGTGAACCTGCAATATAAACTCGCGGTTTAGGTCGTCGTAATTCTTTAGCCGTTTTTTCTTTTTCATCAATTAAACTCAGCAGCTCTTTAGTTGCCTTAGTCCAATCTTTAGGATGAACAAAACATGAGCTATTTATAGCGAACATTACTTCAGAGCCTTTAATTTGTGGGTTAAGAGAATACAATTTTTGCTGTAATAAATACGCTTGTTGCTGAGCCGTACCTATATCTATACATGCTTTTTTTAACGACCTCTTAGTTATTTTATTTCCTGTTTGATATTCTAACGTTTTTATTAGCGCAGTTACTATATTAACCGTCTCTTCAAACGCACGATTATCTTTAGACATAGGAATTGGCACTGGTATTATAGGTAAAAAGTCTGATAATACTTCGGCGCTTTTACGCTTACCTTCGCAAGTCATTGGAATAATCGCTAATTCGCATTGATTATACATTGGTAATACCTTCATAGCATGAAAGCCTGCAGAAGCTTTTACTAATGGACATGCGTCGCGCGGTACCATTTCCTCTCCTATAAGCGCTGGAATTCTATGCCCACCACATAACCTAAGAGGCACATAACCTAACGCATAAATAATTTCATCGGGTATCATTACGCAGTAACTGCCTATATATTTTTTATTAGTTTGGTCAAAATTGCAAAACGCCTCTTGATACACCTCTTTATAAAACTCTAAACCATCACCATTTCCCACTTCATCTATAGTTACATTTGCTACTCTCTCAATATTTCTTATATATCTGTCTCTAGTTCTCTGCTCCATGTTGTCCCTCCTGTGTTACCCTATCTGATGAATATATTGTTTTGCCAAATAAATCAAATCGTAATGCATCCTTTTCAGGGCATACTTCAATACATTTCATACAATAAATACAATCAGCGTGCGTAATATCTACATGTTCACGGTCTTCGTATACTTCTTGAATATCTACTGGGCAAACTTCTAAACAAGCTCTACAGTGAGTACAAGCATGACCACACTTTCTTAATCTGCTACCACTTATTCTATTAGCTAATCCCATAAGCGCTCCTATAGGACATACACGACAAAACGCTCTATCACTTAACATTACAGCAACTAAAAGTACTACTGTCCAGAAAAATCCAGTTGAGCTAGTGTTACTAGTATAGCCGGTTAATGGAACTGTAATAAATTGTACTGGGCATACTTTGCATAGGTCATAAAAGAAGATATAAAATACAAGGTACCATCTTCCCACTAAAATAAACGGTTTTAATTTTTGTGGAATGTTAATTTGGGTAATATTTAACTTTTGTCTAATCCATGTCACTACATCTTGAAAAAAGCCCATAGGGCATACATATCCGCACCATAGTCTACCAAACAATAGTACGAGTGCAATGCATGCCGCTACGCCTAGGGGAAACGTCCAACCATTGTGTATATGTTTATTAAATTCAGTCATTGCGATACAAACGCCTCTGGTAGTTCCGCCTCCTACGTACTCGCAGTTAAATACTGGCAAAATTATTTCAGTATTTGCACCGATAAAATATCCACCAAACGAGAAAAATAAGAATAACACAAATAATATTAATAACCTCGTTCTGGTGATTCGGTTAGTTTTCATCCATTTCTACCTCCTGTATAAATAATTGGTGGAGCTTGTTTTTTAGCTGTAAATTCAACGCTTTTTCTATATAACATACTAGCTACTATACTAAATATAATAGATTTAATAATTATTTGACTAATTAATGATGTAGCTTCGCTACCTGTGTAACCAGATGGACCACTATCACCGCCACCATCTTTCTTTTTATCACTTGAACCTGAATTTGTAGATGAATTTGCTTGTTGCTGAGCAAGTGTTTCACCTAATACCATAGCTTCAACGCGTTCTGATACACTGATTGTACCGCGGGTAATTAAAGAGCTTAATATATTTTCTCCATATGAGAATACGTATGGAGCTGCTATACAAAAGATAACTAGAGCTTTTACCAAGTTGATTGACCATAGTTTTAAACATAAATTTTTAATTTGGTTAATAAGACCTATTATAAACATTTAGAACCTCCTATAAATACAATTAATTAACATCCTGATTTGATTTGCCATTTTCAGCTGTATAAAGAATAGGTAATGGTTTAACATTATCTACGGTTAACCTTCTGTATAATAAGTGTAGAGCTACTGAGATAACAGCAGCGTAACCGCCTACTTGTGCAAGTAATACAGTAGCATTTGGTATAGACCAGTTTGCTTTCATACTTTTTCTAAACGAAAATATAGATGACTGTTCTTCAGATTGTTGATTAGATTGTTCATTAGATTGTTGATTAGATTGTTCGTTAGATTGTTCACCGCTATCTCTAGATTGCTGCTCCCCAGAATTATCAGCCATATCATCTCTAGACTCGCTATCTCTAGATTGCTGTTCGCTACGTTCAGTTTCTTGAGCAACTACTGTAGTAGAACTTACAATAGCAAAGCTTGCTACTATAAATAAAAATTTTTTAAACCGCATAATATCCTCCTAATTAATTGCCACAGCTGCTCGCTTATTTAACATCTCATAAAATGCTTCGACTCTTATTTTAATTTGTTCCTTATCCGTATTCGTATAGTCCGTTTCAATACATAAAAAAGGAATAGATTGCTTAATTGCAGTTTTTTCTAACTGCTCTGCCTCAAACGCTTCTGCTACTTGCCCTTTAAGTAAATAATATACAATACCTTGTGCATCAGTAGTAAAGTCGTAGTTATTTGAATTAACTAAAGTCTGTGCAACGCAAGCTGTATCGTATTGAAATTTACAACATTCATACAGCAGACCAAATGATGTCTTACAATCAGGAATATCTTGAAAATTAGGTAATCCCAAACACTGATTTTCAAAATGGGTAATGCCAATATCATTAAAAATTTCATACATTTTAGTACTAGGGAATTTTAACACAGAACCTACTAACAAAAATGTTGGTGGCTTTGGTGTTGGCTCTATATTATGTAAGTATTGTTGTAGCTGCTGACACCAAGTTTCCTTATCTTTTGCCATATGCAACGTTTGTAAAAAAAAGTTTTGCACAAGTGTAGGGATTGCTTGCCAATGTGGTGATTTAGTTAGCTCATATGCTTTTTGATAACCTTTTAATTCTTGTTGCAACACTGCATAACTCATTCTTGTATTGCGAATTTTACTAATTTCATTTAATAAACTTACTTGGAACATCACATAGCTTAGTGGCATTTTATTCAGCAAATATGGTGGCGGGTCTACTTTAATTACATTTACGCCTTGTTCTTGTAAGTAATAAATAACTTTTTTATAGCTATCATTACTTGCAGTAATAATTACAGCACAAAGCTCCTCTAATAAATTTAAATCTTTATCTAACAGCAGTCCAAGCGTAGACTTTGCTACCGGGTCACTAATTTGAGGGAATATATGACTTGCATTTTCTCCTGTATAGTAACTGCCCCCACTTATAAGCACTGGCGTTAGATTAAATGCTCGTACGTATAAACTATAAAATTCATCTCCTACTATACCTACTTTTTTACCTTTATTAGATTCTTCAAAGCATTTAAACAGTTGAATAAAGTAATTAGGTACTTCTGATTTGTCTTGTAGAACTTTAATGAATTGTTCCACTTCGTCTGTATAATGCATTATGCACCTCCATTAATTAGTTATAATAAACTAATACTTAATCTTTATATATCATATCATTTTAAAGTTTTAAAAACAATATAATATAGATTAAAAAAATAAGTTTGTTAGTTGTAACTAAAATTAGTTTATAATAACTAATGTCGGATAGTAGTAAATATATAAAAAAGGCCATCGTTTTACCGATAGCCTAGTGGAATTATTTTGTTAAAGTGGCGTATTTTCTTTTTTTCTTCCTCAATTTTTCGAGGATAATGTTAGGTGGTTTAATTTTAGGAGCATCTTGAATAAGTTCTTTTCTTATAATAGTCATAAAATCTAACGGTTCTTTTTCCAAAATTTTATCATAAATCTCTAAAGCTCGTTTATAATCTACGTTTAATTCTGCTTCAAAAGCACTTAAAACTAAATCCTCTACATCTGTATTACATACAGGAGATGCTCTAAAAAGATTTAAAAATTTATAAAACATTTCTATATTACGAGCATAATAAAACATTTCTGCTAAAGAGAAAACTTCCATTTTACCCCCCGGAGTATCAAATCTAAATTCTAAAGTATTGTAATTCTCTATAGTCTCTAAATAATTTTCTAAAACCATATTAGTATTTTGTACATCCCCTAAAGCATAATACGTAAAAGCTAAATTAGTTAGAATAATCTCTTTAAAATGCTTATCACTATTAGCAGTTAAAGCCCTATCAAATTGTAAAATAGCCTGTTCATAGTTTTGAGTAGCTAAAAAATATTCTCCGCTAGCTTTATATAATTTAGCTTTATCAGCAGGAAGGCGTAACATCTCCATATGAGCCACTTTAGCTTCTTTAGTCATACCTTGAATATGATAAATTTGCCAAATCTTTTCCCAGTTTGTACCTTTAATTAGCGCTTCTTCTTTTAACCAATGAATTGCGCGCCCATATTGTTGCTTGTGGATATAACATTTAACTAAATTATTATAAGCTTCCCAGCTATATCCTGAATCGATTAACTCTTCTGCTAGCTCAATACAGTTATCATAGTCTTTAATTAAGCGGTATGTTGTAGCTAAAGTAGCTTTTAAATATACAATTTCGCCTATCTCAAGCTCTTGTGACATTTCTAGAGCTTTAGTAGCAGAAACTATAATGTTATTATAATCATTACCTTGCTCATAAGTTTTTGTTAACACAAAGTAAGTAGTGGCGCTTTGGTCTTGTTCTAATAATTTTTCACCATAATGCACGGCTTTAGAATAAAAATTTATATCATTCCATATACTAAATTTAATTCTGTATAAAGTCATCAGCTGATAATACTCAGTAGCATAGCCTGCACCTAAAGTAATAACTTGTTCTAAATAATCAATCGCTTCATCATCATAATCTAAGTTATAACAACATTGCGACATACCTTTTAAAAATCCCATATGCATTGGGTATTTCTGCAAAGCTTCACAGTAAATTTCATAAGCAACTTCATACTGCTGCGCCTCTATTAATGCCTCTGTCTTTAACATATAATAACTAGGTTCTAGCTTAGTCGCAATTCCAGCTTGCTTAAAACGCTCTAAATGTTCTAACACTTTATCGTATTTATTTAAAAACAAATCAAATCTGGCGCGTTCTAAGTGAATAACATTTAAATATTTAGGCATTTTGTCATCTTTTTTTCTAACACGATTATAGATTTTAGTCATTCCGCCTATGAGTTCCCCTACATCGCTTTTTCTCATATTAGGCTTAAATAGAAGTTGTACTCTAAGCTTAACAAACTCAAGTTCATCGTCACTTAAGTCTTTATGTTCACCTAATTTATCTAAATGTTCTAATACTTCTAGCGCTAAACCGTTATCCCACATATCAATTGCCATATTTAAAATAATAATATAAGATAATGGGTCATAAGCATTTGTCTCAATTAAATGCTTATAAGTTTCCCAAACTTGATGGGAATTATTAAGCTTATAATATGCGCGCAATAAAATTTTGTATGCCATATAATCATCTAAACCTTTACAAGTCTGCACACAAGTCTCATACTCTTCTAACTGATAGTAAGTGAGGGCTATATAAATCTTAATTCTCGAATTACTATGCTTATCAATATCTAAGCTTAAAGATTTATTTAAATAATCAATAGCCTCTCTATAATATTCTTCATTATCAGTGTCTAACCCATAATGATAAGCAATCATTGCAACTTTTTCATATGCAGCAGCAATTTTAGCATCATCGCCTTTACTAAGCTGTTCCTCTAAGGCGAACGCAGCATAATCTTTAGCCTTATCAAATTCACCTAATTCATAATATACGCTAGCGAATAACTCATCATACTGATGGTCGTCTGGCTCAATTTTCATACCAATAGCAATAGCAAACGCGCTATTTATATCTCTAATATTTAAATAATTAAAAGCTAATTCAGCTTTAAGATTATTATCATCTGGATTTAATTCTAAACGTTTTTTTCTATCATCAACTCTTAGCCTATTTAATTTAAAATACAACTCCACTGTAGAATTAGTCATTTGAAATTTCATTAATTTTTGAATAATTTCCTCAGCTTCATCTAGGCGCTCCATTTCAACGTAACAATAAGATAAATAGTAATTAGCACTATGGTGATTTGGATTTTCGCTAAGTAATATATTGCAGTCTAAAATAGCTTGAGTAAAATTTCTACGTGCCATAGAAAATTGAATTAAATAAGGTAAAACTTGCATATCTACGTGTTGCCTTAAATAAGTTTCGATTTTTAGCGCGACTTCCATATCTTCTTCGTTATTAGAAAAAGTGTAAAACCCTAGTTTACAAGATTCACCCCAAGGAGATAAAACGTTACAGCTGTCCATATCTTTAATATGCTGACGAGCTTGCTCCTCATTTTCTCGGTAATGAAGTTTAAACGCAGAGTTTATATATGTGTCATAATCAGCATAAGGTTCACCACTAAAAGATGAATAGTCTAACCAATCTATAGCTTCTGTAATTTCGTTAACCAAAAATTCTACGTAATGCTCAGGGAAAGTTTCGCATAGCACTTCACTATCAGCTACAATATCAAAAGTTATATCCATAAGCTCCCAAACTTCATGAGGCACTCTATAATTAGCCATACAAAATATAAGGAGTGCTTCCCTCGCCTCATTTACTGTATCTAATCCTTGGCATATATCATTTTCAAATAACCTACGCCATTGTTTAATGTCTAGTCGCTTTGGAAAGCAGTTATACACTTCTTTAACTTCTTCTAACCACTGCTCTAAATCAGTTAATTCGTTAAAACTAGTAATAGTAGGTACTTCTTTAAGCATATCTAAAGCCATTTCATAGGCTTGTCTAAGTTGCTTAAAACCCTCAGCGTCATCTTCGGGGTTAACAGTTTTTAGGCGCTTTCTATATGCCACTTTAACATTTTCTTCGTCCACCAATTCGGTCATATCTAAAATTTCTAGTACATTCATCAAGTGTCCCCTCTCTTTGTTTAACTATCTCCTAAATATCTTCAAGTCTAGCAAGAACTTCTTCTAATCGTTTTCTCCCTTTTTCAATTTTCGTATTGTCTTGGGAATTAAGTGCCGTATCAAATTTTAATAATTCAATTTCTAAATGCTTTCTAATGTCACCTATACTTTCTTCGTATAATCTCTCAGCGCGAGTTAAAAGCAACTTATTAAGTTCGTGTTCTCTAGGTGGCGTTTTTAAGTAAGCTAGCTGCTCTAGTCTTTTACTAATAGCTTCATCATCCATTTCAATATCTTGATTTTTAATAATTTGTCTAGTGACTTGCTTAGTTGAAACTATACGAACTTCAACCTCAAGTAGAGAATTTATATCATACGTATAAGTAATATCTATCGGTTCATTGCCTGCCTTAGCCTTTGGAACTTCAACTAACATTTCGCCTATAGATATATTATTTTTCGCTAACCGGCTTTCACCTTGCAAAATGTTGATGCGAATTTGTGTTTGATCGTCATACACTGTATATATACGCTCAGTTCTACTTGTTGGAATAACAGTATTTCTCTCGATAATAGGGCAAAAGTAACCGCCTTCATAAGAGTCTTTATCAGTATACCTTACAACCTCAGTGCCTAACGTAAATGGACATACATCCGTTAAAATGATTTCCCTAACATCATCATGGCGCTCTTTCATAGCTGCTTGTATAGCTGCCCCAATAGCCACTGCCTCATCAGGATTAATATGAGTGTACGGAATGCATCTAAATAGCTTACTAGCAAACTTATAGACTATAGGCAATTTAGTAGCACCGCCGATTAGAATAACGCTATCAATATCTTTAAGATTAATTTTAGCGTCAGAAAGACTTCTTTTAATAGGTTTACGTATTTTATCAAATAAGTCATTACATTTTAAATTAAATTCATCCATCGAAATCACGCTACTAAGAACTTTTCCATCCACATTGCACGATAAAGATACTTCCTTATTAGTAGAAAATTTAATCTTCGCTTTTTCTACCTGTTCACGTATGTACAATGTTGTTTTGTACTCAATCTCCTTTTCGTTTAAATTGTGTTTGTGTAAAAACATCTTGTATAATACATCACTAAAATCTTCTCCTCCTAAATAATTATCACCAGCAACTGCTCTAACTTCTAAAATGTTATCATGAAATTCTAATACTGAAATATCAAATGTGCCACCACCAAGGTCGAAAATCAGCGATTTTACTCCATCTTTACGTTCGTGCAACTGATAAGCAATCGCTGCCGCTGTCGGTTCGCTAATAATTCGTTCAACTTTAAGCCCTGCTAATTCGCCTGCTCTTTTCGTCGCTTTTCTACGCATTTCATTAAAATGGGCAGGTACACTAATTACTGCTTCTGTAACTTCTATCCCTAAAAATGTTTGAGCATCTTCTTTAAGTGCCTTTAAAACAAAAGAAGATAATTCCTCAGCAGTAAACTCTTGAGCGCCTAATTTAAACTTTTTATTTGTTCCCATATCTCTTTTAAAAACCGCAGCGCTAAAGTCAGGATAAAGTTGTAATCTCTCTTTTGCAACTTCACCTACATAAATATTATTATCTTCATCTATACTAACTACAGACGGCGTAAGGTTACTGCCAAATCTATTTGGGATAATCTTTGCACCCTCATCAGAAAAATATGCTACTAAACTATTTGTTGTCCCTAAATCAATTCCAATTATCATGTCAAGTTACCTGCTTTCTGTAAAATAAATTATTACTAAGTACCTACATATTATATTACAAAATATACCTAGTTTCAATCACTCAAGTACAAAAATTCTTATCTTAATTGTATAGAATATCCAGAATATGGGTAGCCTTTATTATGTACTGAGGAGTTAAACTACTTACGAATTAGGAGGAAATATGACTTATTATATTACAACACCAATATATTATCCAAGTGATAAGCTTCACATTGGACATTCTTACACAACTGTCGCAGCTGATGCAATGGCAAGATACAAAAGGCTTCGCGGGTATGATGTAATGTTTCTTACAGGAACAGATGAACATGGTCAAAAATTAGAACGACGTGCTATTGAAGAAGGTGTAACACCAATACAATTTATTGATAGAATAGTTGACGGGATAAAAAACTTGTGGACTACTATGGATATTTCTTATGATAAATTTATTCGGACTACGGATAAGGAACATGTGAAAGCAGTACAAAAGATATTTAAAAGATTATATGAGCAAGGGGATATTTATAAAAGTGAATATGTAGGGTTATACTGTACACCTTGCGAATCATTTTTTACAGACCATCAGCTAGTAGATGGCAAATGTCCTGATTGTAGCCGAGATGTAGAAGAAGTTAAAGAAGAGTCTTACTTTTTTAGATTATCAAAATACCAAGAAGCTCTTATTAAACATATAGAAGAAAACCCTGATTTTATTCAACCTCAGTCACGGCAAAATGAAATGTTAAATAACTTCCTACGCCCAGGTCTTGAAGATTTGTGTGTATCTAGAACTTCTTTTAAATGGGGAATTCCTGTAACTTTTGATGATAAACATATAGTCTATGTTTGGCTAGATGCATTATCAAATTACATTTCTGCTCTAGGTTTTATGTCAGACGATGATACTTTATATAAAAAATTCTGGCCTGCAAACGTTCAGTTAGTAGGTAAAGAGATAGTTAGATTTCATACAATAATTTGGCCTGCAATGCTCCTTGCTTTAGGTGAACCATTACCAAAACAAGTATTCGGACATGGCTGGCTAGTTATAGACGGCGGAAAAATGAGTAAATCTAAAGGCAATGTAGTTGACCCTACTGTTTTGGTGGAAAGGTATGGGAGTGATGCAATTAGATATTTTTTATTGCGCGAAGTTGCATTTGGACAAGATGGAAACTTTACTAATGAGGCGTTAATTACCCGTATCAATGCAGATTTGGCTAACGACTTAGGTAATTTAACGTCTAGAACTGTAGCTATGATTGAAAAATATTTTGATGATGGTATATTACCTGTAATTCAAGAAACCAATGAATTTGATGAAAGTGTACAAGCTTTAATTATAGATAATGTCACTAAAATGGAACAGAATATGGACCAGCTTTTCCTTAACAGCGCGCTTGAAAATATTTGGCTTATTATACGAAGGCTAAATAAGTACATTGATGAGACTATGCCTTGGATATTAGCAAAAGACGTAGCAAATAGAGCTAAGTTGGCTGGTGTATTATACACTTTGTCGGAAGGACTAAGAATTGTTAGTATAATGATAGAACCTTTTATGCCAAGAACTCCAGATAAGATTTGGGCGCAACTTGGGATTGAGCGTGGTGAGTTAACTGCGTGGGATAGCATTCATTCATTTGGTATGTTACCTAGAGATGTCCAAGCGAAAAAAGGTGAAAATATTTTCCCTCGTATTGATATTAAAAAGGAATTAGCTGAATTAGACTTTGTGGAAACTAAAGACAACAAGACAAATAAAGAAGACAAAATTAGTAAAGAAGATAAAATTAGTAAAGATGCTTCGATAGTAGAGAATATTACTATAGAAGATTTCTCTAAAGTACAGCTTAAAGTAGGAGAAGTAATTAAATGTGAGAAGGTGACTAAAACAGATAAGTTATTAGTGTCTACTATAAAAATAGGTGCCCAAACTAGGACAATTGTATCAGGGATTGCAAAGTATTATACACCTGAAGAGTTTGTGGGTAAAAAGGTTGTTGTAGTTACAAACTTAAAACCTGTTAAATTAAGAGGCATTGTATCAGAAGGCATGGTACTGTGTGCTTCAGATGATAATGGAGATTTAGTTGCAGTAGGACCGCTTGGTGAAATGGTCGCAGGAGCAATTGTAAAATAAAAAAAGCGTCTAGCTAACTATGCTAGACGCTTTTTTCTAGTTATAAATTTTTAACTATGCTTTCGACATCTGAAATGTCCATATTTAATTTAGTAGATATCTCATCAATAGTAAGATTCATTTCATTATAATAGACTATAACTTTACCACGAGCCTCACCAATAGCTTCACCGCGGGCAAAAATAGCATCATCAACTGATACAAACATATTTACAATCTCCTCTCTGCAACTTAAAAGAGTTTCTATAATAATTTCAAACTCCTCTGCAACAATTATAGGGCGGATTAGTTTAAAGAAATTATCAATCTGGCTAATCTCAAGTCCCCAATGCTTTGCAACAAAAATAATGTTATCTACAAAGTCCGTAGCAGAAATACTTTTAACAACATAAATCATAGCAGCAAACAACCCACCAGCAGCAATAAGTTCTTCAGCAGTAGGATTAACTATATGATAGATTGGTTCACTAGCTGATACTACACACTTATGTTGAAAAGCTAGTTTATGATTTAGCTTATCTTCCATAGAAGCATCAGGACTAATGTAAATATTATTAAAACCAGTAACTTCTCCTAGATTATTAGCAGCAGTCCACAGGCCACTACCTAAATACACTACAGCACTAATAATTTGCGGGGCGCGAGCTTTATCTCGACTTGCATTTGAATCTATACCATTTTTAAATAAATAATCTTTACGTAGGTTACTTCTGTAGCTATCTACTCTAAAAGGCATTGTGAAATCAACTTTAGATTGAAACTCAATATGAAGGTAAACAATATTACCAGTAATTTTATGAACTAACTTAAAAACTCTATCCGCTTCAAGTTTTTCAACATCCGTTTGAGTATAATTAAGAAAAGTTACATCTTCTCTTTCTATAAAATACTCATCTAAATCCACATCATGGGTTATTATAAAATAAATTAAAATTTCCCAAATAATTTCATCGTCTTTAGTAAGTTCCTTAAATGTTTTATCGTTATATTTAGGAACTCTAGCGTTTACGCTAAATCTTTCAGCCATACTCAGCTCCTTTCTAATAACTATATTTTACCCAATATGAGTATGACATAAACACACGACAAAAAAATAAACTAAAGCTTGAAGCAAATTTAAGGCTAATTCCAATGAAAGGAATTAGCCTATTTATTAATTATAGTAGCTCTGAAGAATTTCTTCTAACTTATAAGGGTCTTTAATAGCATAGCTCATAGCAAGAGACAGCATGTTTGCTTGGTCATAGTTAGATTGCCAGCTAAACAAGCCTCCTAAACAATTTTCAATTACATATTGCCCTTTATAGTAAATCGACAATTCATTATCAAAAGATAAGAAGAAATTGCCTTCTTGGTCAACAATATAAGGAGCTTTCGCTTTATTATCCCATCTAATGGTGTAACCGTTTTTATTAATATAATTAGATTTAATTTCATCGTAAGTCTTAGTGAAAGTGGCACCGCGGCGACCGTAGAATGCAAGGCCAACTAAGATTTTTTCAGGTGGCATACCAGCTTGAACTAAGTTATTAATATATAAGTCCACACTAATATTACTAAAGCTAAGTTCAGAAGAGTATAAATTAGCCTGATGCAAATTACCACTTTCATCAATGTTACCTGCAGTAAAATCGTAAGTCATCACGTTAAAATAATTAATATACGGCGCGATTTTTGCAATTTCTACATTTCTAATATAGTTTCTATCCGCAATACCTGCAACGCTAATCCAAGCTGACTCGCCAAGAACCATTCTTAAAGCTTCAATTAGAAGTGTAAAGTTAGCAGTATCCTCTGGTCTAGACTTTATACCCGAAGCACTGCTGCCAGGATATTCCCAGTCAAGGTCAATACCATCTAAGTTATACTCTTTTACCCACTTTTGTGCTTCGCGAGCAAACGCAAATCTAGACTTAGGAGTAAGAGCTGCATCTGAGAAACCGTCTGCTGCCCAGCCGCCTATAGCCATAATTACTTTAAGGTCGGGTTTGAAATTTTTTAAGTTTGATAATTGCTCTAAATGCATTTTAGAATACACACTAAAAGTGCCATCTTGATTAATAAGAGCAAAAGAATAAATTACGAAATCTAGTAAATAAGGGTCAACATTAAGAGGGCTACCAAGCACATACTCTCCACAGATTTTTTTCACGTTAGGACAGATTGGGTTAACAGTAAGTCTAGTAAGAGAATGTGTAACAGGTTTGCCGTTAAGTGAATTAATAACATTGATAATATCACTTGCCTCAACAGGCTCATCATCGTTAGCATAAATTGTAGCGCGCACGGTATTAGCCGGATCAAGTATATAAAAACATTCTTCCGTATTATTTGAGTCCATTGGCACAAATCTAATATTATGTTTAAACAATAAATCATTGTAAGTAGTGATAGACCTATTAGGATAAGTAGTTTTATCAAAGCCAGTAAAAACAACAGACCATACTTTCTGGTCTGGGCCAATAGTTGGCACGTTTAAAAATGTTGATAGAGATTCCATAAATCTTGTCTCCTTTGGGATATATTGGTATACGATAAAGTATATGAAATGAGGGCTTATCTCGAGAATAAAAACTAGTAAAAATTTAAGCGATTTGTTATAATACATTTGTGCAATAAGTAAAAGACAATGCATAATAATGGGAACATTACTAATTATTAACTTATTCTTATAATGTAATTATAATATTACTAATTAATCGAAAGGAACGACGATATGTTAAAACAAAATACGACTATTTTATTTCAAGGGGATAGCATTACAGATTGCCATAGGAATCGTATGGACTACGATGATTTAGGCAATGGATATGTTAACTTAATTAATTACTATATTCAAAAGCATATGGCAGATGATAATATAAAATGTATTAATCGTGGCATTGCCGGGGACCGTACAGCAGACCTACAAAAGAGGTGGAAGCGCTCGACTCTATGTTTAGATATAGACATCTTATCACTTTTAGTGGGCGTAAATGACACATGGCGCAGATACGATTTGGGAATTGAAGTCCCTGTTAATACATTTAAAGAGCATTACCACTATTTGCTAGACTCAGCATTGGAAAAAAATCCAGCGCTAAAAATTATATTAATGTCACCATTCCTACTACCAACGGAGCCAAAGCAATTAGAGTGGCATGAAGATTTAGAGCCTAAAATTGAGGTAGTTAAGCAACTAGCTTTACAATATAACGCAGTTTATATACCGTTACAAGAGATATTTAATAATGAAATTACAGCAGAAAAGCCAAACTGCTACTGGACATACGATGGAGTGCATCCAACCCCAAAAGGTCATGTTTTAATTGCAAAGTCATGGATAGATGCATTATAAACAACAGTAGAAAAAGGTGGTGGTACTATTTCTTACGATATACAAGATAACTCAAGAAACTATTTGTTAGATAACCTAAAAGGAGTTTTAATATTTTTAGTAGTATTTGGCCACTCTCTTGAGCTATGCAAAGAAAATTCATTAGTTATAAAAATCATCTACATGTTTATATATTTATTTCATATGCCCGTATTCGTCTTTATATCGGGCTATTTTTCAAAAAATCTTGACAAAAGTCGCAATAAAGCTTTTAGAAATTTCTTAGTTCCATACTTAATATTTAATACATTATGGAATATAGTTAGTATTCCAGTAGTAGGTATAGAAAATTTTTCCTTATTAACCCCAGGATGGGCATTATGGTACTTAATAAGTATGTTTTATTGGCGAATTTCGTTAAAAGATATAATACGTATAAAATATATATTTCCAATTAGTTTAGTAATAGGAGTATTAGCGGGATTATCAAGTGAGTTCGATACATTTTTATCATTATCAAGGAGCTTATTTTTTTTCCCATTTTTTTTAGGCGGCTACTACACCACAGAAAAGCAATTGATACAATTTAGACAGCGTAAAATCGGCCTTATAACCATAATTCTTACAATAACATTTTTAGCAGCAATAATCTTAGCCTACTCAGATATATTACCTATTGAGTTTCTATATAGCAACCAATCATTTGCCGAGTTCTCTCTAGTATTTTGGCTCGGAATATTGGGTAGAATATTCTTGTATATTATAGGATTTTCTTTTGTGTATATTTTGGTAAATGTAGTAAAACCGACAAAAACTTTTTTCACAAATATAGGTTTTAATACATTTCCTGTGTACATTTTGCATACTTATGTAGTAGCAGTAGTATTTGCAATCAACTACTATATACCATGGGTGTTTTTGCAACTATTAGTGTGTGGGGTAACTTCTGCTTTTATAACGTATATTTTGTCGAGAAATAGCGTTATGAAGTATTTTAACAAAATCATTAGTAAATTTGTAGGACTATTTGCTCGTTAAAAATGGGGTAAATAATAAAAATTTATTAAAGCTAATAACAGTGGATTTCGGTAAATTAGAAAGAGGTGGTATTATGAATTATTCTGGCGAAGCGGGACTGCAGTATCATATTCATACTAGACAAGGGGAAGTAGGCAAATATGTAATTTTGCCGGGGGACCCTAAAAGGTGTGAAAAAATAGCAAAATATTTTGACGATGCAATATTGGTCGCAGATAGTCGTGAATATGTTACTTATACAGGATACTTAGAAGGTGTAAAGGTTAGCGTAACCTCAACAGGAATTGGTGGACCTTCGGCTTCTATTGCAATGGAAGAGTTAGTTAATTGTGGAGCACATACTTTTATTAGGGTTGGTACGTGCGGTGGTATTGATATTAATGTAAAAGGCGGTGACGTTGTAATTGCTACTGGAGCGATTAGGATGGAAGGTACGAGTAAAGAGTATGCGCCTATAGAGTTTCCAGCGGTAGCTAACTTAGAAGTAGCTAATGCGCTTGTGCAAGCTGCGAAAAGTGTAAAAGCATGTTATCATACGGGAATTGTGCAATGTAAAGATGCGTTTTATGGTCAGCATTCACCTGAAAAAATGCCAGTTAGTTACGAACTTCAACAAAAGTGGGATGCGTGGAAGAGATTAGGTGCGAAAGCTTCTGAGATGGAATCGGCTGCATTATTTATTGTAGCAAGCACTTTAAATGTAAGGTGTGGCTCTATATTTTTAGCTGTAGCTAATCAAGAAAGAGAAGCACAGGGGTTAGCAAATCCTGTGGTGCATGATACTGATTTAGCAATTAAAACTGCTGTTGATGCTATGCGCAGTTTAATTAAAGAAGATAAGGCGTAATAAAAAAAAGATGGAGTATATATTCCATCTTTTTTTATCTAAATTAGGCAAGAATACTCCCACCTCTTTAGGTGGTGAGATGAATTGCCATTCTTTCTTCTTTAAC
>MDJM01000038.1 GCA_001994995.1 Candidatus Parepulonipiscium sp. PG-Nuni2H_MBin01 | reverse complement strand
TACATTTGACGTAGAAATGGAAACAGGTACAGGAAAAACGTACGTATACTTAAGAACTATATTTGAACTTAATCAGCAGTATAGTTTTACAAAATTTATTATAGTAGTGCCATCAATAGCTATTAAAGAAGGCACATATAAATCGTTAGAGATGACTAAGGAACACTTCGAGACTATATATAACAAAATCCCATATGATTACTTTGTGTACGATAGTAGTAATTTGGAGCAGGTAAGGAACTTTGCTACAAATGAGAATTTGCAAATTATGATTATCAACATAGATGCGTTTAATAAAAGTTTTAAAGACCCACAAAAGGAAGAAAAGGCAAATATTATACATCGTAACAATGATAAGCTTAGTGGGAATAAGCCAATTGACTTGATTAAAGAAACAAATCCTATAGTGATAATAGATGAACCCCAAAGTGTAAGTACAACGACAAAGGCAAAAGAAGCAATTGCTTCGCTAAATCCAATGTGCGTAATTAATTACTCTGCTACGCATAAAGAAAAAAATCACGCAGTGTACAAACTGGATGCTATAGATGCATATGAATTAGAATTGGTGAAACAAATTGAAGTTGCTGGATTTGAGACAGTTAATTCTCATAATCAGGCATATGTTAAATTAGTGTCTGTTAGCAATACAAATAATAAAATTAGTGCTAGGCTGGAGATAGATATACAGAATAAAGATAAGATAACACGAAAAGTGGTTACAGTGGCAAAGGGGATAGATTTATTTGAAAAATCAAATAGGAGACAGGTATATGAAGGGTATGAAGTCGGAGATATTAGTTGTGAGAAGGGGAAGGAATTTGTAAGCTTTACTAAGACACCCGAAGTTTTGCAGTTGAAGCAAGCAATTGGTACGATTGATGATGATATTATAAAAGAGCAGCAAATATATAAGACAGTAGAGGAACACTTGGATAAGGAGTTAAGATACATTAATAAAGGGATAAAAGTATTAAGCTTGTTTTTTGTAGATAAAGTAGCAAATTACAGAGTAGCCGAAGGTAAAGGTAAGTACGCCATAATATTTGAGCGGGCATATAATGAATTAATTCAGCGGGAAAAGTATCAATCATTGGTGGTTGAAACTGATGCTGAAAAAGTACATGGAGGTTATTTTGCGGTAGATAAGAAGACAGGGTTTAAAGATACCACGGGCAAGACTCTGGCGGATGCGGACACGTATACATTGATAATGAAGGATAAGGAACGATTATTAAATTTAGATGAGCCGTTAAGATTTATATTTTCGCACTCAGCACTAAGAGAAGGTTGGGACAATCCAAATGTGTTCCAGATTTGTACGTTAAATGATAGTAAGTCGGATACAAAAAAGCGTCAGGAGATTGGGCGTGGCTTAAGGCTGTGCGTTAATCAGCATGGAGAGCGAGTGCATGGTTTTGAGATTAATACGCTGACTGTTATGGCAAATGAGAGTTATGAGGATTTTGCACAGGGGTTGCAGAAGGAGATTGAGAATGATGAAGGTATAAGGTTTGGGGTGATTGAGAAAAATAGTTTTATGGATATTGGTGGGTTGGATTTAAGTGCTTCAATTAAGATTTATACTTCATTTAAAGAATCGGCGTATATTAATAAAGAGGATAAAGTAACAGAAATTTTAAGGGCAGATTTAAATGAAAATAAGTTGAAAATTCCGGAGCAATTTGAGCCTGTGCGTGAGGAAATCACTCAGCAAACTAAGAAAATATGCGGCAAGATTAATTGCAATAATTTTGCAACAAAGCATGTTGTGAAGTTAAATAACGAGGTATATTTAAGCGAGGAATTTAAGCAGTTATGGGAAAAAATTAAATATAAAACTACGTATTCAATTGAGTTTGATACGAACGAACTAATTAATATATGTGCAGCAGAGTTAAAGAAGCAGATAAATGTGGGGACTGCTAAATTAATGTATAAAAAAGGTGTGCTAGAATTTGGGGCTAGTGGGATAGAGTCGGTACAAACTGAACAGCTGGTGGTAGGAGAAGACACGAGCAAAGTAGTATTACCAGATATATTAACTTTTTTACAGAACAAAACAGATTTGACCAGAAATACGCTAGTAGAAATTTTGACCAAAAGTGGTACACTAAAGCAGTTTGAGATAAACGCACAGCGGTATATGGATGACGTAGCGAAAATTTTAGTGGCAACTATGCAGGTGACAATTGTGGATGGTATTAAGTACACCAAGATTGAGGATAGTTATGAGCAGACGTTGTTTGAAACTCGGGAATTACTTGGGTATATGGGTAAAAACTTGATGGAGAGTAACAAGTCTGTATATGAGCATATTGTGTATGACTCGGATGTGGAGAAAGATTTTGCTACTCAATGTGAAAATCTGGATTGTGTGCAGTTATATACTAAGTTGCCCAATTGGTTTAAGATAAAAACTCCTTTGGGTAACTATAATCCTGATTGGGCGATAGTTATTAATGATAACGATAAAGAGCACGTGTATTTTGTTGTGGAGACTAAAGGGAATGTTCTAGGGCAATCGTTACGCGCGATGGAGCGTGCTAAGGTACATTGTGGGAAAGAGCATTTTTCGGCTTTAGGAGTTGAGTTTAAAGCTACGACAAAACTTGATGATATTTTGGAATAGAAAAAAAGACTCTAACTACCGAGTAAAATCGGAAAGTGGAGTCTTTTTGAACTTAAAACTTAAATTGTTGGACTAATCGTTCTAAATGCTGTGCCTGCGCAGATAACTCTTGGCTAACAGCAGTATTAGCTTCAGCGGCAGCGGCATTGCTTGTAACACCATCAGAAATATCCATAATATTAGTGGCTAAAAGGTCAATACTTTGTTTTTGCGATTGACTCATTTGAAGCAATTCACTAGAAAGACTTACAGATTTACCAATGGCACTTGAAACATCCACAAGATGCTTAGCAGTTTCATTTACTATATCCTGACCTTTTGCAACGTCTGTTAAACTAGTATTTATTATATCCTCTATTTGTTTTGTAGTGTCGCTACTGCGGGTTGCTAAGTCACGAATTTCATTAGCCACAACAGAAAAGCCTTTACCAGCTTCACCTGCCCTAGCCGCTTCTATAGAGGCGTTAAGAGCCAATAGATTAGTTTGTGTGCTAATATCTTGAATGATTGATAATATAGACGAAATAGTGCGACTAGATTCAGCTATCTTAGACATTGCAATTAACATTTCATTCATAGCCTGCTCACCTTGAATTGCAATCTCTTTTGCCTCCTCACCTGTTGAAGTTGTTTCGCTTATTTTTAAGTTAACCTCGCTAACAGCGGCAACCATATTTTCGGTAGTAAGCACAAAGTCTGATAATATATCCGTTTGGCTGTTACAAGACTCAGCAAGTGACATAGCAGAATTTGCAATCTCTTCAGATTGAGAGCTAACTTCAGTTGAAGACAGATTAATTTGAGATAGTGTTTGCCTAAGTTGTGTTGAGATAGATAATAAGGAAGTTTTTATAACGGAAAAATCCCCAGCATAATTACTCTTAACGTTAGACTCAATAATCAGATTACCCTTAGCAATTTCAGTAAGTACAAGGTCGATTTCGGATATAATTTGTTTTAGGAATGCACTCATAAAGTTAAACTGCTGAATGATTTGCCCTATATCGTCATTATTAACTATATTTGATTGTGCTGATAAATTTCCTGCTGAAATGTTAGAAGCTACTTGACTAAGGTCTGATAGTGGAGCTAACATATGTTTGATAATTCTAGATATGACTAAAGTTGAGATTATAAGTGCAACAACACCCAATGTGCTAATAACTACAATAGCTAATCTTAAATCGCCATAAGCCTCATCATTGTCTATCCCTAAATGAACCCACCAAGTTTCATTAAATGCATCAACAGGGGTATAATATCTGGTATAAACTTTATTATCAATATAATCCGTTTCTAAGCTAAAAGTTTGTCCGTACTTAAGTTGCTCAAAAATAAAGTTAGATTCGCTAGCGCTTAATAACTCAGAGATAGACATACCAGCCTTATCAGCAGAGCTAGAATCATATATAACCTCAAACTTAGAATTAAATACAGCGCTCACAATAGATGGATAGTTTTCATCAACTAAAATTGTATCGTCAAATGCTGATAATGAAATGTCAGCGGCTACAACCCCGGCAACGCTACCATTTATAATAACAGGAACAGAAACACTTAAAATATGTTCGCCGTACGCATTTACCCATGTGTTACTAACAAATATTTCGCCAGACGACTTTGGCACTTGGTAGTACTCCTGCAAAGCATAGTCATTATAGTTTTGATATACCTTTAATTGATTATTATTTAAGTTTGAATAACTAACATCAAATGCATAAATCTCCTTATTAGAGCTAAATATGTATGGCTCAAAATATACGCCAATAGCGTTAACCAAACTATCTTCAGTAATGGACCCCCACATATTGTTAACTAGGTAAGATTCCGTATCAGCAAGTTCTGAGGGAATCAGAAGATTGTTATAAACACTACTAGTAACCATATCTGAGTAATCATTATTACTTATCCAATGGTCTTCTAAATATGAAGCTAAATTTTGGGCAACACTTCTTGCCGTATAAAATTTATTTTCAATTAATTTGGCATTAAGCTCCAGAGCAGTTTCAAATCTAGAATCTAATAAATTTACTGTATTAGTGGTGTCCCGAATTAAAAAAATGCTTAAGATTATAACAATTATTATAGTAGAAATGGTGGACATGGTGATTGTGAGCTTCGTTTGTATTTTGCGGTCGCTAAATTTTGTTTTCATAGAAAAGCCTCCTGTTTTTTTTGATATTTTTTAAAGTTTAATTAATAAATATTATATCTCTAATTAATTTTTAATTCAACATATTTTAAAAATATAAAAAATTTGCTCTTTAATTTTCCATACATATAAAAAACGAACCTACTAAGTGATTCGTTTTGTTTGCGGATTATTTAATTTCATCTGTGGAACTAATCGCCTTTTTGCCAAATAGCACAAATAAAAATGGACTAAGATTACCTAATGCCACTGACATATACACATTGTTGGTTAAGTGAAAATAGATTGAATAAATAAGATTAGGCCAATGTTGCACATTCCACAATTGGCTGGAAATAAAAAATTCAAATAAATAGTGTTGCAGTACCGTTAGAGAAAAATAAATACATGAAGTAATTGTAGCAGAGACTGCAATTTCTAATCTGGTCATTGTTTTAAAAACCCCTAACCCACCAATTAGTAATATAATAATAAATAACATGGCATTAAAAATAAATAACCGCACAGGGTTAGCTGACCATGTTTGTTCTATCTCTTGTATAAAGAAAAATCTCCCTAAATAGATTGTCAAATAGAAACTAATCCAACTCGCAAGAATACAAAATACAGGTACGCGCCATAGCATGTTAATTCGTATTTTCATTTTAACACATCCTATTGAATGATTAGATTTTAGCTTAGTATTAAAATAACTAATATCTAGCATTAGTATAACCGGATTTTTAATAATTAGTAGAGGGCAAACTGTAAATAAGTTTGGATGCTGTTTACTAATATTTTTTATAAATATGGTGTATCCTAACTGTAAATTTAATTAATTGGAGGCATGAAAATGATAGTAGCAAAAAGAAAAGATAATAAATTTACTACAGAAGTAGTAATTGCAGAAGATAGTCAAGTAAGAGTAGTATATGCAGGCCAACCTGAAGCATCAGGAGGAACCGGAACAGATTTTAGACCAGGTCAATTAGTGCTTGCAGGATATGCGGCATGCGCAAATATGACCGTGAATAAGGCGCTCATAGCGGATAATATTGAATTTGAAGATATAATTGTAAGCGTGGAGGCCGATACTTCACAACACGATAAAACTAAGATTGGTATTAAAATTGAGATAATGGCAGACATTTCGCAAGAACAGAAGGATAAGTATATTCAAAAAGGCAAAACTTGTTTTGTAGGCAGAATGCTTAGCAGTGAAAAAGAATTTGTAGAGATTTCATAATAATACAATAAGAGTTTATTCCTTATAATATAGAATAATATAATCGAAGAACATAGGGAGGGATTAATAGTGGTAGAATTAGCTATTATGGTTATAGTTGGTATTGCGCTAATATATAACGGGTATTTAATTTGGAAAAAAGAAAAAATTAGTATTATTCATCCTTATCATTATACAAAAGTAAGGGATGAAGATAAAGCCGCTTATACTGCTTTAGTTGGCAAAGGTGTTTTATTAATGGGCGTTGGTGCTATATTAACTGGTGGTATTAATTATATGTTTCGTACTACTTATGGATGGGCGGCTTTTGGGATATTTTTTGTAATTGGCATTATATTTATTTGGCTAGGCCAAAAGCGCTATAATGCTGGATTTTTTTAATTATAACACTAAAAAAACCCTCATAATCTGAGGGTTTTATTCCGTTAAAACTCCGTTATTTAAATCATCGCCAACCTTTTTCTTAGCGCTGGATAATTGAACCTGCACAGCTACTAGCTTCTCTAAAGTTTGATACGACTCCACTGTATCAACATTTATTCCATCCGTCAGTTTAACTAAAATAATCCCAGCCTCTACCAATGCATGGCGAAGACTTGCAATTAGCATTTTTGTATTCATATTGGAACTGTTGATTAAACTTAATAAATCTTGTAATACTTCAACTTTTTTTAAAATAGGCGTTGCCACCTCAGCAGGAAAAGCAATGTTAGTAAGATTTTGAACTTCGCCTAATGCAGTAGCCGCATTATCTATAAATGTATTAATCTCATGAAACTTTGTTGCTATCATAATTCTACCTCCATAGTTTTAATATCCCCTAATCCCCATTGATTATGCTTTTTTCATTCGTATAACAATTGACCTAATTAAACCACCTATAATGATTGTCCAAGAAATTACTAAACATACGCCTTTAGCTGTTGCAAAAAATCGTGCTAACCCTAAAAATTGCATATTTAAACTGCTGGCTGAGTAAAAAACTGCTATATTCTCTATAGTATCAAATATTCCTGCGACAACTGGTATAAATGGTAAGTATTTAGTTTGTGTTAATGCTAATATAAGTAATGAGAACAAAGGTACGCTTACAATTATATACATTGTATCTGCGATAAAGAAGTTTAGCATAAATGCTCTACCTGTTTCTCCATAGTTTATAATTAGCTCTTCTATATCACTAATACTTTTTGTGTAGTCAACTAAATACGCATCAACCATACCTTGGGAATTAGTAGCTATTTCAAACGCTGGCAAAAATACGGCTGAAAAATATATTATGAAGATAATAAATACTGTTGTGGATATGATTAGCTTTGTTTTTAATTCCATCTGCTGCCTCCAAATTTTTCGCCTTATTTTTTAATTATACTTAGTTTTAATAACAACGTCAACATACAAAGATTGTATATATTTTATAACCGCTAGCCATTAGTGGAAATGCAGACTTTATAATGCACAAAAAAAGCTGCTGCCCCGAATTGGGCAACAGCATATTATTCTTTAAACTTATCTCGTCTTGCAAATACAAATGCCCCCAAAGCTAATGCAACAACTACTGCTACAGCATTAGAAAATGTTCCATTTAAGCCAAAACCTTCGCCAGCCTGCAAAATATAAGCAACCGAAACGCCAGTCATAAACACAGCTGGAATTAAAGTTATAACAAACTTCATATTATGTTTAATTAAATAAACTGTAGCAGCCCATAGGAAAATCATTGCTAATGTTTGGTTAGACCAAGCGAAGTATCTCCAAATAATATTAAAATCAATCATAGTAAGTCCGATACAGATAATAAATAGAGGAATTGCTATAAGGAATCTATTTTTAATAGGCTCCTGCTTAATATTAAAAGCATCAGCAATTGTAAGCCTAGCACTTCTAAAAGCAGTGTCTCCACTAGTGATAGGACACGCAACAACACCAAGCACTGCAAGGATAGAACCGAAAACGCCAAGCAATTCCGTAGATATATGCCCCACAACACCAGATTGCCCTCCGAATGTAGCAAGACCTTCCTGAACGCCAGCCGCATTGCCGAAAAAAGTAATAGTAACAGCACACCATACTAAAGCCACAATTCCTTCCATTACCATCGCACCAAAAAACACGCGTTTACATTCGCTCTCATGCTTAATACACCTAGCCATCATAGGCGATTGAGTTGCATGAAAGCCTGAAATTGCCCCACATGCAATTGTGGTAAATAAAAATGGGAAAATAGATAATCCTGCTGGATGCTGATTAGTAAATGACATTTCAGGCATAACTAATGTTCCGCCAATATGTCCCACAAACATGGCTGCGCACAGTCCAACCGCCATAAATAATAAAGCTGCCCCAAACACCGGATAAATTTTACCGATAACTTTGCCAATAGGTAACACCGTTGCAACTATGTAATAAACGATAATAAGAATGACCCAGACTTGATTTTCAATTCCTGTCATAGCCGATAGAAGGCCGGCTGGAGAAGTTACAAATACTGTTCCTACCAAAATTAATAAGATTACTGAAAATACCCTCATCACTTGCTTCATTGTGGGACCTAAATAAATCCCTACGATTTCAGATACAGATGTACCATCGTGCTTCATAGATATAACTCCTGATAAGTAATCGTGTACAGAACCTGCAAATATAGTCCCAAATGTTATCCACAAAAATGCAACAGGCCCAAATACTGCCCCCATAATTGCCCCAAATATTGGGCCAGTCCCAGCAATATTTAGAAACTGTATCAAAAACACTTTATACCACGGTAGCGGCATATAGTCTACACCATCCTCTAATCTGTTAGCAGGCGTAATGTTGCTATCATCTGGTCCTAGCATCCTATCTACATAAGTTCCGTATGTAAAGTAGCCTAAAATTAAAATTCCCAAACATACCAAAAAAGTAACCATGGAAATTCCCCCCCCTAGTTTGTTAATTTTATATATGTATATGCTAATATCTACGCTAATATGTTATGGAAAAACTCTTGATATTTAAGCTAAAATATTTTTAAGATATTGCTAATTACTAAAAAAAAATATATTTATATAATTCTATTAGTGATAATACTAGCAAATTATAAAATGCAAAAAAGGCAGATGGATAATCTGCCTCTAATTTTTATTTCACATACGTAACGCGGCTTGAGTCGTATCTATCTACAAATTTTAATGCATCACTATTTTTAGGATGACCTATTGCAATTGTACAATAAACAAGAAGGTTATCATTTAAGCCATACATATTTTTAACCAAATCCATTCTATCTTCAGCAGGAGCAATTCCACACCAAACAGAACCTAGCCCAAGCTCCGTAGCTTGCAATAAAATATTTTGAGTAACCGCACCCAAATCTTGCTCCCATCTATCCGGCATTACCATACGCTCTTTATTACCTAAAACAATAATACAAACAGGCGCATTTTCAATAGGTTTTGCTCCTGAATGAGTTTGAGAAAGTTTTACTAAATCATCTTTTTTCGTAACAACTATAAATTCCCAACACTGTTGATTTCTAGCCGATGGAGCTTGCATAGCAGCTTTTAAAAGTTGTTCTACTTGTGCTTCGCTAACAGCTTCATCAGTAAATGAACGCACACTTCTACGTGTAAATAGTATATTCATATAAAATCGCCTCCAAAAGTTAAAATGTTATGACTAGCATTAATTACTAATTTAACATGTAAATATAAACAAAATATGTTGAAATATTGTTGAATTTTTTAGTAAAAACAAAAAAAACTCCCGCTTAGGTGGGAGCTTTTTTTATGCTACACGTTAAATCTAAATAAAATTATATCGCCATCTTTAACAACATACTCTTTGCCTTCAACCCCAACAACGCCTTTTTCTTTAGCAGCAGTATAAGAGCCACACTCAGTTAAATCATCATAATGAACAACTTCAGCGCGAATAAATCCACGTTCAAAGTCAGAATGGATTTTACCAGCAGCACCAGGAGCTTTAGTTCCTTTAGTAATAGTCCATGCTCTTACTTCCTGAGGGCCAGCAGTTAGGTAGCTAATTAGCCCAAGCAGTTTATAGCTAGCTGCAATCAACTTATCAAAGCCAGTGTCAGTAATACCTAAGTCTTCAAGAAAAACTAATTTTTCATCTTCCTCTAAATCAGCAAGCTCTTGTTCAATTTGTGCACAAATAATAAATACCTCAGAATTATCAGTGCTAGCAAACATTTTCACAGCTTTAACATATCCATTTTCTACTCCATCCGTTAAATCCTCTTCACAAACGTTAGCAGCGTATAGAACTGGTTTTGAGCTAATTAAACCGATAGAGTTAATTAAAGCCACGTCATCTTCATTATCAACATCAAAACTTCTAGCTGATTGGCCAGATTCTAGATGTTCATAAAGTTTTTCTAAAACTGCAATTTCGCTAGCAGCAGTTTTATCAGATTTAGCCATCTTTTTATTTTTAGCAATTCGCCTTTCTAATTGTTCCATATCAGAAAAAATCAATTCTAAATTAATAGTTTCTATATCGCGAATAGGGTCAACAGTTTTATCTACATGGATAATATTATCATCATCAAAGCAACGCACCACTTGGACGATTGCATCTACTTCTCTAATATGAGAAAGGAACTGATTACCTAACCCTTCTCCTTTACTAGCCCCTTTAATCAACCCTGCAATATCCACAAATTCCACCACTGCTGGCAAAACTTTTTTAGAATTATACATATCTCTAAGAACATCAAGACGCTTATCAGGCACTGCCACAACTCCTACATTAGGTTCGATAGTGCAAAATGGATAGTTAGCAGACTCTGCACCTGCCTTAGTTAAAGCGTTAAATAAAGTACTCTTACCAACGTTTGGAAGACCAACTATTCCTAGTTTCATATAACAAACTCCCTTTCAAATCAAAATAAATTTATACCCATCTTAGTATACTGAGCAAAGCTTAGCTTTACAAGGTACTAAAAAATACTCCCAAATATGGGAGTATCATAATTAATCAGTATATCTGCCTAGACAATAGCCTAATACAAGTGTTAAAATACTAGGAACTATAAAAACCCAATAATAAGGCTTTTTCATTGCGCTTTCAAGCTGTTGAGTAACAGGAGCGTGCTCGTCATGTTCACGTTGTGCCACTCGGTAATGTCTATAAGTAGAATTTGCCATAATATCACCTCTTTTAAACAAGTTATTTGAATATAGTGTGTCCAGAATAAATATAAAATAAACAAGGAGGATTTAACATGCCAAATATTTATTTTCCGTACTTAGGTTTATCATTTACAATAGATAAAGTTGCTTTTTCTTTATTTGGAATAAATGTGTATTGGTATGGGATTATATTAACAACAGGAATTTTTTTAGGCGCAGCTATGTGTAGTCATATGGCTAAGGTGGAAGGAATTAACCCGGATTTAGTGATTGACTTTCTAGTAATTGATATTATATTTGCTATTATAGGGGCTAGAATTTATTATGTAGCATTTAAATGGGATTACTATAGTCAGCATTTAAATGAGATTATCAATTTAAGGCAAGGTGGTATTGCGATTTATGGTGCAATTATAGCTTCAGTAATAGTAGCAATAATTTACACTAAAATTAAAAATATTAACCTGTGGCAATTTGGAGATCTATCAGCATGTGGACTTTTGGTAGGGCAAGCTGTAGGGCGTTATGGCAATTTTGTTAATATGGAAGCTTATGGAGATTATACAGATAGCTTATTTGCAATGTGTATAATAAAGGACCAGGCAGCGCATACATTAACACCGAATATATTAGCTAATATAGTTTTGTTAGATGGAACAGAGTACATTCAAGTTCACCCTACATTTTTTTATGAATCTACATGGAACATCATATTGTTAATTTTACTACTAATTTACTACAAGTATAAAAAGGGACATGGCGAAATATTCTTTCTATATATATTAGGCTACGGTATAGGGCGTTTTTGGATAGAAGGATTAAGAACAGACCAACTAATGATAAATGGGATTGCAGCGTCGCAAATTGTAGCAGTAATTTCAGTAATCATAGGAATAATAGGGTTTATATTATGCTATAAAAGTAAGTCTAACTCAGCGCCTATAAGTTAGATGCATAAAGTTATAAAAGAATTATAAGTTGCTTTTTTCCATGAAAAGCCTTATAATACAACTTATAGAAATGAAGTAGGAAAGGGCTGATACAATGAATAATATTTCAACAAATATCGCAAATGTACGTGCAGATTTAAATTATTTAATTGAAAAGGCGGATAGTCTTAGCGATAATATGGATGAAATTTATAAACTGAGTTGTCAGTTAGATGACTTAATAAGGCAGTATTATCAACAATAATACTTAAATATATTATTAATAAGGAAAGAAATATGGAATTTGAACACGTATCAGTATTACTAAACGAATGTATAAATGGCTTAAATATAATGCCAAATGGAATATATGTAGACGCAACATTAGGAGGAGCAGGGCATGCATTTAGTATCTGCAGTCACTTATCTAAAGAGGGACAGTTTGTAGGTATAGACCAAGATGATAATGCTATTATGGTATCAAAGCAGCGCTTAGCAGGTGTTGTACCTAAGGTTACTATAATAAAGAGTAACTTTGAGTATATAGAAAGCGTATTAGATATGGAAGTAGACGGGATATTAATGGACTTAGGAGTATCGTCACACCAACTAGATGAGGCAAGCCGAGGTTTCTCCTATATGCATGATGCTACGTTAGATATGCGAATGAATCAGGATAGTGATTTAAGTGCATATGATGTAGTAAATGGATATGAAGAGGACAAGCTAGCATTAATTATAAAATCGTATGGTGAAGAGAAGTGGGCTAAGCGTATTGCAAAGTTTATAGTGGATAGAAGGCCGTTAAATACGACATATGAATTGGTAGAAGTTATAAAAAATGCGATACCACAAAGTGCCAGAAGAGAAGGGTCTCACCCTGCAAAAAGAACGTTTCAAGCAATAAGGATAGAAGTAAATAGAGAGCTAGATATAATTGCGCCAACTATTAAGGCTGCTGTAAATAGGTTAAATGTAGGTGGAAGGTTATGTATAATTACATTTCATTCGTTAGAAGATAGAATAGTTAAACATACATTTAGAGAATTAGAAAGTCCATGTATATGTCCACCTATTGTGCCAATATGTAGTTGCGGTAATGTAGCTTCGGTAAAAGTAGTAACTAGAAAGCCGATATTACCAACAGATAAAGAGATTGAAACTAATCCTAGAGCACGGAGTGCAAAGTTAAGAATAATAGAGAAAATTGCTTAAATAGCAATAAAGGGGGGATTTTATATGAGATACCAATATGGATCAAATGCATATAAAATAGAAGAGGTAGAGCAAGAAACGGTAATAAAGCAACCACAAGAAGCACCGAGACAACAGACACGAGCGAGAGTTAACAAACCGCTCGTAGTTTCGGTGCTTTGTGTGTCTATGTTAACGATAAGTGCAGCTATATACTTAACCATGGTAACAAATCTTATGATGGCGCAACTTGAGGTGGAAGCGTTAAATCAGCAGTTACAGACAACTAAAAGTAAAGTGAACACTTTACAGTCGGTAATTACCACGAATTTGGATTTAGATTATATAGAGCAGCAAGCGATTGAGCAACTTAATATGGTAAAGCCACTGCCACACCAAATTATATATATAGATGTTCCACAGGAAAATTATACTACATATGGTAAGTAGCACTACTAAATACGTATAAACTAGCGCCATCAAATGTATACTAATGTGTATACTAAAAATAGCAAAAGGAACTAGATAAGGTGAGCGAAAAATATAGAAAATTAAGAGCTAGATTAGAATACCGAATAGCAGTATTTGAGCTAATATATTTAATAATAATGGGTATATTTGGGCTAAGAGCGTTGTATTTGTATTATTTTAAAAGTACACAATATGAGTTAGCAGTATTAAGAACAATAGTGTCAAAAGATGCGTTTATTGACCCGTTAAGAGGAGATATAGTAGATAGAAATGATAAAACTATAGCTACTAGCCAATTAAGTTACAATGTTATATTAAATCCTAAAACATTGCTTAATGATACAACGAAAGAACGTAGGGAAAAGACGTATATTCAGTTATCTAGGTATATGAATATGGATATAATAGAAATTGCAGATTGGGTTAACGCTAGTCCACAACTTAGTTATAGAATATTTCGTAAAAATATAAGTGTGGCGCAGTATGAGGAGTTATCACAGCTAAAACTTGCTGGTGTATCTTTTGAGCAGACGTTTGTAAGGAGTTATCCAAGAGGTGAGTTTGCGGCGCAGGTGATTGGATTTTATAATGCTAATAATCAAGGTCAGTATGGGGTTGAGCAGTACTATAATAACTATTTAGTAGGAGAAGCTGGTAGAGTGTTTACATCGTTACAATCTGGAGATTTGTTACTTACGCAAAGTACAGCGCCAATTAACGGTGGAACAGTTATATTAACAATTGATGAAATAATCCAGCAAGTAGTAGAGAGTGAAATGAAATCGTATGTGGAAGAGGCTAATCCAGTGAATGCTGCGGCGATAGTAATGAACCCCAATACGGGTGAGGTTTATGCAATGTATTCATACCCCACATTTAATCCAGCAACATATTCGGATTTATCGCAGCAGATGGGGGATGAGTGGTTGCAAATGGCAAATGAGGAGAAAACGCAAATGTTATATGAAGCATGGAAAAATTTTAATACTCAAAAGCCGTATGAGCCGGGTTCGACGTTTAAGCCGCTGATGGTGGCAACAGCGATTGATGCAGGATATTTGGATGTGGATAAGTTTCAAGTGGATTGCCCGGGGTATAGAGTGGTTGCAGGTGAGACTATTAGGTGTTGGAAGACGACAGGGCATGGAGTTCAAAATGCACAGCAGGTGTTGGCTAATTCTTGTAATCCAGGGGTTATTGCAATAGCAGAGCAAATACCTAATGATGTGTTTTATAATGCAATGTTAGCATATGGGCTTAGCCAGCCAACAGGGATTGATTTAACGGGTGAAGTAGGGGGGATTATACATTCGTTAAATAGCCTAGGCCCGGTAGAAAAAGCTACATCATCTATGGGGCAAACGTTTACAATGACGACAGTGCAGTTAATGGCAGGATTTTCGGCGTTAATTAACGGTGGTTATGTGGTGGAGCCATATGTGGTGTCTAAAGTGATAGGAGATAGCAATTTAGTTTTGTATGAGAGATTACCAAATATAAAAAGACAAGTAATATCAAATGAGACTTCGGCTTTGATGGCGGGGTATTTAGAAAGTGTAGTGTTAGAAGGAACGGGAGGCTCGGCAACAGTAGCAGGGTATAGAGTAGCAGGAAAGACAGGGACAGCGGAAAAAGGTTATCCTAGAGAATCGGGTGTGGAGATTTTATCATTTGTAGGATATGCGCCTATTAGCAATCCAGAAGTAATAGCAATAGTATTAATGGATGAAGGTCAGGAAGTAGTTGGAGGACCAGGTAAAGCGTTTAGCAGCATTATGACCCACGTGTTACCATATTTAGGTATAAAAGGCGATTTGATGGAGCAAGCAATGATGATTAAGGTTCCTAATTTTGCGGGACAAGATATATATACTGCGATAGAAAATATTAGTTTAAGCTCTCTAGAGTATATATTAAGAGGCGGCGGACAGCTAGTAGTAGGCCAGTACCCGCCTGCAAACACAATGCTACCAATGGCAAGTAAAATCACACTATACTTAGAGAGTGACACGCCAACAGACTTAGTAAAAGTGCCGAATTTAATAGACTTGACTACACAAAAGGCAAGGGATTTAGTTAGTGGTGAGTTGGAAATTGAAGCACAAGCGGAGGGACAAATTGTTAATCAGATACCAGACGAGGGAGCTTATTTAGATAGGGGCGCAAAAGTAATAGTAGAAACGATAGAATAATAATTATGTCTTTATGTTTTTGTAATTACAGATTAAAAAAGTTTTGCTAGCTATTATAAAGTTATTATAAAGCTATTAAACTTTATGATAAATAACTAAAGTGCATAAAGGTAAAGTAAACCTAATAAACTAAATGGCCAAGTGTACTAAAATAAAAATAAATGTAATATAAAAAACCGTCTCAGACAAAGCAGAATGGGACAAGACAAAGTATTCGAGTTATATAAAAATTAAAAATATTTGTACAAACTGTTTTAGAAAGGTATAAAGACTCCTTCTTAGAAATAAACTATATGTAAATATATTTCTAAGGAGGAGTTAATTTATGGACAAAACACCAGTTAAAATTAAACGAAGGATTTTGACTGTACTCGCAATGTTTACAATAGGACTAGTTGCTATGATGTTTCGGCTAGCATATGTACAAGTTGTAGAGGGAACATTGCTGCAAGAGAGGGCATTTGACCAGCACACCAGGGATAGGAGTATTTCTCCCACAAGAGGGGATATACTAGATGTTAATGGAGAGGTAATAGCTACAAGTGCATCAGTATTTACAATAGGTGTAGTGAAGGCGCAAGTGGAAGACCCGATTCAAGTGGCAACAGTATTATCCGAGATTTTGGAGTTAAACTATGACACAGTGTATACAAATGTTACTAAACAAGTGGCGTTCCAAAGGATTGCTACAAAAGTGGACAAAGAGGTAGCAGATGTAATAAGACAAATGAACTTACCTGGGGTAAAGGTAGATGAAGACTCTGATAGATATTATCCATATGAAGACTTAGCAGCGCATGTAATAGGCTTTGTTGGGGCAGATAATCAAGGGATTATTGGGCTAGAAGTAAAGTATGAGTCATATCTAAAAGGTACAGCAGGTACAATACTAATGGAGACAAATGGACGAGGTGAGAGAAGAGAAGATGAGGCTGAGGTAAGGATTGAGCCAATTGACGGAAATCACTTAGTTACAACTTTAGATGTAACACTACAAGAGTATGCACAGCAAGCAATTGATAGTGTAGTAGCAGAGAAGCAGGCGGCTGGTGGTACAATTATTTTAATGAACCCACAAAATGGAGAGATTTATGCTATGGCAAACAGCCCTACTTTTGATTTAAATGACCCGTTTATAGTAAATGACCCAGAAATGGCAGCTATCTGGAGTACGCTAGATGCGGCTACTAAGCAAACTGAATTAAATCAGATGTGGAGAAACTTTGCGGTAACAGATACTTATGAACCAGGTTCAACATTTAAGATTTTCACATCAGCAATAGGGTTAGAAGAAAATATTATAACTCCAACAACACCATTTTCATGTAATGGTTTTCACGTTGTAGAAGGGGTAAAAATTAAATGTTGGAGAAGTGCAAATCCACATGGACAGCAAACATTTACGCAAGGGGTGCAAAACTCATGTAACCCAGTATTTATGTTAATTGGAGAAGATGTAGGAGCAGTTAAATTTTATGAATATATGTCTACATTTGGATTTATGACAAAGACAGGCATAGATTTACCAGGTGAAGCATCAGGGATTATGCATAAAGTAGATAACATTGGACCAGTAGAATTAGCTACAGTATCTTTTGGACAATCATTCCAAATTACACCAATACAGTTACTAAGTGCAGCATCAGCAGTAATCAATGGCGGTTATGAAATTACACCACACTTTGGTAAGTACATAATTGACAATGATGGAAACATTATAGAAGAATTTGAGTACAAGCAAGGTGAACAAATAATATCACCAGAAGTAAGCCGCGAAATGCAGATAATACTAGAAAGCGTGGTATCAGAAGGAACAGGTAATAAGAGTTACATCCCAGGATATAGAATTGGTGGTAAAACAGCAACTTCACAAAAATTACCACGTGGTTCTGGAAAATACATTGCATCGTTTGTGGCGTTTGCACCTGCTGAAAACCCACAAGTAATAGGTATAGTACTAATTGACGAGCCTCAGGGCGTATATTATGGAGGGAGCGTTGCAGGCCCGGTAATGAAAGAGGTACTAGCAAACGCGTTACCATACTTAGGTATAGAGCCAGAATACACACCAGCAGAGCTAGAAATGTTAGAAACTCAGACTTACACTGTGCCAAATTTAATTGGTTTAACTGTGCAAGAGGTGAAGGCATTACTATACTCAGAAGGAGTGTTGTTAGAATTTGAGGGAGAAGGGGACACTGTAATAGACCAATTCCCAGCAGAGGGAGACACTATTAATAAAACAAGTAAAGTAATTTTGTACACATAAGCCAAAAGTTTTAAATTTATTTTGTATACCTAACTTCTTCTGTGCTATAATATGGTTGATGGATATTTCAAAAATTTAGGAGGTTTTTATGAAATTAAAGGAATTATTAACCGGTGTAGACTATGAACTAATTGATGGTACACTTGAGCAGAGCGTGGATGAGATAATTTATGATTCGCGAATTAAAACAAACGAAGGGTTATTTCTAGCCATTAAAGGTTATACAATTGACGGACACAATTTTATCCCATCAGCAATAGCAAATGGGGCAAAAACGGTTGTGGTGCAAGATGAAACGAAAAAGGCAGAAGGACTTACTATTATCAAAGTGAAAAGCACGCGTAAAGTAATGGCACAATTAGCTAATAACTTCTACAACAACCCATCAGCTAAATTAAACTTAGTGGGAGTTACAGGAACAAACGGTAAAACTAGCACAACGTATATTTTAGCACAAATATTAGAGGCTTATAATCATAAGGTGGGCGTAATTGGAACTATAGAAAACCGTATAGGCAAAACAATTTTGCAAACTGAGAGAACTACGCCAGAAGCGGTTGATTTACAAGCTCTCTTTAATAGGATGTTAGAAGAAGGGGTAGATACGACAATGATGGAAGTTTCATCACATGCGCTAGATTTAAATAGA